>NZ_JOGV01000033.1:0-150102 GCF_000721365.1 Streptomyces sp. NRRL F-5650 | reverse complement strand
GGCTTGGGACGGGGTGGGCAGGCGGTGGTGTCTGGGTTCCGGGTTGTGGGTGGGGGGTTGGGGTGGGGTGGGCAGGTCGTGGCGCCGGATTCCGCCGGGCGGCCGGGGGCGGGTGCGTCGCCGTGGGCCGGTGTGCCGCCGTGGACCGGTGCGTCGCCGTGGGCGGGTGGGTCGTCGTGCGCTGGTGCATGGGCCGGCGTGCCGCCGTGGGTCAGCGTGCCGCCGTGGGCTGGCGCGTGGTCGGGGACGGGTGCGTCGTCGTGCGTTGGTGCATGGGCCGGTGTGCCGCCGGGGACCGGTGCGGCCGTGGTCCCGCCCGTGGCGCCGGCGCCGTCCGTGCCGGTGCCGGGCGACGTGCCCGTGGCGTTCTTCGCCCGGGGCGCGTTCGTGCCGTCCGCCCCGCGCCGTGAGGCCGTCGTCACCGCTCCGGTACCTCCTCCGCGGAGGAGCCCAGCGCCCACCAGGACGCCAGGCCGAAGCACACCGCCGTCAGGACGGTCGACGGGCCGCCGATATCGGCGTACGCGAAGTCGGTGAGCTGCCACACCAGCAGGCCGCAGGCGACGAACGCGCAGTCCGGCACCGCCCCCCGCGCCCGCCGTACGGCACACAGCCGGCGCAGTCCCAGCACGAGCAGCGCCAGCCAGCTCCCGGCGAGCGCGAGGAGCCCGAGCAGCCCCTGCTCGGCCAGCACCAGCAGGTACATGTTGTGCGGGGACAGCAGCGGCTGCCTGCGGTAGGCGGCACCCGCGCCGTCCGTCTCGCTGCCCGAGGACAGCGCCAGCGAGGCGTGCGTGTCGCGGTGTTCGGGGAAACCCTTCAGCCCCACGCCGGTCAGCGGGTGCTCGCGCCACATGCCGGCCGCCGCCGCCCACATCGTGTAGCGGTCGGTCACCGACTGGTCGGGCGCGTCGGCGACCTCCGTGATGCTGCCGACCCGCTCCTGCAGCATCGCCGTACCGACCCCGAACCCGCCCACCAGCACCAGCGCCGCCGCGACCACGGCCGCCCCTACCGCCAGCGCCCTGCGCACCCCGGCGAGCACCAGTTGCACGGCGCACGTCACCGCCGTGGCGATCCACGCCCCGCGGCTGAACGACACGGCCAGCGGCAGCAGCAGGACGAGCGCGCACCCGGCGGCGAGCAGGCGGTGCCGCGACGGTGTCCTCCCCAGCGCCAGCCCGACCGCGCAGACCAGCCCCAGGGAGACCACGGTCGCCATCCCCATCACGTCCTGCGGCCCGAACGTGCCCACGGCCCGGACCGTCTCCCCCTGGTAGGAGGCGCCGGTCCCGGTGACGTACTGGTGGACGCCGACCGCCCCCTGCCACAACGCCAGCCCCACCATCGACCAGGCCAGCAGCCGTACGCCGGCCCGGTCGCGGACGAGCAGCAGTACGGCGGCGGGGACCAGCACGAAGACCTGGAGGTAGCGGCCGAGTCCGGCCAGTCCCGATCCCGGCGACACCGCGCCCACCGCCGCGACGGCCAGCCCCAGCACGGGCAGGCCGAGGACGACGGCCGCCGTGCGGGACAGCGGGCGCCGCCGCTCCCGCACCAGCCGCAGCGCGCAGTACAGCACCGCCAGCGCCGAGACCGCGTCGGCCGGGTGCGCGCCGCCCCCGTCGTCCGCGGCGAAGGGCAGCGCGAGCAGCGCGACGACGGCGACCAGGGCCAGCACCGGCGGCAGCCGCCGTGCGCGCGCCGTCGGCCGCAGGGGCAGGGCCTGGGCCACCCGGGTCAGCTCCCCGTGGGACGCACGAGCGCGACGGCCGTGCGCAGCAGGATGCACACGTCCCGCCACAGCGACCAGTCGTCGATGTACGCGTTGTCGAAGCGGGCCCGGTCCTCGATGGAGGTGTCCCCGCGCAGCCCGTTGATCTGGGCGAGGCCCGTGATCCCGGCCGGCATCCGGTGGCGGGCGGCGTATCCGGGATGGCTCTGGCTGAACCGGGCCACGAAGTAGGGGCGTTCGGGACGCGGACCGACCAGGCTCATGTCGCCCCGGAAGACGTTCCACAACTGCGGCAGCTCGTCCAGCGAGGTGCGCCGCAGGAAGCGGCAGAACCACGGCATCCGGTGCTCGTCCGCCACGCTCCACCGGGTCGCCGACTCGTGCTCGTCGGCCGGCCGGTGGGTGCGGAACTTCAGCAGGGTGAACGGCCGGCCGCCCTCCCCGACGCGCTCCTGCCGGAACAGCACCCCGGGACCGCCCACCACCCGCAGCACCGCGGCGCAGGCCAGCAGCAGGGGGCTCAGCAGCAGCAACAGCACCCCGGACACGGTCACGTCCAGCGTCCGCTTGCCCGCGCCGCCCGGCCGCCGCGCCTCCGGTGCCAGACGCCGGCACGGGAAGGCGGCGATCCGGTCCCCCGCCGGGTACGAGGGGGCGTGCGCGGGCGTTTCGGCGTCCAGCTCCCACACCGCGCAGCCCGACTCCGCCAGCGACCGCAGCAGCGCCGCCTGCCGGGGCCGTACGGAGGGGGCGACGGCCAGGACGTCCCGGACGCCGTTCTGCACGACCGCCCGCCGCACCTCCTCGCCGGTGGACAGCACCGGCAGGCCGGTGGTGCCGGCCGGGTCGTCGGTGACGATCCCGACGGGCCGCACCCCGCAGCGCGGGTGGCGCAGCAGCGCCGAGGCCACCCGCTGCGCGGTCGCGGCCGGGCCGACGACCAGGGCCGTACGGGGGCGGTCCAGCAGCGCCGCACGGTGCCTGCGGTGCACGGCGGCCCGGCCGGCGCAGCCCGTCACCACGTGCAGCAGGAAGCCCGCGACCAGGGTGCGCCCGGACAGCGCGTACGACGGGACGTACGCCGCGACGAGCGCGGCCAGCACCAGCCACACCACCGCGATCCGGCCGCACAGGGCGGGCAGTTCGTCCAGCGCGCCGACCGGCCGTCGGTGCGGGCTCGGCCGGGGGCGCAGCAGCAGCGAGGCGGCCACCAGCAGGGCCGTGAGCCCCCGTTGGTGCGGCGCGCCGACGAGGACCAGCGAACCCGGCAGGGCCGCCGCGGCGTCCACGACGAGCAGCGACAGCGGGCCGCCCGGCCGCGACGCGGGACGACCGGAGGGCAGACGGGGACTTCCGGCGCCCTCGCGCGGCGGCAGCACCGCCACGGGGGAGGAACCGAGGCCGTGCGACTCGCCGGCGGGGGAGGGGACGGTGCTTTCCGCGGTCACGGGTGGGTGGTCTCCCTGCACTCGATGGGCACGACGGCCGACCGGCCCGCGGCCGCGGGCCCGTCACCGGGGAGGGGATGCGGTACGGCGGGCGGTCCGGTGCGCGCCCCCGGCCCTGCGCCGGCGGTGGGCGGTACGGCGTCGAGGAGGTCCTCGTACAGGGCCGCGACCGCCGCGGCCGTGTGCCGTACGTCGTGCGCGGACCGGACGTGCGCACGCCCCCCGCGGCCCAGCGAGGCGCGCAGTGGCGCGTCGAGCAGCAGCGCGGCGACGGCGCCGGCCAGCGCCGCCGGATCCCCGGGCGGCACCAGGCAGTGCGGCACGAGCGCGGGCGGCAGGGCCTCGCGGGCGCCGTCGACGTCGGTCACCACCACGGGCCGGCCGCAGGCCATCGCCTCCAGCGGGGCCAGCGCCATGCCCTCCCAGCGCGAGGGCAGGACGACCAGGTCGGCGGCCCGGTACCAGACGGCGGCGTCGGCGGCGGGGCCCGCGAGCAGCACGGACGCGGGGGACCGCGCGGCCAGCCCGGCGCGGTCCGGTCCGTCGCCGACGAGGGCCAGCCGGGCGTTCGGCACCCGGGCGAGGACGGACTCCCACGCGTCCAGCAGGACGTCCTGGCCCTTCTGCCGGCACAGCCGCCCCACGCAGACCACCAGCGGGGCGTCCGCGGGCGGGGCTTCTGTGAGCGGGGCGTCTGTGAGCGGGGCGGCGTCGAAGCGGGCGAGGTCGACGCCGTTCGGGACCACCGCCCAGGGCCCGCGCAGTCCGGCCCGCACACCCCGCAGCCGTTCCGCCTCGCTCACGCACACCGTGCGCGCCGTCCACCGCGTCGCCCACCGCTCCCAGCCGAGCGCGAGGCGCCCGGGAGCGGCGCCGACCGCCTCGAACGACCAGGCGTGCGGCTGGAACACGGTCGGGATCCGGCCCCGTACGGCGAGCCGCCCCGCGAGACCGGCCTTCGCACTGTGCGCGTGCACCAGGTCGGGCCGAACGTCCTCGACGACGCGGACGAGCCGCCGCACCTCCGGCACCACCGACGGGCCGGGCGAGCGCGTCGCGGGCCAGTCGCGCACGTCGGCGCCCAGCGCACGCAGCCGGTCGGCGAAGGCACCGGCGGGGCAGGCGACGGCGACGTGGAACCCGGCGGCGAGCTGAGCGCGCGTCAGGTCCGTCACCACCCGGGCGACCCCGCCGTCCACCGGCTGGGTGAGGTGCAGAACCCGTGGCCGTGAACCGGTCGGTGGCAGGTGCATGCGCGTTTCCTCGCTCACGGAGATTGCTCGGGACGGGCGGGAACGCGCCCGGCCGCGGGGCGCCGGCCGCGACGCGGCATACGGGTGCGTCGAATGGTGTGGGACTCTAGCTGCTATCCGTACTAATACGGTGAAACCGGGTAAGTGTGTTGGATTTGTGAAGCCCGCGTTTTCGCGGGATCACCCCTTTGGCGGCACAACTCGGGGCCGCGCCACGCGTTGACACTGCGCCGGGCAGCCGCCCGGATGTGTGTGACAACCCCAAGGAGCACTTCTCCATGTCGCGTATCGCGAAGGGCCTGGCCCTGACCTCCGTCGCCGCCGCCGCGGTGGCGGGCACCGCCGGTGTCGCCGCCGCCGACAGCGGCGCGCAGGCCGCCGCCGCGCACTCCCCGGGCGTTCTGTCCGGCAACGTGCTGCAGGTCCCGGTCCACATCCCGGTCAACGTCTGCGGTAACACCATCGACGTCATCGGTCTGCTGAACCCGGCGTTCGGCAACGAGTGCGAGAACGACTGACGTCGGCCCGCAGCTCGCCCCACCGGCCGTCCGCACCGCGGTTCCTCCGCGAGCGGGCGGCCGGTTCGCGTTGCCGCGCGCACGGCGCCGTGCCGCCCCGAATGGGGGGACCGTGCGGCGACACGGCACACGAACCTTGACACGGCGTCTCAGCAGGCAGGACGCGAGGCGGCAGAAGGGCGGAGGAAGGGCGGGCGGGCCGGCCGGGGCAACGTTCGGTTGCACGGCGCCGGGGGCGCTTCCACGGTGGGCACAAGATCCGACGCACCACCGAAAGGAACCCCCATGCGTCTGCCCGCACGGCGAATCGCCACCTCCGCCCTCTGCGCCGGCCTGCTGACCGGCCTCTCCGGCCCGGCGGTGATGGCGGCCGACGGCGCCCCGGTCCGCGAACGCACCCACACGTCGTCCCGCGCACCCCTCCCCGACGCGGAGGAACTGCAGAGCCAGGTCGCCGGTCTGGCCGGGCTGGGCGGAGTGCTCACGCCGGTCACCGACATGCTCGACGCCGTCCTCAAGGCGGACGACGGCCGGCTCTCCGCCGCGGACGCGGAGAAGCTCTCCGCCGCCGTCGAGGACGCCCTCGCCAAGGCGGACGCCGCGGACACGGACGCCGGCGGCACGGCGGCCACCCCCGGCACCGACACCCCGGCCGAAGGCGGGACCGACACCCCGGTCACGCTGCCGGCGCCCGTCACGGCGCCGGGCGACGACGGCACGGCGGCGGCCCCCGGGCTGTCCGCGGCCGGGCGGGCCGAGCTGCAGAAGCAGGTCGACGCCCTGGTCAAGGCCACCACCTCCGGCTCCGCCGACCAGGTGAGCCCGGCCGTCAAGGAGGTCGTGACCGGTGTCGTCAACGTGGTCGCCGCCACGCTGGTCGGCAACGGGCTGCCCGCCGCGGACCTGGCCGGCCTGCCCGGCGTACCGACCGCGCCGGAGGCCGAGGCCCCCGACGCCACGACTCCTCAGGCGCCCGCACCGGCCGACCCCTCCTGACGTCCCGTCACCCCCTACCGGGGCGTCCCGGCCGTCGCGGCTCCCGTTCACCGGAGCGGCGGCGGCCCTTTCGGCTTCTCGGGGTACGGCCGTCCGGGTCCGCCGTCCGGGTCCGCCGTCCGGGTCCTTCCGTCCGGAATCTCATATGTCTTCCGGACGGCGGAGTTTCCGGGTCCGGCGCAGGTCGTTAGGGAGGGCGTCAGCAATCCACCGGTGACCCGGGTCGCCGAGGAAAGGAACACGATGAAGTCCCTCAAGGCCGCCGCCGTCGTCGCCGGGTCCCTGGTCGCCGCAGGCTCCGCCGTGCCCGCGTTCGCCTACGACGCCGCCGACACCGCCGCCCTCACGCCCACCAGCCTCAACGGCGCCGTCAACGCGCTGACCGCGGAGCCCGTCGACATCATGCCGGTCAAGCACCAGTCGGACGCGCGGAGCAACGTCCTGGACACCGAGAACAAGGACTCCGTGCTGCACACCGTGAAGGGCGCGACCGGCAAGCTGAACTCCGCGAACGGCCTGCTGGGCGGCCTCCCGCTGGGCGGCTGAGCCACCCCGGCCGCCCACCGCCCACCGCCCGCCTGCTCCACCCCGCCCCGCCCCCGTCCTCCGCCTTCCCGAAGCCGTACCCCCGCCTTCTCGAAAGGGACCGTGCCTGTCATGAAGCCGACCACCCGACGAACCCTGGCCGCAGTCGTCACCGGTGTGGCCGCCGCCGTGGGCGCGGCGGTGACCCCCGCCGCCGCGGCCACGGCCGTTCCCGTCCCGGTGCCGCTGGGCGGTGCGGAGACGGCTCTCGGCATGGAGCTGCCGGAGGTGGCCGGTGAGGTGCCCGTGCCGACGGCGGGCGCCCCCGAGGGCCCGCGGTACGTCGAGGGCCGGCTGCTGCCGGAGCGGGCGCTGCCGCAGGTGCCGGTGCGCGGCGGGCTGCCCGGCGTGGACCTGCGTCAGCCGCTGCCGCACGTCCCCGGCGACGGCTTCGACCACGCCGGCCTCGACGCGCCCGCCGCCGACCTGCGGACCCTGACGCCGGGACTGTCCCTGGACGCCCCGCTCACCGCCCCGGACCCCGGCGCCCTGGGCCTGCCGTCCCCCAAGCTTCCCGAGGCGGGCGTGCTCGCCCCGGTGCTCCGCACGGCCCCGGTGGCCGACCTGGGGTTGGGCCCGGGGCTGTAGGCGCGCCGGTCCCGGCGACCCCCGCCCGGCGGAGCGGCCGTGCTCCGACTGGCCCCGTGTGCGGTGACCACGGGGCCCGCCGTGCGGTTAGCGGTGCGAACCGACGCAACCGGACGAGGAGTGGAGCATGGTCGTCAACACGGGCACCAGAGCGAACGACGCGGCAACGGGCGGCGCGGAACGGGAGCACGGGGCAGAGGGAGAGGGCCCGGTGACGGGACGGCCGGTGTCCGGCACCCGGCGGCAGATCGTGCGGGGGCTGCTCGCCCCGGCCCTCGCCGTCGGCCTGGCGCCCCTGATCGCCGCCTCCCGGCCTCCCCGGGCCACGGAGTCCGCCGCCGGCGCCGACGGCGTGACGGGACCCGAGCACCCCGCGCACCCGGAGTCGCAGTCCGCCGAGTCCGCCGGAGGCGCCGCCTTCGACGAGACCTACCGCGGGCGGCGCATCCAGGGCATCCGCTCCGCCGGGGGCCGGGCCGTGGGCGCCGGTACCTGGCACGTCACCGTGGACGGCCGCCCGCTCCACCTCATGCGCCGCGCCGACGGGAGCTGGCTGAGCATGGTCGACCACTACCGGTCCTACCCCACCCCCCTCGCCGCGGCCCGCGGCGCCGTCGACGAACTCGGCCCCGGCGAGCACCTGCGCGCCGACGCGTCCGCCGGCCACGACCAGCACTCCGGGGGGCGGCATGGCGTACACGCGTAAGGACGTCAGCACGCTGACCCGCAGCGAGAAGCGGCGGTTCGTCAACGCTCTGCTGGAGGTCAAACGACGCGGCGAGTACGACGAGTTCGTGCGCACCCACATCGAGTACTACGTCTCCGACGGCGACAACGGACTGCGTACGGCCCACATGGCGCCGTCCTTCCTGCCGTGGCACCGCCGGTTCCTGCTGGACCTGGAGGAGGCGCTGCGCCGCGTCGACTCGTCGGTCACCGTGCCGTACTGGGACTGGACGAAGGACCGCAGCGCCAAGTCGACGCCCTGGACCGACGATCTGCTGGGCGGCACCGGGCGGCGGTCCGACCACCGCGTCACCACCGGCCCCTTCGCCCACGCCGGGGGCAACTGGACCATCAAGGTGAACGTCACCGACACCAAGTACCTCACGCGGGACCTGGGACGCGCCGGCAACCCCCTCGACCTGCCCACCAGGAGCGACCTGGAGTGGGCGCTGGACGACCCGAAGTACGACACCTCGCCCTACGACTCCACGGTCCGCAAGGGTTTCCGCAACAAGCTGGAGGGCTGGGGGGCCGGCCGCGGCAGCGCCTCCTGGCACAACCACAACCGGGTGCACCGCTGGGTCGGCGGGGCCATGGTCGGCGGCGCCTCCGTCAACGACCCGGTGTTCTGGCTCCACCACGCCTTCATCGACCTCCAGTGGACCCGCTGGCAGGCCCGGCACCGCGGCGCCCGCTACCTGCCCGCCGAGCCGCCCGGCCGGGGCAGCGCGCAGCGCGGGCGGATCGTCGCGCGGCACGAGAAGCTGCCGCCGTGGGACGTGACGCCGGACGAGCTGGAGGACGTGGGCCGGATCTACCGGTACGCCTGAGAGCGGCCGTTCCCGGTCCGCCTGAGAGCGGCCGTCACCGGTCCGGTCCGGCCCGGGTCTGGGCCCGGCCCGCGCCCGGGTACGTCCCCGGACAAGGCAGGAGCCCCGGCCGGGAAGGCCGGGGCTCCTGGAGCTCTTGGGAGCTCCTGGGGTGTCTGGGGCTCTCAGCCGCCGTAGCCGCCGCCGTGGCCCTCGTGGCCGCCGTCGTTCACGCAGGCGTTGCCGAAGGCCGGGTTCAGCAGCCCGATCACGTTGATGGTGTTGCCGCAGACGTTGACCGGCACGTTCACCGGGACCTGGACGACGTTGCCGGAGGCGACACCGGGCGAGCCGACGGCCGCACCCTGCGCGCCCGCGTCCGCCATGGCCAGGCCGGCACCGCTGAGCGCCACGGCACCGGCACCGAGGGCGACTCCGGCGGCCTTCGCGATGCGAGACATCACGTTCTCCTTCTGACTCGGGGAGCGCGGCGGCAGGACGCGCCGCCGCACTGCCGGTTCAACGCCCCCGGGCGCGGCCGGTCACGGGGGGAATGCGTGGATCACCCTTTTTGAGCGCGAGGTGCGGTGCCGGTCCCCGTGTGCCGGCGCCGGTGCGGGTCCCGGCGGTGCGGGTCCCGGCGGTGACGGCGGCGGCCGGAAAACCGTTCCCGCTCGCGCCGGTGCGTCCACTAGCCTCCCGGCATGTCGAACGACCGATCCGACTCGTCCGCCAGGGCTTCCGGGCCGTCCGCACCGTCCCCGTCGACCGCACTGGCCGCGCTGCCCGCCCTCTTCGCCGAGGAGAGCCGGGTGCGGGCCTTCGCCGCCGTGGCGCTGGGTGCGGGCGATGCCGCAGGTGTGGCCCGGGTGGCCGGCCTCTCCGCGAAGGAGGCGGCCGGTGCGCTGCGCCGACTGCGGGACCAGGGCGTGGTCGCGTCCGGCGCGGACGGCCTGCTCGTCGTCGCCCACGAGCGCTTCCGTGAGCTGGCCCGCGCGGGCCGGCCGGCGCCGGGGGCGGCCGGTGACCTCGCCGCCGAGGGGGACGACGGCCCGGCCGCCATCGTCGTGCGGACCTTCGTCAGGGACGGCCGGCTGGTCCGGCTGCCGGCCCGCTGGACGCGCAAGAAGGTGGTGCTGCGGTACATCGCCGAGCAGACCTTCGCACCCGGCGTGGAGTACCCGGAACGCACCGTCGACGAGAAGCTGCGCGCCTGGTGCGAGGACGGGGAGGTCGACCATGTGACGCTCCGGCGCCACCTGGTGGACCTCGGCCACCTGCGCCGGAGCGAGGGCGTCTACGTCCGCCCGGCGGACTCCGTCCGGGCGGGCACGGCCTGAGAGCCCGGTCCCTGCGCGGGGGCGCGGCGCCTTGCCCCCGTCCCTACGCGGGGGCGGAAGCCGGGGGGCCCGGGGCGGCGGGCACGGGAAGGCGCCGTACGGGGGTGCCCGCGAGGTGGGCCCGGATCGCCTCGACGGCCTGGCCGTAGTAGGTGGCGTAGTTGGCGCGGGACACGTAGCCCAGGTGCGGTGTCGCGAGCAGGCGCGGCGCGGTGCGCATCGGGTGGTCCGCGGGCAGCGGCTCGGTGTCGAAGACGTCCACGCCCGCCCCGGCGATCCGGCCCTCGTGCAGCGCGGTCAGCAGCGCCTCCTGGTCGACGATCGCCGCCCGCGAGGTGTTGACCAGGTAGGCGGACGGCTTGAGCAGGGCCAGTTCGGCGGGGCCGAGCAGGCCGCGGGTGCGCTCGCCCAGGGCCAGGTGGACGGAGACGAAGTCGGCGGTCCGCAGGAGCGCTTCCTTCGAGGGAGCCAGCTCGACGCCGGCCTCGTCGGTGCGCTCCCGGGTGAGGTTCTGGCTCCAGGCGCTCACCTCCATGCCGAAGGCCAGGCCGACCCGTGCCACCCGGCTGCCGATCCTGCCCAGGCCCAGCAGCCCGAGCCGGCGGCCGTGCAGGTCGGCGCCGAGCGTCTGCTGCCAGGGGCCGCCCTCACGCACTCCCGTGGCCTCCGGGACGATGCCGCGGGCGAGGCCCAGCAGCAGGGCCCAGGTCAGCTCCACGGGCGGGGTCGAGGAGGAGGCCGTACCGCAGACGGTGACGCCGTGCGCGTCGGCTGCGGCGTAGTCGATCACGCTGTTGCGCATGCCGGAGGCGACGATGAGTTGCAGCCGGGGCAGCCGGGCGATCAACGAGCCGGGGAACGGCACGCGTTCGCGCAGCGTGACCACGATGTCGACGTCGGCGAGCGCCGCGGCGAGGGCGTCCTCGTCCGGGTAGTGGGTGTCGTGCACGACGACGTCCACGGCATCGGCCACCGGCGACCAGTCGGCGACCTGGGTCGCCACCCGCTGGTAGTCGTCCAGTACGGCACAGCGCAGTCGCACGGCGGCGGTCCCTCTCGCCGAAGGGGCAGTGGCGGCGGCCGGGTCCAGCGACGGCCGACCGCCTGACACAGCGGCACTGTGGCGCCCCCGGCAGGACTCGAACCTGCGGCCAAGCGCTTAGAAGGCACGTGCTCTATCCACTGAGCTACGGGGGCTGACCTGCGTAAACGCAGCTTCCTAGCGCTGCCCCCCGGGGCCCGGGGGACACATGGGGGAATCGTAGATCCCTGGCGGCCGGGGGACGCGAGCGGCCTCCGGCCAGGCCGTACGTAGGATCTCACACCATCTTCACGCCCCCGAAGACCTTCGCGGAAACAATCCTGCACCTCATCGGCGTTGATGATCTCCGAGCCGAGGAGGGGAAGGTGTCGGGCCTGAAGCTGTTCAACACGAAAGGCGGCGTGACCGAGGTCACGCCGCGTCTTGCTGCGGTCGAGGCGGATGTGCAGGACCTCGTCGAGGCGCACATGGAGGAGATGCTGGGCGTCACGTTCCTCGCGAGCGAGTACGTCATCGACTGCGTCGACGGCGGACGCATCGACTCGCTGGGCATCGACGAGAACGGGGCACCCGTGATCATCGAGTACAAGCGCGGCACCGACGCAGGCGTCATCAACCAGGGCCTCTACTACATGGCCTGGCTGACGAACCACAAGGACGCCTTCCGGAACCTGGTCCGCGACCGGCTCGGGGTGACGGCCGCGTCCCAGATCCTGTGGAGCGCACCGAGGCTGATCTGCGTGGCCGGCGACTTCACCCGCTACGACGCGCACGCCGTGCGCGAGCACCGGCGCTCGATCGACCTGGTCCGCTACCGGTACTTCGGCAGCGATCACTTCGGCCTTGAGACCGTGGCCTCGGTCACCGGGCACTCGGCCGAGGCCAAGCGGGTACGCCGGCGTACGGCCGGGGCGCCGCCGGCCGGGAAGCAGGGCGGTGCGATGGCTGAGCTGGCCCAGGCGGTCGACGAGGCACTGGTCGGACTCGGTGACGGCGTTACCCGGGTGCAGCGCAAGCAGTACCGCGCCTACCGGCGGCTGCGGAACTTCGCCAGCGTCTGCCCGCCGCAGCAGACCAAGATCCTCGTCTACCTCAAGGCCGACCCGAAGGAGGTTGACCTCGTCCCCGGCTTCACCCGGGACGTGACGGGCCTCGGCCACCACGGCACGGGGGACCTGGAGCTGCAGCTGCGTACGGAGCGGGACCTGGAGCGCGCTGGAGACCTTCTCCGCCTCAGCTACACCGCGGGCTAGAGATCTTCGTAGCGGCGCCGGTGCGAGCGGAGTGTGGAGTTGTGGGCTGTCGTCGTGATGCTGCCTTTCGACGTGACGGGCAGGAAGTGGCGGTGGACCACTAATGGTGCGGAGGATCCCCGGTTTCGCTAACCGGGGATCCTCTGCTATGTATCGCCCTGCTGATGCTGCACAGGGGCCAGGGAGGGGTTCACCGACTTCGCCCGGGAAGGTGCGCTGCCGGGGGCGGTACGGCTACCGGAGCGGGCACCGGTGTCGTGCGGAGCGCCGAAGCGTCAGGTGAGGCTGGAAGTACGAGGCGGGTGCCCTGGCCCTCGGCCATCTCGAAGGCGATGTACTGCACCAGGTCGGCCGGGGCCTTCGCGGACAGATGCAGTGCCCAGGTGGGCTGGTGGACGGCGTGGCCGCCCCAGATGATCCATGTGGGCAATGGGCTGTCGGCCCTCTGGGCGGCGAAGGCGTCGAACTGCACGCCGCCTGCCTGGGCACCGGGAGCTTCCCAGGTGATGTAGCGTCCGTCGACGGTGTGCTTCCAGTCCGCGTCGGCGAGCGGGCTGGTCGCCTGGGTGATGGCGGTCTCGGTGATGCTGCTGGAGAGACCACGGCCCCAGGCGTTCTCGGCGGCTACCGCGTCCAGCAGAGCGCTCACGATCGCGGCCGGCGTGGAGGCGGTGGCTGTGCCGTGCCAGAGCCGTTCGCTGACCGGCGTCTCGTAGGCCGCGAAGGTCCACTTTGTCTCGCGGCCGTCGGCCTCGTGGTCGAAGACTGCACGCAGGGTCAGGGACTCGTGATTCGCCACGGTCGTGGAGTCCTCCCAGGTCCTGTACTTTTCCCACTCACCGTGTTCCTTGAGGAACTTGTCCAGCAGTGCCTCGTGATCGCCGGGGTCGGCTGCGTACACCGGCACCAACTCCGCTTTCGCCGCTGGCGCGTCAGCGGCGCCGGCCGCCCTCGGTGTCGACATGCTGGCGAGGGCCTGGGCCGCCTGCCGTTCGGTGTCGGTGGGCGGCGGCGGGCCGGGGCGGACGGCATCGCCGTGCAGGCGCTCGAAGTCGGCGATGGCTTCGCCTGGGGTGTCGTAGGAGCGGCTGACGACCCGCAGGTGGTCCTCGCCGTGGAGGTGGACGCTGTCGGCGTGCTGATAGGTCCCCACGGCGACGGTCGTGTGTCCGTCGTGGGCGTGGAGGTGGATGGTGAGGAGGCCGGAGGCGATGTCGTCGTGGATCTTCTGGGCTTCGGCGGATACGAGCCGGATGCCGTCGCGGTCGAGCCACGTCATCGGGTGGTTGGCCCAGGTCCACTCAGTGTCGATCTCCTCCTGCAGCTGGTCGGTGATGTCGACGGGGGTGCCGGCGTCGCGCAGGAGGTTGGCGGTGATGTTGGCGTAGTACGGCTCTTCGTGGTCGATACGGACGAGGAGCATCGTGTCGTCGCTGACCGGCCGGAAGCCTTCCAAGGCGAGGGTGGCGCGGGCGGTGTGCAGCGTGCTGCCGGTGAGGGTAGCGACGACGGCGCTGGGGTGCTGGGGGTGCAGGGCGAGGTGAACGTGCGCGTCGGGCGTGGTGTCGGACATAAGGGGCTCGTTTCGCCGGTCCGGGCCGAAACGGAGGTCGGCCCGGACCCGGGGGTTCTAGCGGGTGGCGCGGACGGGGGCTGGCGCGGTCCGCGGTGGCGGCCCGGCACGAGGGGCAGCCGGAGTGCGGGCCGGGCGCGCGGTGCGCGGCGTGGCCGGGCTGGTGGCCTGTTGCCAGCGGGAGCGCACGGCGGTCAGCTCGGCTAGGGCCCGCCGGCTGCCGGTGATCAGCTGGTGGGGGCTGTTGGCCGGGTCGTCGGTGAGGGCGGCGATTCGGGCGGCGACGGTCTGCGCACGGGAGAGCAGAGCGCGCTGAAGGACCTTCTCGCCCCAGTGCTCGGGTGAGCCGACCGGCGTGGAGACCAGGGCCAGCAGGTCCGCGGGGGTGATGTCGTGCGCGAGCAGGCCGCGGTGCTGGGCTTCCCAGAGCACGGTGATCGGGTCGACGGCATTGCCGCGGTGCGTAAGCGCGGTGAGGCACTGCCACAGCGCCGCGTGCAGGGGCAGCGCGAAGTCCTCGGGCACGAGCCAGCGCATCTGGCTGGTCTCGGCGGGATGCGCGGTCGCGGTGGCGATCAGGAGGCGTTCCTCGTCGAGGGCTTCCTCGCTGGTGTCCCTGGCGGGTGCCGGCGGTAGCGAGGTGCGTGGCAGGGAGCCGGGGTGTGGGGCGAAGCGGCCGGAGAGGTCGTCCAGGAACCGGGTGAGGGCGTCGGCCTGCTGGACGGTGGCCTTCGCGCGGTGGGGCAGGGTGGTGTCCACTGCGGTCTGGGCCAGGCGTCCGGCGTGGATGCGCAGGCTGCGGCGGGCGTGGTCGGCGCGGATCATCCGGGCGTACGTGGCCGCATGCTTGGGCCAGGGGCAGACCTGGATGAGGGTGTGCAGGTAGGAGGCGGTCAGCCCGGGGGCGTGGGGGCGGGCCGCGTCCAGGACGGTGTTCAGCCAGGCCGGGCTCGCGCGGTGCTGCTCTGGGTCGGGGGCCGGTGCCGCGCGCATGGCGCGGAAGAGTTCGCCGTGAGCGTGGTTGGAGAAGTGGCCCGGATCCAGCGGTCCGATCTCGTCGAGGCGGTGGGGATCCAGCAGGACTGCGCCGAGCAGGGACTGTTCGGCGTAGTGCACGGGTGGGGGCGGTGGAAGGCCGTCGAGGTCGTCGTGCTCGTCGGAGGCGGAGGGAGGGGGCATTAAGCGGCCAGGGTGAAGTCGTCGGGGGTGAGGGTCTTGCCGAGGTGCGGTGCCAGCAGGTGGGCTGCGAGCCGGGGCGGGACCGCGTTGCCGACCTGGCTGAAGATCTGGCCCTTGTTGCCCTGCCAGGGGTAATCGGCGGGGAAGGTCTGCAGGATCCCGGCCTCGGCGGCGGTGATCCGGATCGGGCCCGGGGGCGGGACGGCGCCCGGGGGTGTGGAGGCGGTCGGCTCGGCCTGCCACACGCATTCGTTGGCCCGGTGGCCGAAGAACAGGGTCCCGGCCGGCTCATCGATCGTGCGGACGGTGGCGTTGGCCTGGTTGTTGTTGCGCAGGGACCACGACCATCGATGTGTTTCAGCGGTGAACGTCGGGGTGGGTGTGTCGGCGGACCGGTTCTTCCGCGTTCCGTGCCGCGCGGCCCAGCCCGCCCCTTCGCGGCGGGGCTGCGGCACCACCGGATGCGGCGGTTTCCATGTACCGCGGTCGCGGGCGTCGGTGAGGGTCTTGCGGGAGCCGGAGGGGAAGGGCTCGGGGCCGCCCCCTGGTCCGCCGCCGGCACACACGGTGGGGACTGGGCCGTCGGTCCTGCCCCAGCCCAGGGCTTCGGCCATCGACACCCACCGTGCGCGGCCGGGACCGAACAGCGATTCGGGCTCGGCGATCTGGGCGTGCGTGGGCGGTGGCGGCTCGGCGATACGGACGCGGGAGGCGAGGAGGATCGCACGACGGCGGGTCTGGGGGACGCCGAAGTCGGCCGCGTTGAGGATCCCGGTCCACACCGAGAACCCCCAGGTACGCAGTACGGCGGCGTACTGCTTCCACAGGGGCAGGACGTCGGGGACCTCCTCCATGGCTACCCACTCCGGCTCGCCTGCCGAGTTCAGGGCGTGCAGGTAGCGCATGGGTTCGGCGGCGAGGAGCGAGCGTTCGTCGCGGCAGGCGGCAAGGAGTTGTTCGCGGGTGTCCAGGCCCTGGGCGAGATCGGTGACGGCCTGGTGCACCAGGGGCTGGTCGACGAGCCCGAGGCGTTTGCCGGCCATCGACCACGCCTGGCAAGGCGGGCTCGCGATCAGCCCGGTGGTCCTGCCGAGGAACGGCCAGACGGGATAGGCCGCGACGTCGGTGCGGATCGTCAACTGCCCCGCCGCTGCACGGGTTTTGCAAGCCCATTCGTCCCATTCCAGGCCCACGTCCCGTGCACCGAGCACGGTCAGGGCATGGCTCCAGCCCCCCGGACCAGCGAACAAATCAAGTATCAAGAGGCCAGCCCGAAGTCGTTCTGGGCCGGCTCGACTTCACCGCGGCAGGCCCATGGGGAGCAGCCGTCGATAACGCCGTCTTCCAGTTCCTGGGCGTCTGCTTCGCTGTTGCCGAGTTCCTGCTGCAGGGCGGCCCATTCGGCGGCGGTGACGTGGTCGATCGGCGCCTGGTCGAGAGGCACGCGCGAGCGGTGGAGGAATGCCTCGCCCAGCAGGCGGTTCCCGGTTGCGTTGGCGCGCGCATTTCCCTTCCGGATGGCCGCGTCGAAGGCCACCACATCCGCCCACTCCTGCGGCGAGGAGTCCCGTATGGATCTCCACTGCGCGTTTCCGTGAAATGGGCACCCAAGGCAGCTCGATTTTGGGGTGTCCGCCAGCCCGAGTGACGTCAAGTACCTCACGCAGTCGGCTCTTGACCAGCCCATATCAATGAGCGGATGGCGGTTCCGCATGTATTTGACATCCGAGTCCTTGGCGCGGTGGAATTCGTCGGTCGAAATGCCGACCCACTGTTCCACGTAGACGTCTCTCGGGATGCGAGCCGGATAGGGGTACCCGAGGAGTTCGCGCACCTTCTTTTTCAGGGGCTTGATTTTATACTCGCCAGTACATTGGCGCCTGGTCATGCCAGGCTTGCCATCCTTGTTCAGGATGTAGAGCGGCATCGATGCGAAGCGGTGATTCGGGTCGAGTGCGTCCTTTCTGATGTTCCCAGAGGAGACGCGCAGAACGGGTATTCCGGCCGGTGCAGCAATGTCGCGCTCCAGTCGGTCGAGGTGCCGATAAACGGCCTGCGGTTCCCAGCCGGTATCGGCAAATATTGCGTAATCGACCCTGGGGAGGATGCCCTTGGCGGACAGGGCGAGCATGGCACTGGATTGAACTCCAGCACCTAGAGAAATGCATGTAAAGGTGGGAGATTGGGAAATGGTGCGTCCTTGAGGATGGGGCGGGGAAAGGAGGAGGCTCAGGGCCGCGGACGCCGCCCGCTATCGGTGGGCGCGCGGCATCGCGGATGTCGTGGCCGCGGGCGCAGCCGCCACGGTGGGCACAGGAGCAGGGCGGTGCTGGGCCAGGGCACGCTGCCCCTGCTCGGTGACTGTGATCCCCTGGCCGACGAGCAAGGACTTGCCGGTTTCCGCGGTGACCAGGCCGCGCTTGGCCAGGGCCCGGAAGGTGGCGACGGGAATGCGCGAGCCGTTCTTGGCGATGACGCGGGCGACCCCCTTTCGGGCCCCCTCACAGAGCTGCCCGCCGCCCTGAGCCAGGGCCTTCAGCGCCGCGTGCTGGGTTTCGTTCAGCCGGGGCAGGGCCTGGTGCCCGGCGGCATGCGGTGGGAGGGGTGCGGCGGCTGGCACGCTGTTGCTGATGCTGGTGGCGAGGTAGTGGCAGGCGGTCGCCCCCACGTCGAGCTGCAGCGCAGCGTCCTTGAGGTGGCTGTTCATACGGGGGATGGCCTCGGAGTGGCGCGCCGCGCGGACCTGGGCGTCGTCGGCCGACTGCCCGTCGAAGGGCGCTCCCTCGTACGGGTTGGCGGAGAGGGCCTCGGCGAGGTCGGTGCAGGCCAGGGATGCGCCGGCGACGGTGGCGGACAGGGCCTCCAAGCCGGCTCGGCTGCCAGTGAGGCTGGTGTAGGCACTGTTGTCCAGGGCCGTCAGGTGCCCGAGCACGGTCGCGGTCAGTTCCTGGGCCTGACGCAGCGCAGTGCGTCGGTGCCGGGGGCGTAGGAGAGGTCGCGCCCGCGGTCGTGCAGTTCCTCGAATCCCCGGGCCAGGAAGCAGAGTTGTTGCGTCTGTTCGTTCAGGTCGAGCGGGGGCATGGAGCTCCGGGAGGGGATCAGCGGCCTCGGGCGGCGGTCTGCGTACGGGGCGTGGGCCGGGGCGAGCGGCCCGCTGGGGTGGCTGGGGGCAGGGCGAGGACGGTGGCCAGGACCGTGACGCCGGCGGGGGTGAGGTGCACACGGTCCTGCGGTGGTCCCCCGATGTATGCGGGCGAGGCCGACCTGGCCTTGCGCGCGATCAGGCCCTTGGACTCCAGGGACCGCACCGTGCTGATCAGCACGCGTGCCGTGCGGTGGTGGACGTACTGCCGCTCGGCAGAGCCCGTGACCACGACGTGGCCACGGACGATCTCGTGCAGAGCCGTGTGCTGCGCGGCGGAGAGCGATTTATCGGGCGGTGCGGCGCTGCTCCAGTGCCGTCGCCGTATCTCCCCGGCAACCCGCGTCGCACTGTCCAGGACGGCTTCGGGGGCCAGAGCGGTCAGCTCACGCGCCATCTGAGGGCCATGCCCCGCGGAGGCCGTGCTCAGGTAGGCGAGCTGCTTGAGCCGGACAACGGCGTCGGACAACTCGGCGCTCGCATAGAGCCGTTCGTCGTGAAGGGCCTTGATCGCGGCGAGAGTCTCGGTCACCAGGCCCTGCGCAGCCTCTACGTGCGAAGCCGGAACGGGCTCGGCGCTCTCGGTGAGCAGGAGGTCGAGCGTGTCGTTGTGCTGGGTGTAGCGGTCGGCGAGGGCGAGCAGACGCTCGGTGGGCGTCGGTGGTGGGGGCACCTCGAACAGCAGCGCCTCGGCGGGTGGCTGGGTCATGGCCGAGAGCGGTGTCGAGGGGCGGGCGCGGAGGACTGCGCTGGTGCGACGGCGAGCGGCGGCGACTGCTCGGCTGGAGTTCGCGGCGCTGCCGCAAAGGAATTGAGGACCGCGGTCACCTCCGCGATATGCCGGGTACAGGCGAGAGCCTGCTGGTTCGTTGTGAGGTGGGTGATGGCCCGCAGCGTGACCTCGGGGTCGCGGTTGCCGCATTCGAGGCAGCAGCGGTGGCGGGGGTTCCAGTCGTCGGGGACGTCGTGGATGTGCGGCATAGGAGGTTCCAGGGGGTTGATGCTTGGCGCGCAGAGGGGAAAGAGATGGTGGGGACGCCGGGCGGATCGAGGGCGAGGGGCGAGCCCTACGCGGCGGGGCCGAAGTCGGACTGCTTGGGGGCGGCCTTGGCGACGGCTCGTTCGGTGATGCCGTCCGAGGCGCGCTTGGAGGCGGCGGACAGCTCGTCGGCGCCGGGCTCGAGGTACCAGGGGCGCAGGTCGAGCATCGCGACGCGCATGCCGGTGGCGAGGCAGAGGGCGGTGCCCTTGGGCAGGGCGCGGATGGCATCGGCGGCCATGATCCGTTCTTGCCGCATTGACACCGAGGTGGACTTCCCCGAGTCGGAGATCGAGGTCGACTTCGTCTCCACGTCGTGGTCGCCGATCAGCCTGCTGAGCTTGTCGGCGAAGTCAGGGTCGTCGATGCCGGAGCCGATGACCTTGATGGTGGAAGCGGACCACATGGCGTCCATGCCGGCGTCTCCCCAGACTTTCTGACCCTGGCGGTAGGACTGCAGGATTGTGATGGGGATGATCCCGCGGCTGCCGAGGTGGGAGTACAGGTCCGGAAGATCGCTGATCTTGCACACGTTGGCGGCCTCGTCGAGGATCGCGAGCATCGGCGGGTCCAGTCGTCCGCCGGCGCGCTCGGCCTGGGCGGTCGCGGCCCGCATCACGGCGTCCGCGCACGCGGCGATGAGCGCCGAGGCGCCGCCTCCGCCGTCCTTCGACAGCAGGTACAAGGTGTCGGTGGAGGTGACGAACTCCTCAGGCCGGAACTCCTCGACGTCCTTCTGCGGGGTTACCCACGCGGCGATCTCCGAGTTCAGCAGAGCGGCGGCGTACTGTCGGGCGGTCTCGTAGATGCCGTCTCGTGTTTCCGGCGGCCCCTCGACGGTGCCCTTGAGCTGGGCGGCGACCGCGGTGAAGCCGTGGTCGCGCAGGATGTCGAGCGGGGTGCGGTCGGCGGGGAAGGCCAGCCACTGCATCACGTCGGTGATGGGGCGCTCGTCGAGAGCGGCGGCCAGAAAGAGCTGGGAGAGGATGTTCGATCCGGCCTTGGACCAGAAGTCGCCCTGCTGGGAGGCGTCCACGCTCGCGGCGAGGAAGTGCGAGGCGAGACGACCTGCTCCGTCGAGAGTCTTGGCGGTGGCGAGGGGGTTCCACCACATCTCACGTTTGGCGTGGGCGATCTGCTGCGGGTCCATCGACCAGGTCCGGCCGACCTTCGCTCGGGCGTCGATCGTCGCGGTGAAGGCGTCGCCGGCCGCCTTGTTGGAGGTCAGGAGTACGGGGCCGGGTGCGTTGAGGATGGAAGGGATCGCCAGGGATGTGGTCTTGCCGGAGCGCGGCGCCATGATCGCGACGGCAACGTCCTCGTACCCCATGCGAACTTCCGCCCGGGTTCCCTGGAGATTGCCGAGGAGGATGCCGGTGTCCTTGGCTTCGATGTGCTTGGCGTCCTTCAGGCTGGGGCGCAGGGAGCGTGCCTTCGCCTCGATGGCCTTGGCCATCAGGGGCTCGATGTCCTTTTGCTTGGCCATGCCGTCGATGCGCTTCTTGCGCCCGCCGCTGCCGCCCGTGTGGCGCTTGACCAGAACGGCGGCGGTGATGCCGAGCGCGAGCATGACGGCGCCGGGCAGGATGCGGGTACCGATCAGCAGGGACGTTTCTCCCAGGTCGGGCCAGAGCTGATCGGGATGCAGCAGGGCCTGGACGGGCTGGTAGGGGGCGCCGGGCCCGGAGCCGGTGGCCCAGGCGGTGATCTGGCCGCCGAGCCAGGCGAGGTTGGACAGGGGGACCGCGACGGCGATGGCCCCAAGAAGGATCTTGAAGGCGATGTCCGTGGCGTCGGTGGACTGGGGGGAGGAAGGCTGGGGCAAGAGGGCAGTTCCAGAGGGGGGTTGGGGCCGGTCAGCGGGCCCGGCGCGGCTTGGGTACGTGCGGTCCGCAGGGCGGCGTGGCTGGTGGTGTCGGGGTGTAGCGCTGGGCGAGGGCGGTGGTGCGGTGCTCCAGCGCGAAGGCAACGGTGTCGGCGCTCACCCGGCCCGTGCTGGTGCGGCCGTGCGTGGCCGCCAGGTGCGGGACGCGGTGCGGTTCGCGGACCAGGGGCGTTTCGTCGGCCAGTGCCCCGAAGAGGGCGGCGACCAGGTGAGGCGGGGTGTTGCCGTCCAGGTAAGCGCGCCAGAGCGTGGGCAGGTGAGGGACGGACGTCTCGACGAACCAGTTCTCGGTGCGGCCGTCTTCGCGGACGAGGCGGTCGACGCAGGCCAGGCCGTCGGGCGAGGTCATGCCCGCGGTCGACGTACGATCGTCGTGGTGGCGGGGAGCGTGCCAGCCCGCCGCGCGCAGCGTCTCGTAAGGGTCGCCGGGCGTGGCCGGCGGTGCGGTGGGGCGGTGAGGGCGTCGGTGACCGCGGCGATGATCTCGACCGGAGTCTGGGCGTCGAAGGTGACCGACCAGGCCCGCTGGTCGCCGTGGTGCGCGTGGCGCAGGGTCCACCACGGCTCGGCCGGGTCCGGATCCGGGGCGATGCGCAGTTGGGCGAGCTGGTCGGGGCTGGTCAGGATGACCCGGGGCACGAGCGGATCCTCGGCGGTGCTCCAGCGGCAGGCGCGGTGGAGTGGGACGGTGACCCAGGCCGGGTCGCCGGGGCCGGCGAGGTAACGGGGTGCGACCAGCGCGATGTCGATGTCGTGCGCCACGCCGGTCACCTCCGGGCCCCGGAGGAGGGCGCCGCGGCGACAGCCGCCGGGCGTGCGTGCGTCGTGGCTGAGGTCAGGGCGGGTGAGCGCGGTGGGAGGTCCTGGGCGACGGCCTGGATTTCGAGGATGGCCTTGCCGTGGCTGGCCCAGTCGTCGAGGTAGGACCAGGCTTCCTCGTTGCGTTCGGCGAGCGCGTCGTCGTACGCGAAGGTGCCCGGCCGGGCGGTCGGGGGCAGCGCGTCACGGGCTTCGAGCCATTGCTGCTGCAGGGCGCCGAGCTGCTTGAGGGCGTGATCGAGGACGCCGAGCTGCCAGGGCCAGCGGGACTGGATGTGCGCGGGGTTGAGCTGCTGCACCTGGATTTCGGCGGTGGCCAGCAGGTCCTTGGCGAAGGACCGGACGCGGTTGAAGGACCGCCAGGTGTCCGCGTCGCGTTTGACGGCACGACGGCTGTGCTCGTCGTCGTCCAGGGGCCAGCCGTGGAGGTCGCTGTGCTCCTCTCGCCAGGCGTCGAAGTCGGCGAGGATCTGCTCGCTCTCGCGCAGAAAGAGGGCGAGCTGGTGCAGGCGCTCGCGGTGGATCTCATCCGGGCTGTTGGTGGGGGCGGTTGGGGACAAGAGCGCTCTCAGACGAAGGATGGAACAGGGGGGTGAGCCGGGCGGGAGTGCCGCCCGGCTCGTCAGCGGACCCGGCCGGGGGCGGGAGCGGCCGGTGCAGGCAGGGGTGCGGGCCGGCCCGTGGTGAGCGCGGTCTTGCGGCGGGCCTTGCGCGCAGCGGCCCGGATGGCCTTGAGGCGCACTTCGTGTGCGGCGGCGAGCTGCTCGCCCTGCGGACCGCGCTGCTCCTGGGTGACCAGGTGGGAGTGCGGAACGTCGTACATGCCGCGCTGGACGGGCTCGCCACTGGCCAGAGCGGTGGTGAACGCGGCGATCAGATGGGGCGGCATCTGGTCGTCGAGGTAGGCGTGCCAGATGCGCTCGAAGCCACCGCCGCCGCCTGGCAGGGCTGCCTGGGCCCGCCAGTGGAAGGTCTCACCCGGCTCGACGGACCACCGCTCCAGGCTGAGGATGCCATCGGGGTGGCGGGCGGTCTCGTTGCCGTGTACGTCGCGCTCGTACGACCAGCCCGCCGCGGTCAGCGGCGACCAGATCGGCGGCGTCTGCTCGGGAGCGGGCTCGAGCAGGGCGTCGGTGAGGGGGGCGAGGATCTCCACGGGGGTGTGCGCGCCGAACTCGGTGTACCAGCGCCGGCCGTCCTCTTCCTGGCCGCGGATACGCCACCATGCCCCGCAGGGCTCGGGGTCGGGCTCCAGCACCACGCTGTGCCGGTGGTCGGGGCTGACCAGCAGGACGTGGGGGAAGGCTGGGTCGGAGCGGTTCGCCCAGCCCGCGGCCCGCAGCGCCTCGGTGATGTGCCTCGGGTCGCCGCGTCCGGCCAGGTGACGGGGCTGGGTCTCGAACCAGATGGTGTCGTGCGGGGAGTTGGCGCGGGTGGGCAGGTAGGGGTCGGTCATCGCCCCGGAGCGCCGGTCTGCGTACGCAGTCGCTGCACATCCCAGTGCAGGATGTGCCAGTCCGTGAACTCCTGGGCGGCTTCGCGGAAGGCTTTCATGAGCAGGCGGGTCTCGTCACTCACGGGGTATGCGGCCTGCTGGCCGATGAGGTGCTCGGTGCAGCGCAGGGCATCGCCGAGCAGCATCGGGACGCCGTCGTCCTCGTCGAGCAGCGGCGCGAGCAGCGGCAGCACGTCATCGAGCGGAGGATGCGTACGGAGGTAGGCCGCGAGGCCGGCGAGAGTGCTCGTGGCCTCACGGATCTGGTCGGGGGCAGGGGCATCAGGGGCGTGGTGGGGCAAGTCAGAGTGCTTTCGGTGCGAGGAGGGGAACGGTGGAGGGGCGGTCAGCGGCGGGCGCGGGAGCCTGCCTGGGCGAACGGGCCGGCGGCGGGTGTCTGGCGGCGGGGCCGGGTGGTGGCCCAGGAGTTGCGAGCCCAGGTGGCGGCGCGAGCAGCCCGGACGCGGGCCTGCTGCCAGGCGGACAGCTCATCGGGCCGCACCGACACCGACGTGGTGCGGATGCGAGTGGACGGCGGCACGTGGCCGCGCGGGCGCATGACCTGCTGCGGGTCGGCCAGCGCGGCGCTGAACGACTCGATGAGGTGCATCGGCGTGGACGCGGTGAAGGTGGCGTCCCAGATCCGTCCGTGCTCGTTGCGGGCCCCGGCCCACCACACCGCCTCGCCGGGCTGGGACTGGTGGAACTGGACCCAGGCACCGCCGTCGGGACTCATGGCGGTGAAGTGCTGGCCCTGCTCGGTCTTCCAGCGCTGCTCCTGCAGCGGCGCCCACACGTTGGGCGCGTGCGCGGAGCGGGGCCGGGTGAGGGCGTCGGTGAATCCGGCGACGATCTCCACGGGGGTCTGGCGGCCGAAGGTCGCGTGCCAGGCTTCCTGGCCCGGGGTGGCCTTACCGGAGATCGTCCACCCGCCGGGCTGGATGAACGGGTCGTACCCGATGCGGACGGACTTGTCCGGGCTGTCGAAGACCAGCGGACCACCGGTCTTGGACTTGTCCGTCCAGCCGGAGGCACGCAGGAAGTCGGCGACGTGGCGGAGATCTCCGCCACCGGCGAGATAGCGGGGCTCCACCAGGTAGTGCTGCTCGGCCTGTGGGACGCCGGCGCCCCAGCCGGTCCACTGCTGCTTCTTCACCGGCTCCTCCTGACGACCATGGCGGAGGCAACCGGCTTGGGCGGCAGGGGACTCGCCGTGGCGGATGGTGCCCCGAGCTGCTTGATGGCCCCGGCGTGCTCGTCAAGGTCCATGCCAACGCTCGCCAGTTCGTTGGAGGCCCGGCCCATGGCGAGCCACACCTCGGGCGGGAGCATCCCGCGGTGGGCCTGTTGCTGGGCGAACCGGGACCCGGTGCCGATCAGGTCGGTGACCCGGGCCAGGACGCCGTCTTCGGTGTCGAGGACTTTGCCAAGGATCTCGGCCGCTTGGCGCGGGGCGGCCTGGTCGAGGTGGTCGTCCAGGGTCTTGATCAGGCTGGCGATGTCCTCGGCGAGGCGTACGGGATAGGACGACGGGTCGGTCATGAGCCTCCTGGGGACGAGGGAGAAGTGTGGTCAGCGGCGGCGGCCGAGGCGGCGAGCCTCACTGTGAACGGCCTCCGGCCGGGCGCCGGTCAGAAGGATCGGGTGTTCACGGCTGCCGACGACGACGGAGCGCAGGTAGCGGCGGAACAGAGCCGCGGCCAGGCGCGGCTTCCGGCTGGCGGTGATGGGCGGGGGCATGCGGTCGGGTGCGGGGATGTGCGGACTTTCTCGGTGGTAGGGCCGGCCCCTTCCGGGGCCGGCCGGTGGGACGTTCATGGGGAGCGGCGCATGCGCTGGTCCTGTGCGGCTGGCGGACCGGGAGGGAGGAGAGTGGGGGGTTTCTGCGATGCGGCGGCGAGTGCGGCCCGGTAGGCGGTGCCGCCGATGACCGTGTCGATCGACACCCGGTATCCGGCTCCGGTCAGCAGGGGGACGGCGCGGTCGGCCATCTGCTTCAGGCCGATCTCATCCATCTGCTCGGGGACTTGATGCCATTCGTCGTTCTCTTCGGGGGCGCAGTGCCGTTCGAGACCGAGGCTGTCGAGCAGTCCGAGGAGGTGTTCGGGGGGCGCCGGTGCGGCTGTCGACGTAGATGGTGCCGTCGCGGTGATAGATCAGCACGTCCACGTCGTGCTCGTCGGCGAGCGTCATGGGCGACGGCTCCGGGTGGGGTTACCGCCGGGCCGCGAGGGCGGCTCAGCTCGGGGCCTTGGGCGCGGGCTGGCTGCCGGGCGTGCGGCGGCGGGATGACGGTGATTGCGGATGTCGGGTCCCCGGTGATGTCACGTAGTCGAGGACTGCTCATCGAGTGCGGGCCGCGGGGGCTGCCGTCGGGGCCGGGGCCGGAACCGGCGCGGTCTCCAGGGCGGGCTTGGCCGGCGGGAGCCGCACGCTGACGCCGATGCCGAGCCGGTCCAGCTGCGCGGCTGCCCGCTGGATGGCCTGGGCCTGCCCGGCGGTGTCATCGCCGGGCAGCACGAAGACGTCCTGGTCCTGGTCGTAGATGCAGCCGTTGTCGGTGAGGATCTGGGCGGCCTCGGGCCGCTCGGGCTTGGTGACGTGGAAGTCCCGTCCGGTCATGGTGATCACCACGAGTTCGGGGGCCGAGGCCGCGGACATGCGAGCGGCGTTGTCGTGGACCTGTGCGAGGGCCTTGTCGTAGCGGGGCAGCAGATCGGTGGTGATGTCCTCGGCGGCCCGGGCCGGATCGTCGGGGACGGCGATGCCGTCGGGCTCCCGTACGGTGCGGAAGGCTTCCGGGCGGATGCCGGCGGGAGCCATCGCGCCGACGAAAAACTCCTCGCCGTGGCGGGGGCGCGCGATGACATACAGGCGGGTGCCGTCGTCGCGGGTGAGGACGGCGTCCTGGTCCAGGACGTGTTCGGCGATGGCGTGGGCGACCAGGTTCATGTCCCAGACGTGTTCGGCACGGGCGAACTGGTCCGGGTACTGCGTATGTGTCTGGTGCTCGCTGGTCCAGTTGCCGGGGAGTTCGTCGGCGAGGGCGATGGCGAAGGAAGCGAGATCAGGGGTGGGATCGGGCATGGATTCCTTGGGGGCGGGGGTCAGAGCCGCCGTCCGGCGGGAGCCGGGAGAGCGGGCGGCGGGCAGGGTTTTTCTTCGGTGTTCAGCGGGTGCGGCGGGCGGGCGTCGCGCCAGGGGCGGCGGGCGGACGGGTGGCGTGGGCGGCGCGCTGGCTGGCTCCGGGCAGGTCCGCTGCGGTGGCTTCGAGGTCCTGCTGAATCCCGTAGAGACGGCGGGCGATCAGCTCCAGGCGGTGCGCCGCGTCGGGCCCGTAGGAGTGGGGTAGCTCCTCCAGCCGGTGGGCGGCCTGCTCGACCAGACCTCGCACCGAGGTGATCGGCCCGTTGTTCTCGTCGGCGAGCTGGCACATCAGCGTGGCGAGCTGCGCGGCCACCGCAAGAGGGGACTGATCCGCCACCGTTCTTGGCAGCACGGGGCGTTGGGCCGGCAGATCCGCGGTCAGCGGGCGCCCGCCTTGGGGCTGGGCGGGCACGAGACCCAAGTCGGCCTCGATGCGCCGGCACTCTTCCATGAGCGCCCGGGCGAGTGGGTAAGGCTGCCGGGCCCAGGCGCCGTCGTCGCGGATGAGGTTGGCGATCACATCGAGTCGGCCGGGCCGGGCCTGCAGGGCGACCCACCGGCAGGCGTGCTCGTCCCCGGCGGGTGCGAGGCCGGCAACGCGGGTCAGCCGCTGTGCGATCTCCGCCCACTCCGGCCGGTGCAGTTCCCGGTCGGCGGGGTGCAGCCGGACCGACATGTGGAAGATCTCGGGGCCGTTGGCGTTCGGCCCGGCAGCGTAGGGGTGGAGGCTCTGCGGCGCCATGAGGTACTCCTCCCAGTCGGCGAACATCCACTCCTGCGGGCCGCCCTCGGCGACGCTGGCGTCGAGCGGCGCGCTGGCCACCACGAGATCACCCAAAACGTCCTGTTCGGCGATCGGACGGTCCAGGGCTGCGGAGAGCGGGATGGAGGGGAAGAACTCTGCCGCGCGGATGTGCGCGATCACCGGCCGCCCCGGGCGTCTGCGATGTGCACGAGCTGGTTCAGCGCGGTGGTGGAGTACCAGCCGCAGTCGATCACGGTGCCCGCGTCGGCGAACTTCGGGATCAGGTAGTCCTCAAGGGCGCGCAGGTAGATCAGGCAGTCGGGGCATCGCCGCGAGAGGTGGACCAGGTAGCGGGGGTGGGCGGTGATGAAGGTCTGCTGGCCGCCGTTGGGGTCGCGCAGCCGCCACCCGTCCTCGTCGGTGGGCGTGTGCCAGGACGGGGTCACCACCGTCATGGCATCCCCCCACAGCTCCCCGCCGGCCACGCCCTTGAGGATGACGACCTGGTCGCCCAGCGCGAAGTGGCCGTGGGTCATGTCCCTGTCGGGCGTGAGGATGTCGGTGGGAACGTATGGCGGGCGGGCGGCTTGGGGCACAACGGGGTCCTTCCACGAACGGCACGGGGTGGCGGTGGAAGGACAATGGTCCGGACGATCCCCGGTTTCGCTAACCGGGGATCGTCGGGTATAAGGCATCCCGCACCCGCCCGGCCGTACTAGCGGAAGGGGTTCTCCGTGCCGCGGTCGGCCTCGGTGGCGGCGTCGAGAAGCTCGGGAAGGTCAGTTGCTTCGGCGTCCCGCTGGTCGATCCACCACCCGGCCCGGGTGATCGTGCGGATCTTCTCTTCGAGCGCGGCCCAGTCCGCCTCGTCCCAGGTGCCTTCGGTGACCAGCGCGGTGTAGGAGGCCGTGACCAGCTGGTGGCGGGAGCGCTCGCCCCAGTCCAGAGCCTTTTGGGGGCCTTCGAGCGGCGGCATCTCGAACTGGGCGGCCCAGTCGGCGGCGGCCTGCTGCTCGGCGGCACGCTTGGCGGCGAGCCACTCCTCCTTGCTGGCGCTGTCGTTGTCGCGGGCGGCCTTCCAGCAGTCGGTGCAGTCCTTGGTGGCGAGCCAGCGGGCGAAGGAGGCCCGCTTGTCGGCGGGCCGGTCGGACAGATCGTGCGTCACGGTGTGTCCACAGGTGTGGACAACTTCGAAGGATGTGCGGACAGCCATAGGTGAATTTCCTTGCAGCGTAGGGGGTGTTTAGCGAGCGGCGTGAGCCGGTGTGCGGCGGTGCCGGCCCCGGCGGCGGGCGGTGGCGCCGGGGACGGCGAGGTGGCGGCGGGCGGCGAGCAGGACGGTGAAGGTGAGCACCGCGCCGGCAGCGGGAAGGGCCGCGCTGGTCGGAGGGCGCTCGGCGAGCGCGCCGGACAGGGCGGTCCCGGCGGCCTGGCCGGTGCCGACCGCGGCGATGAGCCAGGCGTATGCCTCCGTCGTGGTGCCGGCCGGAGCGAGGGCATCCACAGTCAGAAATGCGGAGGTGATCACGGAGGTGAGCAGCAGACCGGGTACGGCGGTCAGCGTGATCGCGGAGATGGGACCGTCGACCGCCATCAGCGGGAGCCAGCCGACGGCGAACAGCAGTGCCGCCGAGAGGAGTTGCCCGGTGGGCGTGCCCGGCCAGGTGCGCCACCCGTACAGGAAGCCGCCGACGACACTGCCGGTGGATAGCGCGGCTGGGATCAGCCCGGACAGCAGGTCCATTCCGCGGTCGTCAGCGAGGGCGACGGCACAGACGTTCATCGCTCCCAGGGCGAAGCCGACGCCGCTCACCGCGACGAACAGCCACCGCAGCCCCGGGTGGGCGAGGGGGCCGAGTGCCCCGGTGGGCTGAGCCGCGGGGGCGGGGCGCCAGTGGCGGGAGGGTGCGGCGCTCAGTACCACGATTGCGCCGATCAGGCCGAGCGCGGCGGTCACCTCCATCGCGGTGCGCGGTCCCGTCGTCGTGGATAGCACGGCGACCAGCGGGGGCCTGGTGACGTAGATCAGCCCTTGGGTGCCGGTGTCGAGCGCGAGTGCGGCCCGGTGCCGTGCCTCGTCGGGCAGGACCACGGGCCACAAGGCCCGCAGCCCGGCCTCAAGGGGCGGCGTGCTCAGCCCCGCGAGCGCGACGAGGCCGGCGGCCGGGCCGACGTGGGTGGCGACGTCGACCGCGGATAGGGCCAGCAGACAGACCGTGGCGAGCAGGACCGCCGTGGCGGTGACCAGGGTCTGTCCGCGCCGGTCGACCATCCGGCCCAGGACCGGTTGCCCGACGGCGGAGGCCAGTCCGTACAGCGCGCACAGCATGCCACCCGTCTTCAGCGATCCGCCCTGGTCGGCGACGAGGAGGAGGATCGCGACGGGCGCCATGCCGCCTGGCAGGCGGCCGATCAGCGTGCCGAGCAGCAAGCGGGCAACGTGCCGTTGCGCGAGCAGCGGGCCGGAGCCGGTGGTGGAGGTCAACGCGTGCTTTCTGGGGTGAGGCACCCCAGTGCGGGGGTGCTAGCGGCGGCGGGCGGAGCCGGGGGCGTGGGGCGAGGCCGGCCCGGCCGGCAGTGTGGTGGTCAGTGCCCGGGGCGCGGGAGAGGTGTGGAATATGGGGCGCGGTGTGCGGTGCGGGGGCAGCACGCCCACGCCGAGGTCCTGGGCGGCGGACTCGAGTTCCTTTCGCAGTACGTCCAGCTGTTTGGCGAGGACCGAGAGCCGGGCGGCGGTGCGCTGGCCCTGCTTCGTCTCCAGGGCGTCGGCGAACTTTGCCGCGCGGCCGATGAGTTCGGCCAGGCGGGGCAGTGGGGCGCGGGTGAAGCCGGAGTCCTCCGTCGCGTCCAGCAGGGCCATGTAAACGTCACCGGTGTGTCGCGCCTCGTCGACCTGCCGGATCAGCTCGGCGACGGGGGCTTCAGGTTCGGGGGGTCGGTGTTCGAAGGAGCGGGCGTCTGGGTGCAGGACGCCCGCGGGAACCGGGGGCGGGGACGCGCGTTGGGCCTCGTCCTCGGTGTCGTAGCGGCCGAGCACCCGCATCTGCTCGCTGCCGAGTTCACCAGCCAGCACGACCACGGCCGAATCATCGCGCTCGACGAGATGGGCCAGGGTGATCAGCTCGTTGTCGGCGCTGTACCAGGCTTCGGTAGCGTCCAAGTCGCCCCGACGCCAGGCGGCGTGCGCACGGTCCGTCCACAGATGCTGCTCCTCACGCGGCAGCGGCGGCCCCATGGGACGGTGCTGTTCGGCGAGGTCGCTGATGATGAAGGAGCGCTCGGCCCACGCCAGGACATAGGGCCACAGCTGGAGGTCGCGGACGACGGAAGCATCCGGTTCCGGCTGGCTGTCCGGGGTGGACTGGATGCGCTGGATCTCGACCGTGGCGTGCGCCAGATCGTCGATCAGCAGCCGCCAGGCGGCGTGGTGCCGGGTCGGCGGCATGGCGTCCACCGCGCTGCGCGCGGCGGCCAGCAGCTTGTCGGCGTGCGGCGATACGTGGCGCTCGAACGCCTCAGCGCCGGCCCTGCGCGTAGCGCGCGCTATGCCCGCATCGGCGGGATGCGCCGGGTCGATGCCCGGCGAGCGGGGGCGGACGCTCTCGAAGCGCGCATGGATCACAGCGAACTGCGTGCGGAACGTACGGAGTCCTTCGATGGCGGTGTCGAGGTCATCGGCGGCGGTGTCGGTGATGGGGTGCTCCGGAACGGGGGTGGCGGTGGCATGGCTGCGTTCGGGGTTCAGCGGCGCGGAGCGGAGGCGGGGGTGATGGCCGCTGGCGGGGGTGGCACGGCTGTGGGCAGCACCTTGGGGCCTGCCGGGGTGACGGGCGGGGGTGTGGCGGCGCGGGCCATCTCGATCAGTGCCTCGCCGTCGATGCGCCACACCGCCTCCGCGTCGGCGAGCGCCTTGGAATCCGGGTCGTCCGGTGCGTCGAGAGCAAGGCCGTCTTCCATGCGGTCGAGGAAGACAGCCTGTTCGGCCGAGAGCGACTGGCCCTTGCGCAGGGTGGCGATGAACGCGCTGGCGTGAGTGCGGAACCGGTGCAGCGCCGCCTGCGACTCCGTGATGGGATACGTCCCGGGCTCGTGCGCCTCCTGCGCCCAGCGCAGGTCCTCCTCCACTTCGTGCAGCCGCGAGAGATGCACGGCCCGCTCGTAGTCGGGCAGCAGGCGAGACCCAATGAACCGGGCGGCGATGTGAGCCTCGGAGGCGATCACGCTGCGCGGGGCCGGGGCTGTCGCATGGAGGTGATCAGGGCTCGGCGTCAGGGCGCCGACCATGTACGAGCCGTCCGAGGGGCGCTCGATCAGCAGCAGTTCGGTGCCGCCGCCGTCGCGGAGGATCGCTGCGAAGCCCAGCGGCTTGGTGTCCAGAAGTGTGTGGAGGCTCCCGGTCTCCCACAAGTAATCCCGCAGGTAGTGCTGGTCCTGCGGCTCGCGCAGGCCCAGGACGTCTGCTCGCCAGTGGCCGGGCAGCGCCGTCACGATCGCCTCGGCGATGTCGCCGAGGTAGGGACGGGGGTGGGTGGCGACGCTCACCTGGCAGTCGCGGGCGGCTTGGTGGAGATGCGTGAGCGCTTGGCGCGCCCTGGCCTGGTCATCCAGGAGCAGGGTGTGGATCTGGTCGTGGTTCTGGGTGAAGCCGGCCAGGTCCAGGGCGGTCTCAGCCCACCTGCGGCCGGTCCCGCTCGGCAGAGCGATGATCTTGTCGTTGCCGCTGAGGTACAGCGTGATACGGGCGGATGGGGTCGGCATGGTCCTGTGTGTCCTGAGAGGTCAGCGTCGGTGCCGCTGAGTGGAGTTGGGCGCGGGCTGCGGCGTCATCGCGGCCCCGGTGCGCGGTGGCCACCAGTTCACAGGGGCACGATGCCCGGCAGCGGGCAGCAGGTTCGGGTCGAGATCGACCTGGTAGCCCGCTGCGCTGAGCATCCGGGCGGCGTAGGTGGCCTTCTGGTTCTCGCGTTCCTGGCCGGTGTCGAAGTGCAACCGGATCCACACGCCGCGCAGGGTCGGGCGGAAGATGAACCCCGCACGGTCGAGGATCTGGGCGGCGAACTCATCCACCGGGCCCTCAACTTCGACCTCGCCGCCGCGCTTGCGGGCGATGCGGATGGGCTCGGTGCTCATGCTCACCGTCCCCGTCCCGGCCCGACGCCGTGGGTAGGTCCGGCGATGGGGACCGCGGCCGGTCGCGCCGCGGGCCGCGCCGGCGCGGTGGGCAGCGCGGGGGCGCGCTGCGGCGAGGTGGATGCGGCGGCCTGGGCGATGCGCTGGCGGCGCTCCAGCAGCCCGTTGTGCATGTGCGAGGGCGCCGGCGCGGGGGTGATTGCGGGGTCGAGCGAGTAATCGGCTTGTATCTGGAATCCGTGGCGGCGCAGATCCTGGACGGCCTGCCGCGTACGGCGCTGGCCGTCCTGTTCTGGCTGGGTGAGCCGGTACAGGCCCGGCAGGCCGGGGACGGACTCGAACTGCTCGCGGGTGAGGAACCACTCGGCCAGGTGCGGGGTGACCGCGGCGGTGGGGGCCGCGACGAAGCCGTGCTCGGGGTGGACGGCGAAGTGGAAGTGGTCGGACAGAGGGCGGATCCTTTCTGCGTAGGTCAGCGGTGCGCCGCCGAAGACCGCGGCACGGCGGGCAGTGCCGGGCGGGCGGTGAGCAGGCGCGGGCTCGGCGCCGCCAGCGCCACCGGTCCGCCGGGGACAGCGGCACGGGCCTGGCGCTCGAACGCCTCGCTTTCGGCGAGCCAGGTCTCGATCGCGGGCAGGGCGGCGAGACCGAAGCGGCTGCGGGCCTTCTTCCACCCGTCGACGGAGAACAACACGCCCCTGAGTTCTTGATCCTCGGCCCTTACTGCCTGGCTCTCGGCGAGCGCCGTGCGCAAGCGGTCCAGCGCGGCGGCGTCCTGGGCCCAGGGGGTCAGGGCCGGGCGGCACCGGCTGAGCAGGATGGGAGCGTGCTCGAGGACGTCACGGAAGGAGAGCCAGGCGTAGTCGGCGAACGTTGCCTCCATCTCGGGAATCATCCGGGCGTCGGCGAGCGGCACCCCGTCGCTGTAGCGGCCGGACTCCTTGATGGCCTGCAGGGTCTCGTGCTCGGCCCGGATGCGTTCCAGCGCGGCCAGGACCGTGTCGAGGCGGCGGTTGTACAGGGCCCGGCTGTAGGCCGGCAGGAACGTGGTGGTGACGGCGTGGGCGGCCAGACCCGGTTCGGCGGGCAGCACGATGCTGCGCGGTGCGTTCGCTTCCTCCCAGTTGTCGTCGAACTCCTCGGTGGCGAAGGCGCCCACGAGGTAGCCGCTGCTGTGCCCGGGGCGTTCGATCAGCAGCAGCTCGGTTCCCACCCCATTGCTGAGGACGACCGCGCCGGGAACGTGCTCGTGGATCAGGGCCTGGAGGAGGTCTCCGCTGTCCCACAGCGGGCCGATGAGGTCCTGTTGCACCACGGGGTTGTAGTAGAGCTCCAGCTGTGCGCTCCAGGCGCCCGGCAGCCGGGCGGCGAGGTTGTCGCCGAAGTCCGCGAGGTGGGGGCGGGAGCTGGTGGTGATGGTCGCGCCGTGTTCGTGGGCGCAGTGCACCAGGGCCCTGGCCGTCCGGCGCGCGGCCGGTCCGTCGGCCAGGGCAGTGGCGAACGCACCACTGGGGATCCGGTGGAATCCGGCTTCTTCCAAGGCGCGGACTGCTCGGCGGTGCTCGGCGCCGTAAGGGATGGCGACGAGCCCGTGGGCACGACTGGTGCTGAGGATGATCTGAGCGAGGGGTGTGGTCGGCATGGGTCCTGGTGGTCAACGCGGTGTCCGCGCCATGGGGGTGGTGAGCGGAGCGCGCCGGGCGGGTGGCGGTGCAGTCGGATGCGCGGCCGGTCGCGGGCGAGGAGCCGGGGCGCTGGTCTCGGCAGGGAGCGATGCGGCGGCGCCGGTGAGCCGGGCGCGGGCTTCGCCGCACTTCTCTGCCGCGATGATCCGCAGCGCCTTCGGGTCGTTACGCAGGTGCGAGGTCTCCACCCCGGCGACGGCTTGCCGGTAGAAACCGGTGGACACACAGTCCAGGGCTTCGGTGAGGTTGGCCAGGGCGCCGGCGACCGCAGTCATCGCCTCGGCGAGGCGCATGAGGGCGTGACGCTCGGGGAGGTGGACTGTCTCAGGCGCGGCGAAGCGTTCCTGCGCGCGCTCGCTGGCGTAGGTGAGGTGGTGACTGAGCAGGGCGATGTCGTCGGTCAGCCGTACCGGGTCCACGTCTGTGTGCGTGGCAGGCAGCTGCGCGGCGACCTCGTTCAGGCGCCGGGCGAGGTAGTGCAAGGTCGCCTGGGTGACACCGGGCGGCATCAGACCGCCAGCTCCAGCCCGTCGGCGCGCGAGCGGTGCAGAGCGGAGCGCAGCGCACGACCGTGGCGGAAAGCGAACTCCCTTGCAGGCCCCTCCAGTTCCAGGAAGGCCGCGCCGCCTGCCGTCATCTGAGACGGATGCTTTCGGTAGAAATACACAATATGTGGCAACAGCTCACCGGCTGCGAGGTTGGTGACGCCGTTGACCATGACGAAGTCCTCGCCTTGGGGCAGCCCACCGTGGCCACCGGCTGCCACGACGAGGTCGGTGCGGGCCAGGAGCATGGTCTGGCCGAGCGGGATCTGAGCGTCGGGGCTGGTCCAGTACCCGGTCACGTCGCCGGGCTGGTGCACGCCGGGCGGTGTGGGGCAGCGCCAGATCGTGGTGGTGCCGTCGGGGTGTAGGTCCGCGCTCCAGCCCGCGACCCAGCCCAGTCCGGTCTCGGTGATCCGGCGGTGGCGGACGGCGAGGCTGTCGTCGCTGAGCAGATCGTCGTCGTCGCTGTAGCAGACGAAGGGCGTGCGGACGGTGCGCAGGCCCAGATTGCGCGCGGCGGCGGCGCCGACTGGCCGCGGAAGTTCGACCACGCGGACACGGGGATCGGCGGCGATCGGCGCGGGCAGGAAGGCTCGGTCGGCGCCGTCGAGGACGAGGGCGGCCTCCCACGGCACAGTCTGCCGGGTCAGGCTGGCGTGCAGGTCGGTGAGGTAGCCCAGCCGTTCGGGCCGGAGCTGGGTGGCGATGACGACCGTGATCTCGGGGCGCGGGTGCGGGGACAGGAGGTTCTCCAGTGGCGAGGGATGCGAAATCAGCGACGGACAGCGGGCTTGGCGGCTGCCGGGGTGGTTTTCGTGGCGACGGCGAGGGCACGTTTGGTGCGCGGTGGCTGCGTGGCCGGCACCGGGTGTCCCGGGAGCCACAGGTAGGGGTGGTCGCTGAACCGGGTGAGCGGGTCGGTGTTCCAGTCGACGATCGGTCCGCGGTCGGCCGCGTACAGGCTGATCACCTCGATCCCTTCGGGATGCAAGATGTATCCCCAGGAGAGGGAGCTGGAGTTGGCCTCGGTGATGACCTCGCGCACGGGAGGGGAGCCGTCGGAGGTGACGAGGTTGTCCATCTCGCGGCTGGGCCACCTGTCTCCGCCGGTCAGCTTGCGGACCAGCGGCTTGGGGGCGCCGTCGAGGAGGTCGGTGCCCAGCTCCTCCCAGGCGATGGCCACCTGGTCGATGAGGTGGACGTTCATGGCCTCCACGTCGCGGGCGAACTTGTACTGATAGGCGGCCAGGAGCAGCGGGAGGCGACCGCTGGGATAGCCGTCGAAGTGGACGTATATGCCGCTGTAGCCGGTCTCCGTGGGGCGGGCGATACATGATCCGGTGGACAAGGGACCTCGAAGGGGCGGTGGTGGTCAGCGGAACGGGCGTGCCGGGTGTTGTGCGGGCCGGGCCAGCGCGGTGGCAGCTGCCGAAGCGGACGAAGAGGGGGAGGGCGGCATGGCGTTCGGCGGTCGAGTGGCCGGTACCGGCCGGTCGGAAGCCCACAGGACTTGGTGATCGCTGAAGCGAGTGCGCGGATCGGTGTCCCAGGGCACGACGGGACCGGTCTTTTCCCGGCGTAGGGGAATGACTTCGATGCCCAGGTGGGGATGGAGCACGTAGCCCCAGTCCAGGCCGCCGGCGACCGCGTCCGTGACACGGACGGGCGGAGCATCCGGGGTGCGGGCCTCGTCGTACTGCCGCCCCGGCAGCATCCGAGGGGAGGTGAGTTCGGCGCGCAGGGATGCCGGGACGCCGGCGAGGAGGTCAGCGCCGAGCGACGACCAGCCGATGGGTACCCGATCGATCAGGTACTCGGTCAGGGCGTCTATGTCTCCTGCGAAGCGGTGCTGGTAAGCGGCGAGGAGCAGTGGGAGACGGCCACTGGGGTAGCCGTCGTGATGGACGTATACGCCGCAGAAGCCGGTCCCGACGGGGCGTGCGATGACGGAGCGTGTGGACAAGTGGCCTCGAAGAAGTGCTGGTTACCGGCCGGCAGCCGGTCCGGTGGGAGGGGCGTTCGGCGGCGCCGGGGGGAGCGCGACCGTGCTGGTCGGGTCATTGCCCCGCGCCTTCGGTGCCGGCGCTGGGTCGTAGGCGGCACGCAGGAGGGCCAGGTCGGCTCGGTGCGCCAGGGCCAGCACGTCAAGGCTGCGACTGGCTGCTGTCATCAACATCTTGGGCGGGGACTGTGGCTCCGCTCCGCGGTTCTGGCCGCGCCATCGGGCCGCTGACAGAAGGTAGTCGCTGATCGCCTGGAGCACCGGTTCGGCAGCGTCCAGGAGGTGCTGGGTGACGGCGCTGGCCTGCGCCGGTGTCACGGCGGCGGCGAGTGCGTCGTGATACGGGGAGAGGTCCGGGCCCGGCAGTGGGGCGCCCGGCAGAGGGTGTTCGGCCAGGAAGGGCTCGGCATCTCGCTTCGCCCAGCGCAGCAGATCGCGGTCGCTGGCGATGCCGTAGCGGGCGGCGGCGATCTGATCGGAGTCGCGGCCGACGTTGTCGTACAGCTCGAAGTCGGGGTTAGGCAAGGGCTGTTCCAGGTGCGGTTGCGGTCGAGGGGCGCGCTATGCGCGGGGCAGGGACGCGGAGTTCACGGGCGGGCCGGAGGCGTCGGTGCGGGCGCAGGTGTAGGCCAGGAGCGTGGAGGGGGCGGCCTTCGCGGGGACCATGGCGGCGTCGTTGCAGACGAACGTGTACTGGATGGAACGCCGCGGGATGTCATGCAGCCAGGCCCGGTCGTCCTTGCCGGGATTGAGCTGCAGACCGGAACGGGCGACCGCGTCGGTCTGGGTGTGGGTGTGGGAGAAGAAGACCAGCGCACCACCGTCGGCGAGCTTGAGTGCGTACGCGTCGCGGTAGCGGTTGGCAGCACCGGCGAACGTGCTGGTGCCCTGGCTGCCGTACTGCTTGCCAGTCTCGTCGTGGACCTTGATCTGCTGATCACGAGCCTTGCTCGCGGCGAAGATCTTCTTCCCGGAGTTCTGGCCGCCGGTGGCGAAGTTGTCCAGGATGCCACTGCGCAGCAGGTCGGCGTCCGCGGCCAGCTCCTTGTTGTCGTTGGCCGGGACAGCGGTGGCGTATCCGTCGGCGTCCAGGGCGACCTTGGGAAGGTCCGTGCCGTAGAGGTCGGCGACGGAGACCATCTCCCACCGCTTGTGCTGCGGCTGTTCTGCGAAGACGGCGAGCCGGTTGGGGGCCTTGTCCTTGGTGCCGGAGAGTGCGGCGGCGAACCAGCGCGGCTGGCCGGGGCCGATCCGCGGGATGTACAGCTGGGCGTTCTGCGTGTCGTACGCCCAGGGCTTGTACGCCTTGCGCTCGGATGTGGTCAGACCCTCGGTCTCCTTGTACTCGGAGACCGACATGGCGTACAGCGGGCCGTCCTCGATGGTGTCGAGCAGGGCGCGATCACGGTCGGTATTGGCCCTGTTGTTGACCGTCGAGTACCGGTCGATCTCGGTGAGGGCCTGCTGCTTGGTCAGCGCGGGCGGCAGCCCCCGCTGCTTGTCGGCGCTGGCGGCCGGGGCGGGGTTCTTGGCCTCGGGGCTGTCGCTGTCACTGGTGCAGGCGGTCGCGGCCAGGGCCACGCAGGCAGTGGCGATAGCCAAGGGGAGGCGGTGGTGGGGGCGGCGGATGAGGTGCTCCTCAAGAGGGCGGCGGGTGGGTGATCCGCCTCTAGAGTCCGGGCAATCCCCGGTTTCGCTAACCGGGGATTGCCCGCTATGTTTCGCCTTCCCTTGTGCGGTGACGCGAGCGCGAAGCTGGCCCGAAGCGGGGCATTATGTCGTGTTTGTCCATGTCAGTGGAGGCTTCCAGAGGCGGTCGGTGACACGGGGGGTCGGCAGGCCGTCGGCGGCATGGTGGATGCGCTCGGCCAGAGCGCGCGGGTGCGCCACCTGATCCAGATCAGCGGCCGGCCGGGGCGGCTGTGATGTCTTCACCGGGTGCGACCAGGCGTGGGCAGCGCCGCCGGCGGCAGCCCGATGCTCGGGCCCGAGATGGTCGCCTTGGTGGTCTGGCGTGCGGGGGCGCGGGGCGCCAGGGCGCGCATCCGGTCGACGGCGACGTGCAGGTCTTCACCGAGACCGCGCAAGGTGGCCGCGGCGTCCTCCAGGTCATAGTGGAGGTCGAACCCGTCGTCGTGGTCGGCCTCCTTGGCCTTCTCAGCTGCTGCTTCGAAGAACTCGGCGAGTCTCTCCAACAGGCCGTCGGTCGGTTCCAGGACCTGGTCGGTGAGGGCCGCGGCGTGCTCGTAGGAGGTTGCGCCGTTGAGCTGGTCGGTGAGCGCGAGGACCAGACGCCCGTATACGTAGCGGCTATCCGGGTCGGTGGTGGTGGCGACGCCCGCCGTGGCGGGGATCACGGGCATGGCACGGGGCATGGACAGGTGGGATCTCCTAAAGGCGGGCGGGCAGCGATGTTCGGCGCGGCGCTAGCGGCGGTGGGCGGCGGACGTCGAGCCCGGCAGTGGGGCACGGGTGTTCAGTGCAGGCCGCGCGAGGGGAGGCGGCGGGCTGTGCCGGAGGTTGACGCCGATGCCGTGGGCAGCGAGCTGCTCTGCCACGGCCTGGATGCGCAGGGCCTGGCCGGCCTTGCCGTACGCGGCGGGCAGGAGGAAGGCACCTTGGTGCGGGTGGTACTGGAAGCCGTGGACGTAGAGCGGGGTGCGGGCTGCGGCGGGAACCGTCGCGTACGGTGTGCCGACGGCGCCGTCGGCGTACCGGGTGAGGGTGAGGGCCTGGTCGACCTCGGGCGGCGCGGGGCGCAGCGGAGGCTCGGGCTGGGCCTGCGCGTTGTGGCGTACGGCGGCCAGGGCGCGTTCGTAGCGGGGAAGGATGCGGCGGCTGACCGCGACGGCCGCACGCACCGGGTCGTTGCCGACCTTGATGCCGTTGGGCTCGTCCACGCCGGCGAAGTGGTGGGGTTTGACGCCTTCGCCTGGGGCGAGGGGGGCCACGAGGAACTGGTCGCGATGAAGGGGGCGGTCGATGACGCACAGTCGCTGACCGTCGGGTCCGGACAGCTGGGCGTCGTGACCGAGGACGAATGCGCTGAACGCCCAGCTGACGTGGCCGTTGTCCCAGACCTCGTCGTCGAGGGGGAACTGGTCACTGTACGCATCGTGCCGGCGGTACGTGCTGTGCCAGTCGCCTGGCAGGCGGGAGGCGAGGACGTCAGCGAAGCAGGCGAGGTCGGTGCGGGAGGCGGGCATGGGTTCCTGGGATGTGAGAGGCAGGGTCACCGGCGGAGCGGTACGCGGCCGGGAGGGGCGCTGGGTGCGGGCGGGTGAATGGGGGTTTGCCCTGCGCGGTGCGCCGGTTGTGCGGTGGTGTCATCGAGCGTTGTCACCTGCCGGTAGGCGTGGAGGACTTCCTTGAGGCGCTCGACGGCATCGGCGCGGCGCGCGGCCAGGATGTCGATCTGCGTGGCGCTGTTCTGCAGGACGCCAAGGGAGTTGATCTGTGACTTTCCGTTGGCGACGCGTGTCAGAGTGGAGGCCGCGCGCTGGGCGGCATCGGTGAGTTGCTCGTGCACGCGGTCCAGATGACGGGCGGCCACGGCCACGAGCCAGGCGACGACGCCCTCGGTGGAGTCGGTCTTGTGGAGCCGGGCGAGGTGCTGCGGCGAGGTGCCGAGGGCATCGATCACCATCTGGGAGCCGACGGCGGGAGGGGGAGCGGGGCTCTCGGCCTGTGCATCGGTGGGGCTGGGCTGTGAAGCGGCGGTCACGGGTTTCCGATCGGCTGTTCGATGGGCTAGTGCATGCGGGCATCCGTATCAAACAGTGACAATTCGTGTGGGTGGAGGAGGTGCTGGACGATGAAAGATCGCCCGGCGACCTTCCAGAGCCCTCTGCCGCGGTTGAGGTGGGCGATGGCGTCGCTCTCCACTGAGGTCAGCCCCAAGAGGGATGCGGCGGCGTGGAGTTGGTCGGTTTCCTGGCGGTAGATGATGCGGGTGGAGCAGTCGGCGAGCAGGCCCTCGGCCAGGGCGCGTCCGCGGGATCCGGCGTCGCCCGCGGTGAGCAGGTCGGAGAGCCGGTGGATCACCATCAGGTTGGCGATGCCCAGGCCGCGGGAGAGCTTCCACTGGGACTGCATGCGCTGGAGGAGGCCGGGGTGGCGCATCAGGCGCCAGGCTTCGTCGTAGACGATCCAGCGCCGGCCGCCGCCCGGGTCGGTGAGCGCGGATTCCATCCAGGCGGAGGCGCAGGTCATGGCGAGGACGAGGGCGGTGTCGTCGCCGGAGCCGCCGAGCCGTGACAGGTCGATGGTGAGCATCGGCGAGCTGGGGTCGAACGCCACGGTGGAGGGGGCGTCGAACATGCCGGCCAGGTCACCGTGCACCAGGCGGCGCATGGCGTGGGCCAGGTCACGGGAGGCATCGCCTAGGCGTCCGGACATCAGGCCGCCGGCGGCGTCGAGGTCGTCGGGGCTGTTGAGCATGGCGGCGATGTCCCCGAGCAGCGGGGTGCGTCCGGTGGCGGCGGCGCGGGTGACCACGGCGTCCAGGGCGACGTCGAGCCCGGTGTGCTCCATCGGCATCAGGTCCCGCCCGAGCACGGTGCGGGCCAGGGAACCGAGCAGCAGCAGGCGCCGTTTGCGGATCTCGCTTGCCCAGTCCGTCTCGGAGACCGACGGCGAGCGCGGGGCGGCGTCCAGGGGGTTGAGCTTGCCCGGCAGCCCCGGGCCGAGCGCGATGGAGGTGCCGCCGAGCGCGGCGGCCACCGGGGTCCACTCCCCCTTGGGGTCACAGGGCACGTACACGCGGTATCCGAAGGCCACGGACCGCAGGGCGAAGGACTTCGCCAGGGCGCTCTTGCCCTGGCCGATCACACCGGCCAACAGGACGTTCGGGTTGGTGAAGCCTTCGATTTTGCCGTACAGGGCGAACGGGTCGAAGCAGAAGCTCGCTTCGGCGTGGACGTCGCGGCCGATGTAGATGCCCTCGGCGCCGAGCCCGCCTTCGGCGAGGAAGGGGTAGGCGCCCGCGACGGTCGCGGTGGTCATGCGGTGCGCGGGCAGCTTCAGCTTGCCACCGCGGGCGGAGGCGGGGCCGGGGCGACCGCTGGGCGGGAAGAGGGGGCGAGGCATTTCCTGCTCGGCCACTTCGGTGTCGGCCGGGTGCAGGGCGGCTTCGGCGCGGGCCTTGGCTGCGGCCTCGGCGAGCTGGCGGCGGGCCGCCTTGCGGCTGGCGCGGTCGGTGCCGTGCGGGGTGAACAGAGGGGAGGCCGAGGCGCGGCGGGCGCGCCGGGCGGGCCGGTGGGTCATGGCGGAGCGGCTTTCAGGTGACGGCGGTCGGGGCGGCGGGCGATCACACGACCGGTGAGGCGGTGAACTGGTGGCGTCCGTATCCGTGGCCGTCGTTGTTCCAGTCCAGGTACAACTCGCCGTCGGTGAGCACGCGGGCCGGGCCGACCTTCGTCTTCATGACCGGCGTCGTGTAGTGGTTGTTGTAGTTGGCGTTGGAGTCGCTGTTCTCCAGCCGCGATTCGATGCCGTGGTAGTTGGCCGACTTCAGGACCGGGTCGGTGCCCGCGACGGACTTCTTCGCCTGCAGCTTGAAGTACGCGCCGTCGAAGATCGTGGAGTCGTCGGCCTGGGCGTATGCCGGACCGTCCCAGGAGAGGGAGGCGTAGCTGTAGAGGTAGTCGCCGGACTGCCGGGAGCACAGCTTGACGGTGAAGTCCCAGTTGTCGGCCCAGAAGCCGTCGTAGGCGGCGTCGTCGACGGACTTGGTGCTGGTCGTGCAGTGGTAGCCGGCGGCGGATGCCGGGGTGGCGGTGGCCAGCGCGGCGGTGCCGACGAGGGCGGCGAGGATGACGGCGGTGGAGGTGGAGCGCTTGAACTTGCGCATGCAGTGCCTTTCGAGGGCGGGGAGTTACTGGACGCAGGCGGTGGTGCGGCCGTGCCCGGGGCTGTTGAGGTCGGTGGGGGTAGTGGTGCGTCGGACGAGGTGGCCGGCGGTGAGGTGGCGCTGGCAGATCGTCAGCACTGGAGGGCCTTCCGGAAGCCGCTCGGGATGGCACTCCTCCTCGTCGGCAGCGGCTGCGTGGACGGCGGGCAGGAGATGGAAGGCGTCGTGCACGGCGGCCGTGGCCTGCCACAGCCGGGTTCCGGCGGTGGCCAGATGCCGGCCTGCCGCCGGGTGCGGTGGTCGCGTGGCCGCCTGGAGCTGGTCGAGGAGGCGGTGCAGGGCGATCAGGTGCGCGTGCAGCACGTCCAGGTGCGTGCGATCCGCGGGCGCCGGATCGGTGGCCGCTTCGGTGACGAGGGCGCGGGTGTGATGGCGGACGCCTGCGGTGGCAGCGCGCAGATAGGGGTGCGAGTCGGGCTCGCGGGGACGGATCTGGGTCAATGGGAGGTCCTTGCCGCCGGGGAGGCGGGAGTGGGGGCCAGGGGCGAGGCGGTCACTGGTACGGAGAGGCGGGTGCGCGAGGTTCGGGTGACGCCGGTCGCAGGCACCGCAGCGGCTTCTTGCTCGTCGCGCAGGTCCACGTATTCGCCGCGCGTCGGGAGGCCGGGATGGCTCTGCTCCGGTAGGTAGATGATGTCCGCGCCCTGGCCGTCAGGGGTCCCGGCGTCAGCCAGGTACCACTCGTGCCAGCTGGGAAGGCCGGCCAGGATGCGGGCGGCGTCATCGAGGTTCATGGCGGTGACGACGAAACTTCTTGGGGCGTCGCCGGCGTGCCGCTCATGACCGGCGAACGTCAGGGTGAAAGGGCGTGGCGCAGGCGGGCCGAGGAGATGGGCGAGGCGGTTCCGTACGGTGTCGAGGTGGTCACTGGCCTCGATCGCCGTGGTGATACGGGCGTCGTCGTATTCGCGCAGCTTCTCCTCGATCACCTCCCCTTCGGGGTCACGGTACTGGTCGAGGACGGCGCGGTGGCGGGCGACCAGCTCCTCGCAGGAGGTAAGCAGGGCCTGCAGTTCGCGGAGGAGACCGTCGCGGTCGTTGATCGGTGTCAGTGCGGTTCCGGGGGCTTAGAGGGTGGTGCGGGCAAGGGGGAGTGCCGCGACGGCGAAGGCGTCGGGCTGCTGGTAGAAGAGGCGGCGCAGGTCGACCTGGGCGGTGACGGCTGCGGTCTCGATCTGGGCGCACGCCGCGTCGAGGAGGGCGTCGGTCTCGGCGGAGACGGTGAGCAGGCCGGTCAGGGCGACGTCGGCGTGTCCGGCGATCAGCTGGCGCTCGCGGGTCTTGACGTCGGCGTACTCGACGCTGTCGGCCTCGGAGTCGACCTGGCCGCGGCGGGATCGCTCGGCGGCATCGGAGATGATCGCGGCCTTCTTACGCTGGACGTCGCGCATCGCGGACTCGAGCCCCTGGGGCACGTAGATAAGGGACAGGCTGCGCCGCACCCCGGCGGTGAACATCAGCCCGTGGAGGAATCCGGCGCCGGTCTCCGTACGCGGCCAGTCCTCGACCCAGTACGTGGCGTGCCGGGCGGAGTCGGTGGCCACCCGGTCGTACTCCTCGACCTGGACGACGGGCCCGGCGGCGGCCGGGTCGGCTTCGGCGCGCCCGCTCTCGGACCACTGCTGCAGGCCGGAGAGCGCCTTGGGGTCGTACGCGGTGCGGATGACGGCGGCGATCTCGCGGGCGGTGAGCCAGCCGGTCACCATCAGGCCGGCGCTGCGGGCGGCCTGGGCGATGGCGCTGGTGGTCTGTTCCATCACCGTGAACGCTCCGGGGAAGCCGCCGCCGGCCTGGGAGATGAGGCGCTTGGCGGCCTTGAGGTCCAGGGAGATGGCCAGGTACGCCTCGTGCGGGGCGGCGGCCGGGCCTGCGGAGGCGACCAGCTCGGAGTACACCTGCCCGGCGACCGGGGTCTCGGGGCGCCCGTGCTGGGCCCAGTGGCGGGCGAGCGTGTCGCCACTGTCGGGCACGGTGCGCTCCAGGACCTGCACGGAGGCGACGTGCCCGGTCCGCGCGATGCCCGCCAGCGCGCGTCCCCAGCCGGCCACGTTGTGGTTCTGGGTGGCGGGGTCGAGCAGGGCGAAGGCTCTGCTGGAGACGCGGGCGACGGCGGTCAGGGTCTGGTTGTGCGGGTCGTGGACCGCGGCGGCGCCGTTGGCCGAGTCCGAGGGCGTGACGACGCGCAGGGAGGCCGCGGTGCCGGGCAGGTGCAGGGTGCCGTCGTGGCGGGGCCGGGTGACCGGGCGGGCCAGCCACAGGGTCTGCCCACTGTGGCGGCGTCTCGCGAATCGGAGGACGATCGGAGCCCAGTCGATCAGGGACTTGCCGTGGCGGCGGATGACGACCAGGGCAGCGACAGCGGCCCACAGCGGGGTGAGCACGATCGCGCCGAGCAGCCCGGTGCTGACGACCGTGATCAGCAGCAACGCCAGCGCGCCGGAGACCAGGACGAGTTGGGGAAGGGTTAGGCCGAGCAGGATGCCGCGCTTCGACCGGTGGGGGAATTTGACCGTGAGCGGAGTGATGGACAGTTCAGACAAGGGCCGTTCCGGTGGTGCTCGGGCGGGGCCGGAGCGGCACGGACAGGGGTGTACGCGTGCCGCTCCGGCGGGAGGGGACGGGGTCAGAGGCCGGTGGGCGGAGGCGGCGGAGGCGGTGCTCCGGCGCCGCCGGCAGTGCCCGCAGCAGCGGAGTTCGGGGCCGGAGGCGCGCCCTGCGGCGGAGGCATGGCGGAGCCTGCCGGGTTGGACATGAACCCGCCGCCGGACGGGGATCCCGAGCCTGAACCGGGTCCGCCCTGGCCGGGCCCGCCGCCGAACTGGCCGCTGGTGTCGTCGGTGGCGCTGGTGGGCGGAGGCTGGACGGCCTTCTCGAGTCCGTCCTTCATGCCCTGGCCGCCGGAAGGAGCACCAGAACCGCTCGTGCTTGCGGACCCCTGGTCATTGCCGCCGGTGGGGTTGGCGGCGATGTCACCGGGGAAGCCGCCGGGCACCGAGTCGGGCCCCTGCGGGGCGGCGCCCGCTCCGGCTGCTGCGCCGCCGGTTCCGGCGGTGGCCGCCATCGCGGCGGCCTTACGGCCTGCGCGTTCGGCGTGCTGCTTGGCGAGCTGGGCTCCGGCACCACCGGCGCGATGGATGTCCTCGCCGGATGTGCCCTCCGCGGCCCAGTGCACGAACTTGAACGTCGCGTACGGACACAGCAGCACCAGGATCATGATCACGATGCCGGACATGACGTCGGCGAGCGCGCCGAGCCCGTCCTTGGCCTCGGACTTGCCCATGGCGGCGATACCGAGCACGAAGATCACGGTCATCAGGAGTTTGGAGACCACGAGGGTGGCGGTGGCTTCGATCCAGCCGCGCCGCCAGCGGCGGGCGACTTCCCAGCCGCCGCCGGCTCCGGCGAACACGGCCAAGGTGACCATCACGAGGATGCCGACCTTGCGGACCATCATCACGCACCAGTAAAGGAACGCTCCGATCGCGGCGCCGATGGCGGTGAAGACCGCGACCAGCCAGCCCAGCCCGGCCAGGGCGGGGATCTGGCTTACCTTGACGATGCGCCGCACGGCCGATTCGATCGACAGGTGCGCCGTTTTGAACAAGCCGTCGGACAGCGCGTCGACGACTTCGATCGCGACGGTGGTCAGGGCGATGGCGCTGAAGGCGAAGATCACACCGGAGGCTGTGCCGGTGAACGCCTGGGTGAGGGCCTGGCCGTCGCGTTTCATCGCGGCCCGCACGAGCTGGGCGCAGAAGGTGGCGACGAGGATGACCAGGCCGATCGGCAGCAGCATCTCGTAGTTGTCGCGGAACCAGCCCGCGTTCAAGTCGACCCTGGTGGTGGCGTTGACGGCCTTGGCGGCCAGGTCGGCCGCCGCAGCAGCGAGTTCGCCAGCGGACTTGGCCATCCAGTCGCCGATGACCTTGCCCGGATCGCTGGCGAAGTCGACAGCGCCCTTGGCGGCGCCAGCGATGCCGCACACCTTGTCGGCGAGGGGGAGATCGCAGAAACCCACGGGAAGTCGGCCTCCTTTCGTGTCTCAGGCGCGGGTCACTGCGTGACGTTCGGGGCGATGGCGGCCAGGGTGCAGTCGTGGCCGGGGCGGCACTGGACGGCCAGGGTCACGGCGCGCTCCTCGGCTCCGCCGCCGCCCTTCTTCCAGGCGATCTCCTGCTTGCCGTTGACGGTGACGACGTAGATGTACGCCTTGGTGATCGCGGACGGGTCTTCGGCCAGGGCCGCCTTGAACGCGGAGGGGAAGTGGCCTTCGGTGACCGTCGCGGTGGCGTGCTGGTCGTTGTCGGCCATGCGCGACCACAGCGTCGGATCCGGCACCTGGGCGGACACCGAGGTCCAGTCGGCGTACTTGGTCTCCTTCGACATCCACGCGCGCATGCCGGCCAGCTGCTGGTCACGGCTGGTGTCACGGGTGTCGTAGGACCAGAGCATCGCCGCCGCGGCCTTGGCGAAGGCGATCGGTTCGGCGATCTGGGGCGGCTTGGGGACGGACCCGGATCCCGTGCCCGGCTGCGGCGCCTCCTGGGAGGGCGAGGCGCTGCCGGCGGCGGACGGTGAATCCGGCCCGGCGGGGGCGCCGTGGTCGCGGCCGGTGAAGAACGCGACGGCGGCGGCCAGTGCCAGCAGGACGGTGAGGGTGACCGCGACGATGGCGATACGGCGGTTGGCCGACCAGCCGACGCCGTAGGAGGAAAGCGAGAACGAGGAGGAACGTTTCATCAGTGGACCTGCGACCCCAGGGCGCTGAAGAACGCGACGATGCCGTTGGCCGCGCCGAGGCCGAGCGCTGCACCCGCGGACACGAGCGCGCCCTTCTTGCCGTTGGCCTCGGCCTGGTGGCCGCCGGTGTGGTGGCCCCAGGCCCACACGCCGAGCGAGACGGCCAAGGCACCGACGACGGCGACGATGCCGAAGAGGTTGATGCTGTTGACGACGTTCTTCAGGACGGAGAGGCCGGGCAGGCCGCCGCCCTGCGGGGAGATGCCCGGGTCGTAGGCGAGCTGGATGACGCGGTCTGCGAGAGGTATGGGCATGGGTGTGGCGGGGCTCCTTGCGTGCGCAGGCCGGATACAGCCCGGGCGAAAGGGGGAAAGAGGAGGGGAGTGGCGCGAGCGGCGCCGAGAAAGGCCGGCCCGGCCAACGTGGGGCGGGGCCTGGGCGCCAGGACGGCGTTAGAGGACGCGGCGGACGGCGAGGATCGCCCAGTCCTTCAGAGGAGTGATACGTACCGGTTTGCCGGTTTTGGGGGCCTCGATGACGAGCCCCGCACCCATGAACATCCCGACATGTTCGGGACGCTGGGCCGTGCCGCGGCTGAAGATCAGGTCACCGGGCTGCAGCTTGTCGGGCGAGACCGCCTTGCCCTCGTTGACCTGGGTGTACGTGGTGCGGGTTAGCTGGACGCCGGCCTTGGCGTACGCCTGCTGCATCAGGCTGCTGCAGTCGCAGCGGCCCATCGGGTCAGGGCCGTGCGCGGCGGTGCAGGATCCGCCCCACTGGTACATCGTGCCGAGCTGGTGCATCGCCCAGTCGATCGCCTTACGCGCCTTGGGGTCGGCGTCCTTGGGGATCGTGTAGCCCTTGGGTACGCTGCCCTCGGGGATGCGCCCGTAGGAGGAGCCGTCCTCGGCCGGGCCGCAGCCGGAGATCGGGGCCTTGGTGTCCTTCGACGCGTCGCCCTCCTTGGCGGGCTTGTCCTTCTCACCGCCGGGGAACGTGGCGGCGATGGCCTTCTGCAGGGCGGTGGCCAGCGGCTCCCACTGCGCGTACGCGTCCGGGAAGCCCGACTTCTGCACGGCCTGGGCGGCCTGGGTGACGGTCATCTGCTGCCAGCCCTTCACCTCCAGCAGCGCCTTGTAGAACCGCTCCGAGGCGTAGACCGGGTCGCGGATCTGCTCGGCGGTGCCCCAGCCCATGCTGGGCCGCTGCTGGAACAGCCCGAGGCTGTCGCGGTCACCGGAGCCGAGGTTGCGCAGCCGTGACTCCTGCATCGCGGTGGCGAGCGCGACGATCTGGCCGCGTTTGGGCACATCGAGCGAGAGGCCGGTGGCCACGATGGTCTGGGCGTTGGGGACCTGCTCGGCAGGCAGGGACAGGCCCTCGACCTTCACGTCCTTGCCGGACGCTCCGTCGAGGATCTTCGTCACCTGCTTGGTGACGGCGTCCGTGTCGACGTCATGCAGGCATCCGCTGAGCCCACTGGTGGTTTCGGCGGCTTCGCTGGAGGCGGCGGCCACCATCATGGCCGTGCCCGCGAGCAGCAGGGGGGAGAGGAAGACGACGCCGATGCCGGCGGCTATCGCCTTCAATCCGGCACGCCTCCCGGCGACCGGGTTTCAGGCAGGGGTGGGTAGGGAGTTGTCACAAGGGCGTCCTTGAAGGTGAAGTCCCGGCCGCGCGGGCGTGCTTGAGGGAGGCCGCGGCGGCCGGTGGTGGGTAAATCGGGCCCCCGACGCACGCGGCGAGTTGCACCTCGCTGTGCGTGCGTCGGTCGGGTTCAGGTGGGTTCGGGCAAGGGCGTACCTCGGAGAGGGCAGGGGAGGGGGTGGCCAACGGCGGTGTCCGCCGGGCAGCTCCAAAACAGTAAGCCCAGATCCCCGGTCTCCGAAATCAAACGTGATCAAGGCTTGATTTAGGGGATTTTGGCGGCGACACCGCTCCACCGGGGATCGTGCTCTACAGTTTTGGCTCCTCCCCCTCGCACCCCGCATTGCGGGCCGTGGGCATCGTCATGCCTGCGGCTGTTCCGCCGGGTTCTGTGCGCGAGCCGGAGTGCATCACCCACCCTCACCCGACCCGAATTGGGGTATCCCTTTGCCTTTTTCCCTGCACCAGGGCGACGCGCTGAGCGTGCTTGCGACGCTGCCGGACGGATGTGTCGACTCCGTCATCACCGACCCGCCGTACAACAGCGGCGGCCGGACAGCGAAGGAGCGCACCAGCCGCAGCGCGCGGCAGAAGTACACCTCCGCCGACGCCAAGCACGTCCTGCCGGACTTCACCGGCGAGAACATGGACCAGCGCTCCTACGGCTTCTGGCTCACGCAGATCATGACCGAGGCGCACCGGCTGACCAAGACCGGAGGCACCGCGCTGCTGTTCACCGACTGGCGGCAGATGCCGACGACGACGGACGCGCTGCAGGCGGCCGGCTGGCTGTGGCGTGGCGTGCTGGCCTGGCACAAGCCGCAGGCCAGGCCCCAGAAGGGCCGCTTCACGCAGAACTGCGAGTTCATCATCTGGGGCTCGAAGGGCGCCATCGACGGCTCCCGGAACCCGGTCTACCTGCCCGGCCTCTACTCGGCCTCGCAGCCCTCGGGCAAGAACCGCCAGCACATCACGCAGAAGCCGGTGGAGGTGATGCGGGAGCTGGTGAAGATCTGCCCGGAGCAGGGCACCGTTTTGGACTTCACCGCCGGTTCTGGGTCCACCGGCGTGGCGGCCCTGCTGGAGGGACGCTCATTTATCGGGGTGGAGAAGACCCGCGAATATGCCGAGGTGGCCGCCGACCGGCTGACCGAGACGGTGCAACAGCTCTTGTCTCAGGATGATTTCGCGCTGTCGGCCTGACCGTCCTCCGCCGCCCGGCAGGGGGGATAGCGGCCGGTCTCGCCGGTCTCTCCCCCGTGCCGGGTGATGCGTTATAGCACCGGATCCCCGGTTAGCGAAACCGGGGATTTTCTGGATCGTGGAGCCGTCATTCACGCAACCGGCCGCGGCTTCAAGGAGACCCCCTTCGTGCCTGAATCCATAGACCTCCCCGACGACGGGGAAATGGAACCTGTCCGGCTGCCGGACTCGAATCTGGAGAGCATCGAGGCCAGCGTCCGCAAACTCATGGAGCAGACCGCCGAACAGGCCCGGCAGCTCGACAGCCTCTCGGCACCCCCGGACCCTTCGCCCTTCGCGGCGTTCGGCATGCCCAGCCTTCCCGGGATGCCCGGCTCGCCGGCCCTGGTGCCGCCGGAGCCGCGCCCGATCCTGGAACTGGAGGGCGAGGAGTACGAGGACGAGCTGGATGCGCTCTCCGACTGGGTCGACGGCTTCCTCATCCGCACCTACGGCGCCGAGGTCACCACCGCTGCACCCTGGTGCAAGCAGTGGCAGGAGCACGACGACGTCGTCGCCTGGCTCCACGCCCTGTGGATGGCCTACCAGCAGCACAAAGACCCCGAGGCGGGACCCTCCGGGATGTTCGTGTGGCACCGCGACTTCCTCACTCACTGCCTCGCTTATGTGCGCGCACCCGGCGGCCCGCTCTCGGCCTGCCAGACCGACCCCGACCGCGACGCGCACCGCCTGCTGCCCGGCCCCACCTCCTCCACCCGCTCCACCCGCGCCGCATCCGCGGACAAGCCGGAGCCCGGCGAGCCGGACCAGGCCGCCCCATGAGCGGGCCCGAACACCGGCCGGCCTTCGGCCTCTCCTTCGACCCCCGCGCCCTGACCGACCTCCTCCAGGCCCCCGCAGACATCCGCGACCTGGCCCTCGCCCAGCTCCAGGACGTCGTGGACGCCAAGCTGTTCGGCACCAAGCTGAACGGCGAACTCACCGGGTACCGCAAGCTCTACGTCGATCACCGCAACGCCTGGCGCGTCGTCTACGCCCAGCGCCCTGCCCCGCCCGCCTCGGCGCACCGCACCGAGATCCACGTGGTGGCCGTCCGCCCTCGCGAGCGGCACGACGTGTACAACGTCGCCCGCAAACGCCTGGGCATCACCCGCCGCCCCACCAGTGCGCTCGCCCACGCCGCCCGCTCCAGCTCACCGCAGCTGGAGACGCGCCGCGAAGCCCCGATGCCGGGCCCGCCGCCGTACGCCGCACCCGGCCTTCCCCGCCCCGCCCTGTCCCCGACTTTGAAGGACCGCACTCTTTGACGACCCACTTCCCCTCCGGCCTCGACGACCTCACGGCAGCCCTCGCCGGCCTCGACACCCCGCAGGAGAACCCGCACCACCGGGCGATCCTGGACGCCTACTGGCGAGTTCAGCAGATGGACGCGCAGCTCCTCGCCGTGGCCGGCGGCGGGTCGGCCGGCTGTCTCGCCGGCGCCCACGAGCAGCTGGAGCAGCTCACCGACGTCCTCATCCTGCGCGTGCTGGCTGGCGCCGAGCTGACCCGACTGCTGAGCGTCCCGTGCTGCTGCACCCACGCCGTCGGCGACAGCGACGAGGACACCGCCAAGGACGCGGTGGACTGTCGCTCCTGCCCGGCCGCCGAGCACACGATCGTCCACGCGTGCCTCGACGCCTTCGCCGCAGACGGTGATCCGGCCGCCATGTCCTCGGCCGACCTCACCGATAGCCTGCGCCAGCTGCCCGGCATGGCGGAAGGCCGCTGGTCATATGCCGATCTCACCCCGCTGCGTCTGAGCCGCCTGCTGGCACCGTACGGCGTGCGGCCCCGCAACGTCCGCTTCGGCACCCACCAGCTCAAGGGATATCTGCGCAGCTCCCTCACGTCCGCGCTGCCCGACTGCTCCTGTTGAGGCACCCTGCCCTCATGGCCCTTCGCCGTGTGAGGGCCGAGGACTTCCCGCTCGTCGACGCCTTCCACCGGCGCTGTTCTCCCGCGCACTTGCTCCGCCGCTGGGGCCGTACGCGCCCGTCGCCCCGCACCCTTGGCCGGCTGCTGGCGCATGCCGACTGCTGGCTGGGGCTCGGTGCCGGCGATGAGCCGCTCGCGCTGGTCAGCGTCGGCCCTGTCAGCCGGGAAGCGGGCGTCTTCGACCTCGGGCTCCAGGTCGCCGATGCCCACCAGCGCCGGGGCATCGGCACCGCGCTGGCCCGGCATGCCGCCCAGTACGCCCATGACCGGGGCGCCCACACCCTGAGCACCTACACCGAGGCGTCGAACCAGCCGATGCTCCGCCTCCTTCGCCGTCTCGGTCCCGTCCGCGAGATGCGGCACGGAGCGCACCTCGACGTGCGCCTGCCCCTCGGCATGAGCGGCCTCGCACACCGGCCCCCGTGATACCCCAAGGAACCCCTTATGCCCCGCAACGCTCCGGTGAAGAAGGCTCTGACCCAGCTTGATCACCGCATCGAGGCGGCCGTGGGCCACAGCATCGACCGGCTGTGGCAGCACCGCGACCGCGACCTGCTCGATGAACAGCACGCGCACCTGGCCGACGCCCACCGGGCCCTCGTCCAGGCCGAGACCAACGTGACCTTCTACCGGTCCCAGCTCCACAGCCTCTCCTCCGGCGAGTACCCGGTCGATGGCGCGCTGTTCGAGCGCATCGGCCGGACCGTCGGCCTGCTGGAGGACGCGGCTCGCACCCGGGACCAGCGCCACGCCGAGGCCGTGGCCGCGCTCGAGCCCGTCGAAGCCGCCGCCCGGGACAACGCTCCGCGCGACGTGCCGAACCTCCCGGCGCCCGACGTCGCGGCGCTGCTCGCCATCACACAGGGCGCCAAGCTCCACCAGAACCTGCTGACCCAGCAGCTGTACGTCGTCACCGCCTCCGGCACCCGCATCCCCTACAGCCAGCTGCAACGCCTCGAAGAGGACCGCCTGGTGGTACGCGACACCTCCCACCCGGTCACGGCGGGCCAGCCCGTCACGCTGACCGACACCGGCCGTGCGGCGCTGACAGCCCCGCGCTCGCCCAAGGCGCCCGGCACCGCTCCCGTGCCCCGGCCCGGCACCTGGCCCGCGGCCACCCCCGCCCGCCGCTGAACCCCGCCTCCCGTGTGCGCCCCGCTCCGAAAGCCCCTATGCCCTCATCCCCGGACTTCCGCCTCGACGGCTACGACGCCGTCAACGACCGTGTCGCCGCGCAGTTCTGGCAGCACATCGATATCGAATCCACTGAACTCACCGTGCTCGCCGAGCACCACACCGACGACCAGCGGCACAGCTACTACGTCCTGCACAACGGCGCGGTGACCTGGGGTATCCCCGGAGAGCCGCAGCTGGTGGCTCTCCACCTGCAGCGTGACGTGGAGGCCCGTACCTTCCGCTTCCGGCACGAGCGACTGCCTTTGCCGGCCATGGCGCAGAGCTGGCTGATTGCCCGCGGCTGCCCGAAGGAGGGCATCGGCCTGCTCCCCGGCATGGGTACCGACGCGGCCGACGAGGCCACCAAGGCGCTGGAGGACCGCCTCACCGCCGACGGCGACCGCTTCGCCCTTGTCACCAGCTACACCTCGGACGACCCGGACCGCATGCAGATCACGGTGCTCCTGGCCGCCACCGACGAGAAGGCGCCGCTGCGCTTCCGCGTGCTGCTGGAAAAGGTCGACCCCGAGCACTGGACGCACACCCTGCGCGAAGGCGGCTTTTCGACCTACGAGCAGGCCACCGCCTGGTGGCACGCCCACTGGTCGGGCGAGGACGTTCCCCTGCCGACCACCTCGCCGGCGACCCGGCACACCGCCGCGTCCGCAGTGCCCACCACGCCTGCGCCGCGATCGGGCCCAATTCGCTGACGGAAGCGGCGAATTCGTGTCATCCCGGGGTCTCCTCTGAGGTGTTTCCGGGAGGGCTCGGTGCCCGGCGAAGGGCGAAACATAGCAGCACATTCCCGGTTAGCGAAACCGGGGATTCTCCGGACTCTTGAACCACTGCCCGCCGGCATCAGCCCGGGTGTGTTTCCGCGTTCCCTTCTTTCTCCTCTGGAGGTCACTTCCTCATGCGCTCACCCCGCATAGCCGTCTCTGTCGCCGTTGCCGGCGCGCTCGCCCTGCCGCTCCTTGGCGCCACGTCCGCGAGCGCGGCACCCGCCCAGGCGCCGGCGTCCGCGTCGGCCAGCCGCCCGTGTGACCGGCCCGGACCGTGGGCCGTGCACACGAGTGCGGTCACGATCCGCTCCAAGGCGAGCACGAAGTCCACCGCCGTCGGCGTGCTCTACCGAAGCCACCGATTCACGGTTCACAAGACCAGCGGGAATTGGCACTACATCACCGACAAGAGCACGGGCGTAAAGGGCTGGGTCTCCGGCTCGTACGTCTACCGCGACGTCTACATGTGCCTCGACTAGCCGCCCGGCTACGCGAATTTCCCAGACCGGCGCCGCCCTTCGCCGCTGAACAGCGAAGCGCGCCCCCGCCCCGCCACCCACGCATTTCCAAGGAAAGGAGCCGTGTCGTGTCCGACGACGCCGACGACGTGATGGGCGTCATCGCCCAGCAGATCGAGGCCCGCTTCCAGATGCCGCTGGCCGACCTGCGTCGGGCAGTGGCCGCGGCCCCGCACGCATCCAAGGACGCCACCGTCGTCGTGAAGTGGTACGGCATGCTCGCCGAGGCCCAGGAGGTACTGGAGAAGGCCGAGGACGCGCTCGTCGCGGCCCTCGACAGTGCACCCGGTGACGTGCTGGACGACCCGGTCATGGCGCTGGCCCATCAGGTCAATGCCGCCGTGGCGGTGCGCGACGGGCGGGCGATGGTCGTACGCCACTACACCGACCCGAACTCCGTGGGCCGCAGGGGCCCGGGAGCCTGGCGTGGGACCGAAGCAGCCCTCCGTCGCAGCCCGGCCCTTCAGACCGCAGCGGTACCGAGCGCCGCGCCCACGCCATCCGTCCCGGTGCGAGGAGCGACGCGGTGAGCGTTGTGCACAAGCCCACCAGCCAGGACGAGGCGCTAATCCAAGCCTTCGGCGCCTCGCTGAGCGAGCTGTACGCGCAGGCCGCGGGCCCCGAGGCGTCCGCCGCTCTGACGCGCGCCCTGGAGCTGCGCTCCTGGCTGGCGGTGGCCGAGGAGCAGGTCGCCCGGGTCCGCGACCGCATCCACGACGCCACCGCAGCCGACCGCGATATGGGCGAACTGTCCGCCGACGACCTGTGGTTCGACGCTCAGTGGATGGAGGCGGCCCTGTCGGCCCGTGACGGATACGCCACCGCACTCGGCGAGTTGCTGCGCACGATGCCGCCGCCCGGGCCGCGTCCCGAGCGGCCGGCGCAGCTCACCCAGCCCCGCCTCGCCACCATGCTCCCGCCCGCCCCGGCACCCGCACGTGCCGGGGCGGCGCGGGCCCGCCGACCGTGAAAGCCCCCGATTGCCCCACTCCACCTCCCAGACCATCGCCGGACGCATCGAGGAGCTGTACGGCCAGCCGATGGCCGCGCTCGAAGCCCACGCCGACACCAATCCGACCGGCACGATGCTCGCCGCCCTGACCAGCAGCCACGCCGATCTGCAGCTCGCCGAGCGCAACATCACCTTCCAGCTGCAGCGACTGCGTGAACTGGCTGACCCCGAGCGGGAGATCGGGAAGTTCGAGGCAGGCCACCTGCTCGACTGCGCTCGCCGGATCGCTGAATCCGTCGCCACCCGGGACGCCCACGCCAAGACCGTCAGTGCCGTCCTCGCCAGCTTGCACCGTGTCCCCGCCGCACCGCCTCCGCCGTCGTCAGCACCTGCTGTACCGGCCTCCGCTGCGGCACCTGCTGCCACCCGCACCCGCTGAACCATCCGCCCCGCCCTAGGAGTTACCCCCTTGGCCACCACCGGTCTGCCCCGCTCCACCCAGGTCGACGTCTCACGCGTCACCGAGTCGCTGGAGATGATCGCCCCGCTGTGGAGCGTGTGGATCCTGATGACGCTGTCCGCCCAGCCCCTGCGCTACGCGGAGATCAAGCCGCGCCTGCCCTGGCTCAACGACGGCACACTCCACCCCAAGCTGCGCAAGCTCACCGACTGCGGGCTGGTCGAGCGCACCGAGGTCGCCCAGGGACATGTCACCTACGGCCTGACCGGACGCGGCGCCGACCTGATGCCCGTCCTGACCGTGATCGCCGCCTGGGGCGAGAAGCACCTGGAAAAGCCCCTGGTGAAGAACAAGGACACCGGGACGCTGGAGCCGGTCACCCAGGTCGCGCCCGCGCAGAACATCGAAGACACCCTCGCACTGATCGGCCCCCGGCACGCCACGCCGATCCTGTGGGCGCTCAAGGCCCGCGGCGCCTCCAGCGCCAAGGCCCTGTCCGCCGCGGCGATGCCGAGCTACCGGCTCAGCAACATCTACCCCCAGGTCGACCGCCTGGTCGAGGACGGCCTGGTCCGCAAGGACGGCCGCGCCTACGAGCTGACCGCCACCGGCCACGCCCTCGCCCCCGTCTACCGGGCTCTGAGCGCCTGGGCCGCGGGACGCCCGCTCGCCGACGCCGACACCCACCCCCTGTGGGGCCAGTCCCCGGCCGCGACGCAGACCACGTCCGGACCATGGTTGACCATCCAGCCCCGCGTACCGGCACCCGCGGCCCCCGCTCCGGCGGCAGCGGCCCCGGCCCTGTCCACCCAGCCCGCGGCCACGGCCTGGAAGCCCACTGATCTGTTCTCCCACCAGATACCGGTGCGCCCCGTCACCCTCCCGCAGGCAGGAGGCCACCGTCGATGACCAGATGCCCGACCACCCGCCTGGACAGGCGCCAGACCATCCGCGCCCTGTCCCTGCCGGCCCTGATCCGCCTCGTCAGCGAAATCGCCGACAACGGCCCCATCGCCCGCCGCCGCGGCAGCCTGCAGGCCGCCTTCAGCGACCTGACCGCTCACCAGCTTGGTCACGCCATAGACCGAGCCCGCGCCTTTGGCCTCGTCTACGGCGACGAGCACGAGCGGGTCCGCTACCGGCTCACCTCCCGTGGCGAGGACCTCGCCGACGTGTACGACACGGCCGCGCACTGGGCCCGCACCCACCAGTTCCCCACGGTGTCCAGCGACTTCGTCAGCCGTGTCCAGCGCACCCTCATCATGCTCAGCCACACCGAGGGGCTTGAAGGCGGGGTCGCCAGGCTCGGCAACTCCAGCGGGCTGCTGGTCCCCGGTGGAGCGGTTCTCTCCCGTGAGGCCATCTCCGCCCTCGACGGCCCGCAGCGCGCACTGGCCGCCTGGCTCCAGACGAATGCGTACGTCGTGCACGACACAGCCCTGCACTCCTCCCACGCGGCGGATGAGATGGAGCCCGCTGCGTGAGATCCCGCGTCGGACCCCGGCACGCCCGCCGGCCGGTCCCCACCCTGCTGCGCGGCATCTACCTGCCCCGCAGCATGGACGCCGGCGCCTTCGCCATGACGACGTACGGCATCCCGCTGCTGGTGCTCGCCACCACCAACTCCGCAGCCCTGACCGGTTTGGCGTTCGCACTGGAGTGGGTCCCGCGCCTGGGTGCGTTCGCCGTCGCCGGGGCCATGGTTGACCGCCACGGCACCACCCGCGTGCTGCGAGTGGCCTCGGCGATGCGGGCCGCCGTGGTGGTGACCGCTGCCCTTGCGCTGCCGCAGATGGAGGTCGGCCTGCCCACCACGGTCACCGTCATGCTGCTCGCCGCCCTGACCGGCGTACTCACCGAGTTCTCCTACATCGCAGCGGAGACCGCGGGAGGCGTCGCCAGCCGCCAGGCCGGCGAGCGCGCCCACCGCGTGCAGTCGGTACTCCTGGGCATCGACCAGGTCGGCACCCTGGCCGGCCCTGCCATCGCTGGCCTTCTGCTGGAGCGGGCCGGGGCCGCCGGGATGCTGGCCACGATCGCGGTCTTCTCGCTCCTCGCGTGCGCGCTCGCACCCCGGCAGCACGCCGGGCAGCCCGAGATGCCGGAGCCGGTCCTCGCAGGGCTGCGCACCGGATGGACGACCCTGCGCTCCCTGCCCGCCCTGGGCTGGCTGGTGTGCGGACTGACCGTGTCCAACCTCGCCATCGGGCTGCTCCAGGCCGCCGCTCCGGTGATCGTGGTGAAGCAGTTCGGACACTCCAGCGCGGACGTGGGCCTGATCTGGTCAGTGGCTGCCGGAGCCTCCCTGATCACGGTCGCGGTGTGCCGCCGCGCGATCGACCGCTTCGGTCTGTGGCCCGTCGGTGCACTCTCCGCCACCGTCGCGGCCAGCGCATGCCTGGCCGTCTCCCTCACCCACACCTACACCGCCTACCTCGTGCTGATCGCGGTGCTCATGGCCGGCGAGGGCGGCATGACGGTGGTCCTGCGCACCCTGCGCTCCCACCTCATCCCGCAGCAGGTCTTCGGCGCCACCCTCTCCCTGACGATCCTGCTGCTCCTGCTGCCCTTTCCCCTGGCCGGCCTCCTAGTCGCCACGGTGCCGGCCGCCCTGCTCGGCCGCGTCATCACCGCCTGCGCGGTGCTCCAGGCCCTCGGCCTGTGCGCCGCCTTCATGCGCCTGCGCGCCCTACCCGGTCTCCGCGCCCGTCTCGCCTGACCGTGCCCTGCCTGACCTCGTCCTTTCCCGTCCCCCTGGAGATCCCTCCCATGCCCGTGCTCTCTGACCCTGCCCAGGCCGTCACCCGGGTGCGCCGCCCATCCTCCCGCGCGGGATCCCGGCCCACGATCACCGACCAGTTCCTCGCCTTCGACGCCGCACACCCTTACGTCTACCGGGCCCTGGAGAAGTTGACGGCCGAACGGCTCGCCGCCGGGGCCACCCGCATCGGGCTCAAGGAACTGTTCGAGGACTTGCGCTGGCGACTCCCGCAGGGGCTGCGCGGGCTCAACAACAACTACACCGCTCTGTACGCGAGGCAGCTGATCGCGGACCACCCCGAGTGGGCCTCCGTCTTCGAGCTGCGCCGCCGACGCACCCCCTGAACCGACCCCACCGTGCCCGAACGGCCCATTACCTGCTTTGCCTTGGAGAGTCCTTGCCCACCATCCTTGTCGTTGCCGCCGCCGATCCGGAGGCCGAGGCGTACCGCGGCTACTGCCTCGAAGCCGTCGCCGCCCGGTACGACGTCGTCCTGATCACTCCCGCCGCCCCCACCTGGGAGCGGAAGTTCATCACCGACTTCGAGATCGCCGATCCCTGCGACGCCCGGGCGCTGGCCGCTGCCGGCCAGGCCCTGGCCGAGCGGCACGAGCTGACTGGGGTGATGACATGGACCGAGTGGTATCTCGTCCAGACCGCGCGCCTGGCACGGCGCCTCGGACTGCCGACGAACAGCCCAGAGGCAATGGACGCCGCTCGCAACAAGGCGACCGCCCGCACTCTGTTCGCCCGCCATGGCGTGCCCTCGGCAGCGTCGATGACCGCCCGCTCCCTGCTGGAGGCGGCGCTCGCCGCCGAAACGATCGGCTATCCGGTCGTGCTCAAGCCCGCCGCTCGCGCGGGCAGCCTCGGCGTCATTCGCGTCAACAGCGCCGAAGAACTCCCGCGCGGCTTCGAGTTCGCCGCCGCCGGCGCCCGCGACGGCATCGAGAGCACCAAGGTGCTGGTGGAGGAGTACCTCGACGGGCCCGAGGTCTCTGTCGAGTGCGTCACCCACCGCGGCCACACCACTGCGGTGGCCGTCACCCGCAAGACCCTCGGCGCGCCGCCGTTCTTCGAAGAGATCGCGCACAGCGTCGATGCCGCCGATCCGCTGCTCGACCAGGTGGCGCCCGTCGCCGCCGCGGCCGTCAAGGCGCTCGGCATTACCGACGGCGTCCAGCACGTCGAGATGCGCCTCGTCGACGGCCGCCCCCGACTGATCGAGGTCAACGCCCGCATCGGCGGCGACATGATCGGCCACCTCGTCCAGCTCGCCACCGGCGTGGACCTCGCCCGCGCCGCCGCCGACACCGCCCGCCGCCAGGCCCCCGACCTCGCCCGCACCCGCCACAGCGCCGCCGCGATCCGGCTGCTGTACCCCAGTGCCTCTGGCACCCTGACCCACTGCCACCTCGATGCCGGCTTCGCCACCCGCACACCGTGGCTGGAGCAGGTCACCTTCCAACGCACGGTCGGCGACACGGTCACCCTGTCGCCCGCCGGCGACATGTTCAGCGCCCGCGCCGGATTCCTGATCACCACCGGGCCCACGGCCGACGTCGCCCAGGCGCGCGCCGACGAGGCCCTCGCGCACCTCACCCTCGCCGTCGCACCCAAGCCGTCCGCGTCCGCGGCGTAATCCGCGCCCGGCCCCCGAGCACGGTCCGCTGAACAGGAACCACCGCCATGCCCCACCCCTCCCGAACTCCCTCGTTCGAGCGGCGCTCCCTGCGTCTGAACGACGTCGCTCACATGGGCGCCGCGGAACTCCAACCGCTTCTGCAGGACAGCTTCCGCAATCTGGTCACGGCCGCCATCGCGGACGCGACCGGCTGGACACCGACCCCGCCGCCACGGCCCGCCTCTGGCTGCGCAGCGCCTTCCCCGATCGGTTCGAGCAACTCCTCGCCCAGGAATACGCCACAGCCCAGCTCGAGCCGCGCACCGAGCGGCCCGGCCCGGCCGATGTGTTTGACGCCATCGAGCGGGGCGCGAGCGAGGGCTACCTCTTCGCCACCATGACCCCGGCCGTCCACGACCTGCTCGTCAAGAGCCCCCTCGCCTTCCGCAACACCGTCGCCGCCGATGCACGTGAGCAGGACCAGCGCAACGTCGAGCTGCGCCACCCACTGCTGGTGCGCCGCTGGCGCATCGCATTGGACGAACTCGCGGAGATGACAGCCCCGCTCGCCGGGGCCACCAGCGCGACGGTGCTCGGCCCGCTCACCACCGACCTGGACGCCATGCCGCGGCAGGCCGCCTTCGCTGTCCTCAACGCCCGCCGCTTCCTCGTCGCCGTCCACCAGCGCACCGCCGAGAACACCCGCGTTGCCCGCCAGTACGCCCAGACCATCACCCAGCGCGAGCAGGACGAGCCCGAGCACGCCGCCCACCGCCGCGTCTTCGACCAAGCCCTTAACCGCCTGGCCGACGAGCACCCTGCCGCCTACGACCACGTCCGCCACCGGCTGCGGCCCTTCGAGACCAGCCCCGGCCGACTGGACGCGTCCGTCCTGAACGCCGACCAGCGCGGCGCCCTCAAGCGCCGCGTCCTGGCCGAACTCACCCCGCTCCCGGCGTCGGCAACACCGCACTTGTCGGCGGCCCCCGCCGCGCCGAGGCCGGCCACAGCCGCCGCGCGCCCAGCCGCCACCCGCTGATCTTCCTCCCGACCTCGACGAAAGTGCCCATGACCGACCCCACCACGATCGAGGGAGATGTCTACGTCTCCCCGCGCTACCTCGCCGGCCTCGGCGGAATCGGTGACCCCGCCTTCGAGCCCGTCGAAGACTGGCCGCACCACCACCTCGACGACGGACCGTGCCAGCTCCTGATCACCTCACCGGATCACCGCATCAAGATCGGCTGGTTCGGCGACGACTTCGACGTGTGGAAGATCAGCGCCGCCGAGGACGCCGTCTCCGCCTCCCGCTGGACGGCGAGCGTCAGCGACAAGATGCCGCCGGAAATCGTCCGCGACTTCATCCACGCCCTGGCCAGCGAGTGGGACGAGGACAGCGAGAGGTTCCTGACGGACCGCTCGTACTACTGGACCGACGCAGTCCAGCCTCTCCTCGACGCGGGCTGGGAACGCAAGCCCCTCGCACACGGCTCGATCGAGATCGTCTCCCCGGACCAGCTGGCCGGCGCGAGCATCGACGTCGTCACCAGCGACCCCGATGCCGAAGTGGTGACACTGTGGGCCGGACCAGAGCGGAAGAGCGTCCGTGCTCAGGCCAACTTCACCGCCCGCACCCCGAAACGCCTGATCGCCGCCATGGCCGCCTCCTTCGTCGCGCCGACCCCCATTGCCCGCTACCAGGCCGACCTGAGCCCGCGACTCGCTCAACTCGCCCAGCTCACCCCCGTCGAGCCGCCGAAACCTCCCGCCCCCACCCCGCTCGACGTCCGGAAGGCTGCCGCCGCCCGGCGCCGCCCGCCCGCGCTCGGTACGCACAGCGTCCCCCGCTGGAGCACCACTACGCTCCCACCGGCCGCGGCCGCTGCCGCCCTTCCCGCCCGCCGCCGCTGAGGACTAGCCCGTGTCGACCGACCCCTTCATCAAACTCGACCAGGAGCGGGCCGTGAAGGTTCTGCCTCGCCACCTGGCGGGACCCGGTCCCATGGACCTTGCTACGGCCTGGCCGTTTCCCGAGGACTGGTCCGTACATCAGTCCGACGAAGGCGGGGCCCTGGCCACCAGCCCCTGCCTGCGACTGTTCGCCGGCCTGGTCCCCGACGCCGACAGCCCGCGCAAGGGGAAGTGGACGGTCACCGCCAACCGCGCCCCGTTCGGCCCCCGGCCTGGCAGATCAGCTTCGACATCACCACCCCCGTCGAGCTGCTGCATGACCTCCACACCGAACTCCTCGACCTCTACCTTGAAGATCGCTACAGCGACCAGGACCGGCTGTTCACGGACGACACTCCGCCGCAGGAGGCGTACACGCTGCTCCTCACCCGCGGCTGGAGCCACCAGGTCAAGACCGACGGCACCCAGTTCTTCCGCGATCCCGACTCCCTCGGTGTCGTACAGCAGCGCTACGCCACCCATCTTCACCCCGACTCACCCACCTGGTCGGTCTGGGGCGGATACCCGAGCGAGCCCTACTGGCGCGCACGGTTCTCCCAGGGCACCCCGACCACACTGGTCGCCGCCTTCACCGCCTCGCTGGTCTCCACGGAGCCGGTGACCCGCGCGGTGAAGGACATCCCGTTCCACACCCGCCGCCATCTGTACGTCGCGGCGACAGCCCCGGCGCGGCACACGCCCGTTTCCTCGCAGGCCACTGCGCCTGCGGCGCTCACCGGCCCGAGCCGGGCCCGCGGACCACACCCCCCTCGTTCCCCTGTACCTCCCGCCTCATTACCTGGAGAGTTCCTACTTGCGCACCCGCTCCGCCCGCTGTCTGCCCGCCGCGGTCCTCACCGTGGCCGCTACCGTGACTGGATCCCTGGTCTGGAGCCCGTCCGCTTCCGCTCAGGCCCCGGACCCGGCCTCGCCCACCGCAACCGCGCCCGCCCCGCGCAATGCCGCAGAGGGCGGCGGGGTGGCCATCCTCAAGAAGGACGAGGGCGGCGACGTCCTGGCCGGCGCGTCCTTCACCCTCTACGACTCCACGGGCAAGGAAGCCGGGAGCGGCAAGACCGACGGAGAGGGCCACCTGGCCTTCAAGGATCTGGTGCCGGGCGTCTACCGGCTCAAGGAGACCTCCAGCGGCAGCGCGCTGCACGACGTCGTCGAGGACCAGGACGTCATCGTCACCCCCGGCGCCGACGCGCCGCTCACCATCATCGACCCGTTCAAGCCCGCCTCCGTCCTGCTCAAGGCCCAGGACGACAAGAGCGGCAAGCTCCTGGCCGGTGCCACCGTCAACATCGGCACCGGCGACAAGACCCTCCTCACCCTCACCACCGGCGACAAGGGCACCGCTACCGCCAAGCTCCCGGTCAACAACCGCACCGGCACCGACTTCTGGGTCAAGGAGACGAAGGCGCCCGCGGGATACGACCTCTACAAGGGGCAGCGCGACTTCAAGGCCAAGCCCGGCGATCCGGTCACCGTGACAGTCACCAACGCCAAGACCCACACCACTCCGCCGAGCCCCGACCCCTCGGACAAGCCCACCGACAAGTTGACCGAGAAGCCCACGGACAAGCCGACCGAGAAGCCGACGTCCGGCAGCGCCAGTGACCACGGCACCCCGGAGCCGACGGAGAAGCCGACTGACTCCCCGGCCTCCGAGGCGACCGCATCGAGCACTGCGGCACCGGAGCCTGGCGGTTCCCTCGCCCACACCGGCGCCGATGCCACCCCGTGGCTGCTCGGCGGCGCCGGAGTCCTGCTCGCCGCTGGCGGCGGGGCACTCCTGGTTGCCCGCCGACGCCGCACGGACGACTCCGACAACGACGGCTCCACCGAGAGCTAACAACACGACCCTCTAATACGGCCCCCGGAATTCGCCTCGCGATTCCGGGGGCTTCGTCATGTCCAACGTAGACGCAGAGAGGACTTGATGTCCTCACTTAGGCTGCTGTGGTGATCGAGCCCCTGCCGCTCCCTGGCGACCCCTCCGAGCTGCATCTGCGCATCGTCTACAACGACACGCTGAGTGACACCTCTGACGCGGACACCCTGGAAGAGTGGAGCGTGGAGATCCTCCACCGCTGCCGGGAGCACGACAGCAGCGGTGGCCCGACGGCGTCCGGCGCGTGCGACGCAGAGGACTGCCCGGCGGACATCGCGAGCGATAGCACGGTCGGCTCGATGACCTTCTTTCGTGTGCACCTCGACCGCGGACGCAGTGCGTACGCGGCCATGGAGGAGGCATCGGAGGACCTCTATGAGATCGCCCAGGCCCTCCTCGATCCCGCCACGGGTTATTACACGGACGAGGTCAGTGAGCTGCTGGAGTACAGCGGTTCCGACCTGCTCGTCATGGACCGCGTCACCCTGCGCGAAGAATGGAGAGGCCGAGGCTTGGGTGTGATCCTCGCCGCCGAAGCCATCTTCCGGCTGATGCCCGGATGCCGAGCCGTGGCGTGCTCGCCCGGGACGCCGACCTGAGTGCGAACCGACTGCGGAACGAAGCCGAGTGGAACCGCGTGACGGCCAAGATCGCCAGAGGGTGGAAGCAGCTCGGGTTCCTCCCGTACCGGGACAACGTCTTCGTCTTGTCGCCCACCTCGCTGGTCCTGGAGGAGCAGCGAGGCCGGCTCCGCCGGAGGCTCGTGGAACTCGGGGCCGCCTGGTCGGCGACGACCCGCGCATAGGCGGCCCGTCCACCTGCCGGTGATGCGCGAGACCCGCGCCCGGCAGTTCGCCGGGGGCAGACAGGAAAGATCGCGGAAGGACTGGTAAAGCCGCCAGGGACATGCCAACGTAGACGACCTTCCCCGAAACCCCAGGTCAGAGAGGTGTTGCCCGTGACCGTGGAAGCTTCCACGCCCGGATTTTCTACCACCACCGAGGCCCTGCGGCTGCGCTCGTGGCAGCTTGGACCCGGCCAGGCGACGATGGTCACCGACCTGTTTAAGGCGGAGTTCTTCAACCTCGTTGTGGACGACCGGGCCGATGTTCACGTCAGCAGCAAGGACGGTCGTTTCTATCTCGGATGGTTCCCGCTCGGCCGCCCCGGCACCGACGGCGACGGCTGGGCACTCGCTGTCACCGGTACCGCCAAGGTCCCCGGTTACCGGATCCGTTTCGACACCGAAACGCCGGCGGAGATCGTCGCGGCCACGGTCCAGCGCGTGCTGGCCACGTCCCGGCCCCTGTGACCCGGTCACTCTTCACGCGCGGCTCAGGGCCGCTGCTCATGTACGGCACGTACCCTGCTCTCGGCCCCTGGTGGGGCACCCGATACTGCAAGGAGAACGTCTTGGCCCCGGAGCTGACCGTCGGCGACCTGCTGGATCGTCTGTCCGCCAGTGACCGCGACGTGGTGGTTCGCCTGTGGATCAACCCCTTCGCCCGCACGGTCCGTCGGCTGGGCGGCGTGGTCCCCACCCGCGACGACGCTGGCCGACCGGTGGTGTTCTTCGCCGAAGCCAAGGACACCGAGCCGATCGAAGCGCTGCCGGAGCTGACCGTCGGCGACCTGCTCGACCGGCTGTCGGCCTGCGATCGCGAGGCCGTCGTGCAGCTCGCGATCAACCCCGACTTCCCGATGGCTCACCGTGCGGGCGCCGTCGCTGACGCCCGCGACGACCAGGGGCGTCCAGTGCTGTTGCTCACCGAGCCGGAGCCGGCCGAGCAGTTCGGCCCCCTGCTGCCCGACGTCGCGGTCGCGCTGACCTGGCACGAGCCGACCGAAGCCCCGCCGCGCCGACGGCGCGGCACCCGCCCCAGTGGCGGGCAGTGAACCACCCCTGAGCCCACGGAGGCGCCCCTGAACCCGCACCATCCCTCTGATTCCTCTCGCCCCGCCTTGCCGGACCTGGTGCGCTGGGTCACCCCGCGTCATCTGGCCGGCGACGACGACGCCCTCGCCGAGCGGGTCGGTGACACCCTCACCGGCCTGGGATGGCGTATGTGGCCGACCTCCCGCGACACGCTGTTGTACGTGAGCCCGGACGAGCTGCGCGGCGCAGAGTGGGTCCTGGCCAGCAGTCCGTTCACGCTCGGCGGCCTGCGGGTGGCCCTGCAGATCTCCGCGCGTTCGGATGCCGGCAGCGCGCTGGTGCAGTGGAACGCATATTTCACCACCGGCGTGCCGCACGAGGCACTTCACGACTTCCTCGTCGGGCTTGACGCGAGCGCGGTGCCCGATACGGGCTTCGACGCGCCCGAGACGGTGGTCACGGCGTTGAGCGCGCAGGGCTGGATCCGTGACGTGGACCGTCCGTTCACCGCCGCCACGGACCCCGGCTTCGCCTCGCACGTTTCGCTCGAGATGCTGCCGGACCTGATCGCCGACGCTGATCTGCGGGAGGACCTGATGGGCTGGCAGGCATGGGCCGAGCCCATCTTCGGTGCCCCCTATCTGTGGTGCGCGAACTTCAGCCCGAGCGTCCCCAACGAGCTGGTCGCACTCTTCGCGGCCTCGCTCGCATCCCCGGTCCCGGTGGCACGCCACCGGCTGCCGCAGAGCGCGGAGAACCGCCTCACCATCGTCCACCGCGGCTGACAACAGGGCCCGGCACCCTGCCAGGCCCTGCCTTCGCCAGGCCGCGTACACGCCTTCAGCCCCAGAAAGAGGCATCCCTGACGAACCCGCCCCCCGCCGCCGAGGCTCAGCGCTGCGAGCACTGCGGTTCCACCGGCTTCCTCGCCCGCAACCGCGACCTCGCCGAGGCGCCGGCCTGGGGCATCGACTGCCACGAGCAGGCCGACACCGCCCAGGCCCTTGCCGGCCACCCCTGCGAGGATGGCTGCGCCCTCGCCACCGAGCACGACGGACTGTGTGCGTACGCGTCTGACCACTTCCTCCCCGCCGCCTACCTCCACGGAGGTTCCTTGTCCCTGCCGCTGATCCGGCTCGCCATCGGCCGCACGAACGGCACCGCCCACTATGGCGTCCTGCTCGACGCCACCCAGCCGCTGGCCGTGACCATGAGCGATTGTGATAGGCGGTGCTGGCTCGTGGTGCTGGGTGCCATTTTGCCTGATCAGAGCATGTGCGGCGTCCTGATCCGTGATTCCTCGTTGTACACCGTCCAAAGGCGTCCGGCCGCGCCTTTGCCGCACATGGCCTCACACCGCAGTTCGGTAGCGCCCCCGCGAGTATTGTCGCTGTTCTACAGACTCACCCGAGGGGTGAGAAGTTAAGGTCTTCACTCCCAGACGCGTCCGGTGAGAGAGACCCGGCACCGGCAACGCCGCCGCTCATGTCGGCGTCGGCGCGCTTTCCGTAGAGCTCGTAACACGATCACGGGCAGGGGTTATCGAGGCGCCTCCAGGGCTCGCCTTGAAGACCTATAGCTACTGAGTGACGTGTACAGCCACGCATCTGCTCTCCAGCCTTCCGGACGTTTGATCGACGGCGCGTTCCCTCGCCACCACCTTGCGTCGAGACCGGCAACGGTCACGCCGCGAATCCCGTCCAGGGCCGTGACTCCGATGGAATGTCAGTGCCCGGAGATTCGATTCGACCATCACGCGGGACACGGCCCGTGCCAAAGCTCAAATTTTCTTCGGGTCGATTAATCCCGGCGAGCATCCAGTCCTAGGGGAATCGCATGCAGCGCATTCCTCACTCTCATCGCTCACGGCAGACGCGAATGACTGGATATCTTGATCCACTCCATGTCAACGTGGACCTATTCGAAGAGCTCACCAAGTCAGCGAGGGCGGCTGGCGGCTATGAGCACGAAAAGTCACGACCATCAGCCAGGCGCTTATGAGCGACATGGTTCAGACCGACCATTGGAGTTTGTTGATGAGGCCAGATAACCCGGCTACCAAAAGAAGCGTAACAGCATTGCCGAAGTGGCTTGCTCGGCGTCCTCGCGACCGCAGGGGCTACCCGATCTCGTACGTTACGGCAATTCGCCCCGACGGACTTCCTGATTTCACTGAGGTCGACGGCGCTCGACGTCTGGAGTGCATCCGTGACGGGTTGTGCGGTCTGTGCGGTGCCCCTCTTGACTACTGGCGGGCCGTGATCGGTGGTCCTGCAGTGATCCGGCGTCGCCTGACACTGGATCCTCCGATGCACGTTGAGTGCGCGACCTTTGCGGCTACGGACAGGTCTGCAGGGTGCCCATTCTTGCTGCACACTGGCACAGCCCGCTACTCAAAGTCTGCTATACCCGGCGCGCCGGAACGCCCCAGACGCATGTTCTTGGCGACCACCCGCTCTCACCAGCTGGTGCGCGACGGCGCCGACGTCCTCGCCCGTTGCGCGGCGTTCAAAGAGGTTTGGGAGATCCGTGACGGAAAGCTGGTCCCCATGCGTGAGATCGTCCACTACGAACCACAGGGGATGACGTAACAGGAACGCCGGATGTCCTCGCCGGCGGAGTCATGAGGGCGGGAGCCCTCCGGGCACGGAAGGCTCCCCCTCGCTTGACGGTCAACGCTATCCTCGAGGGAAAGCCCTGGTGGACCACTAACCTTGGTCGTATCCCCGGGGCTGAGACGTACCCCGGGGATTCCGGCGCTCAGGGTGTTCGACGGCCATCCCGTGGGACGCAGCCGGCCCGTCAGTTGAGCGCGCGTAAGGACGTGATCAATGGACGATGGTGACTGGGGGAGCGAGCGTCGGCTGACTGCGATCAGCAGAGGTGGGCTCTCGGTTCCAGCCCGCCAGGCGATCGTCGACAGGCAGATCTTGCCCGGCGGTACGGTTCTCGACTACGGCTGCGGGCGTGGGGAGGATGTGCGCGCGCTGCGGCACATGGGGTGTGTAGCGGTCGGCTGGGATCCGTTCTACCAGCCGGACGTGCGCGTGGAGCCGTGTCCAGTCGTGCTGCTGACCTACGTCCTGAACGTCATCGAGGACCCCGCGGAGCGGCATCGCACTCTTCGGCGCGCCTGGGAGCTGGCGGGCACGGTCTTGATCGTTTCCGCGCGTCTGAACTGGGAACGGTCGAAGGTCAGCGGTGAGGAGTACGGCGACGGCCTGCTGACCCGGCGCAAGACATTCCAGCACCTGTATGGGGCCAGCGAGCTGCGGACGTACGTGGAAGAAGTCACGGGAGTCCGTGCTGTCTCCGCATCGCCGGGGATCCTTTACGCCTTCAAGGACGACACGGCGCGGCTGAGCTACCTGGCGCGTCGCATCATCGCCGACGACCAGTGGCTAGCTTCCGACGACACGACCTCCGCAATTGCCGCGCTGGTCGACCACGTGGAGCGTCGCGGCCGGCCGCCGCGGCTGGAGGAGATGCCCGTACCCACGGCCCAGTTGCTGGAGCATCTACGTCCGGCCGAGGTGAACCGGCTTGTCCGCGAATCCGCTGACCCGGCCAAGGTGGACGAGGGAGCCAAGCGGACGACCCTCAACACACTGCTGTTCCTCGCGGTGGAACTGTTCAACGGCCGGGGGCCGTTCACCAGCCTGCCGCTGACTGTGCAACTGGACATCCGGGCTTTCTTCTCGTCCTACAAGGAGGCATGCCAGCGCGCGGACCGGCTCCTGCTCAAGCTGCGGGACGACACCTACGTCCGCGGGGCGATGAACGCCTCCGCGGTGGGCAAGCTGACGCCCACCGCCTTGTACGTCCACCGGCGCGCTGTGGGACGGATGCCCACGGTGCTGCGGCTGTATGAGCATTGCGCGTCGATCGCTGCCGGGCGCCCGCCGACGTGGACGGTGGCAAAGCTCTGCCACCGCGGACGAGCGGTCAGCTGGCTGGACTACCCGGACTTCGACGGCGACCCCCACCCCCGCCTGCTGACGTCCTACCAGGTGGATCTCACAACGTTCGAGACCTCCCACCACTCCTACGGCAGCCGCGACAACCGGCCGCTCCTGCACCGCAAGCACGAGTTCCTCCACCCCGACGACCCGGACGCGGCCAAGTACCGGCGGCTGACCGAGGCCGAGGTGCGGGCCGGCTTGTACGCAAACCCGCACCTGATCGGCACCGAGAAGGGCTGGGAGAGCGAACTTGCCCGCTGCGGAAGAGCCCTGCGCGGGCATCGCCTGGTACGCACGCAGGCATGAGGCGGTCAGGAGCGCGGCTTCAGCTTCGCGATTCCTCGGGCCAGCTCTTCGACGTCCAAGTCCGTTGCCTGACCGGGGACCCAGGAGAAGCGCAAGCCGTTCGAGGCCGCTTCCTCGGACAGCCCCATGGCGCGGAGCACATGGCTGGGGGTGTACGAGGCGCTGGTGCAAGCCGAGCCGGTCGCGACCGCGACCAGGTCTTTGAGGGTGACGAGGAAGGCCTCAGCGTCCACGTCCTCGAAGGACAGGTTGAGGATGTGCGGAACGACGTGCTCCTGGTCGCCGTTGACCTGGAAGCGTGTCGACGCAAGCCCGGCCAGGAACCGGGAGCGCAGGTCCTGGGCAGCGGCCTGCCACTGGGCGTGCTCGGCTTCGAAAATCTTCGCCGCCTCGGCCAGTCCCATGATCAGGGGCACGGGCAGGGTGCCGGGACGCAGTTTCCGCTCCTGGCCGCCGCCGAACATGATGGGTTCGAGGGGGACCCGCTCGTCGTCCATCTCCTCTCGGCGGCGGGTGACCAGCGCTCCCACACCCTTGGGAGCGCCGATCTTGTGGCCGCTGATGCTGATCATGTCGATGGGGGCGGTGAGGTCGCCGGGTACCTTGCCGTACCCCTGGGCTGCGTCCACGTGCAGGTAGGTGGGGGTGGCCCGCAATTGCCGCGCGAGGTCGGCGACCGGCTGGATCACCCCGGTCTCGTTGTTTACATGCATCAGCGACACCAGGAGGGTGTCCGGCCGCAGCCGTTCCATCACCGCTTCCACCGTGATCCGGCCGGAGGGGCCGGGCTTGAGGAAGTCGACCTCAAAACCGCGGCCAGCCAGGTGTTCCAGCGGTTCCAGGACCGCCTTGTGCTCGATGGCGGAGGTGATGATGTGGCGCCGGCCGGTGCGCTCGCCGTAGGGGGCGAGCCCGAGCAGGGCGATATTGTTGCTCTCCGTGGCGCCGCTGGTGAAGATCAGCTCGTCGGGCTCCGCGCCCACGGTGTTGGCCAGGTACTCGCGCGCCCGCTCCACCCCACGCTTGGCCCGGACGCCGTACTCGTGGCGGCTGCCCGCGTTGCCGAACTCCGCGGTCATCCAGTGCAGAACGACATCGGCCACCCGCTGGTCCACGCGCGTCGTCGCCGCCGCATCGAGGTACGTCACCATCGAACCCAACCCACCTTCGAGCGTTAATCTGCACGTCCTGTACGTCATCTACCTGACGTACGATAGCGTGAGCGAGTGGGATCTTCTGTTGCTTCTCAGCCCGTCGAACCGGCGACGTCTGCCGGATTTGAGTACGTTTTTCCGGCTATCCGCGGCATCCAGGCCGGGCGCGAGTTCTACGTGTCCATGTGCCCGCTGCGGCTCATCCCGAAGATCTTCCTCTTCGACGAGGACGAGCTGGCACCCGAGGTGCGCGCCCAGCGGATCTTGAACAAGGGGCGGCTGCCGGCGCTGACGCGCTACATCGTCGACAACCCGAGCGACTACGTCTTCAGCGCGCTGACGGCCTCCGTCGACGGCGACATCCACTTCGAGGGCATCGCGGACAGTGGCGTGGGGATGCGGGCCGGCCAGATCCGGATCTCGATGGCCGCACGGTTCCTGATCAACGACGGTCAGCACCGGCGTGCCGCGATCGAACAGGCACTGAAGGAGAATCCCGATCTGGGTGAGGAGACGATCGCCGTTGTCTTCTTCCACGACGCCGGACTCGCTCGCTGCCAGCAGATGTTCGCCGACCTGAACCGGCATGCCGTACGGCCGCCGCGCTCGATCGGTGTTCTGTACGACCACCGTGACGATCTGGCGACCACGGTACGGCTGCTGGCGTTGCGCGCACCGGTGTTCAAGGGCTTCGTGGAGATGGAGAGTTCCACGCTGTCCCAGCGCTCGCGCAAGCTGTTCACCTTGAGCTCGGTGTACTACGCCACCCAGTCCCTGCTACAGGGCCTGGAGATCACCAAGGAGCAGTCCCAGTCGCTGGCCGAGGCGTACTGGGGCGCGGTCGATGCGGTGATACCGGAGTGGAAGCTGGTGCGGCGCCGGGAGCTATCGGCTTCGGAGGTGCGCCGCGACTACCTGCACAGCCATGGGATCGCGCTGCACGCGCTGGGGCGGGTGGGCAACTCGCTGCTGCGCAAGTCGCTGGCGCCGCGGAGCTGGACTCCGACGCTCAAGCGCCTGTCGTCGGTGGACTGGTCGCGCGCCAACACCGACTGGGAGGGGCGCGCGCTGGTCGGCGGGCGGGTCTCCAAGAGCCACCACAACTTGACCTTGACCGTGAACTACCTGCGTCACCACCTGGGGCTCGAGCTGAGCGCCGAGGAACAGCGTGTGGAAGACGCCTACCTGCGAGGAGAGAAATGAGCACCCCCAAGGCGGCGCCTTTCCAGGACCGGCCTCTGGCGGAGGTCGTCGAGGAGTTGACGGAGGAAATCCGCGAGCTCTACGTCGCTGACGAGGTGCCGTGGGTGGTCGGCTACAGCGGCGGAAAGGACTCCACCGCTGTCCTCCAGCTGGTGTGGCTCGCGCTCAAGGACCTGCCAGCCGAGCAGCGCACCAAGCCGGTGCACGTGATCAGCACGGACACCCTGGTGGAGAACCCCGTCGTCTCCGCTTGGGTGGGCCAGTCCCTGGACACCATGCGTACCGCCGCGCAGGAACAGAATCTGCCCATCGAGTCGCACAAGCTGACCCCGGAGATCAAGGACACCTTCTGGGTCAGTCTGATCGGCAAGGGCTACCCCGCGCCCCGTCCGAAGTTCCGGTGGTGCACCGAGCGATTGAAGATCAAGCCGTCGAACGCCTTCATCCGGCGCGTCGTACGCCGGCACGGCGAGGCGATCCTCGTGCTGGGAATCCGCAAGGCGGAGAGCCAAGCCCGGGCACGGGCGATGGCCCGGCACGAGAAGGGCCGGGTCCGCGACCGGCTCTCGCCCAACGGTAACCTCCCCAACTCCCTCGTCTACAGCCCCATCGAGGCGTGGTCGACCGAGGAGGTGTGGGCGTTCTTGATGCAGTACCCCAATCCGTGGGGCCACAAGAACAAGGACCTGCTCACGATGTACCAGGGCGCCTCGGATGACTCCGAGTGCCCGCTGGTTGTCGACGACAGCACCCCCTCGTGCGGCGACAGCCGCTTCGGCTGCTGGACCTGCACGCTGGTGGAGCAGGACAAGTCGATGACCGCCATGATCCGCAACGACGACGAAAAGCAGTGGATGCGGCCACTGCTCAAGCTCCGCAACGAGCTCGACGACGTCACCAAAGAGGCCCAGACGCGGGACTTCCGCCGCATGAACGGCAACGTCCAACTGTTCGGCGACCGTCCCATCCCCGGCCCCTACAAGCAGTCAGCCCGCGAGGACTGGCTGCGCAAGCTCCTCGCCGCCCAAGCCCAGGTCCGCAAGAGGGCACCCGAGCACGTGCGCAACATCGAGCTGATCTCGATGGCGGAGCTGCATGAGATCCGCCGGATCTGGGTCTTTGAGAAGCACGAGGTCGAGGACTCCCTGCCGCAGATCTACGAGGAGGTGACCGGCGAGAAGTTCCCCGGCCCGCCGCTGGACGAGCAGCTCGTCCTGGGCGCCGAGGAGATCGGCCTGCTCAAGGAGGCGTGCGAGGACGACCCGATCCACTTCTCGATGACCCGGGAGCTCCTCGCGATCGAGCGCCAGTACCGGACGATGACCCGGCGGGCCGGCCTGTTCGAGGCCCTGGAGAAGGCGATCAAGAAGGGCTACTACGAGGACGCGGACGACGCGCTGGCGTTCGCCAAGCGGCTGCAGGAACTGCGCGAGAGCGACCCGACCCAGACGATGCTGGACGAAAAGATCACCACCGATGCACCTGCATAACCTCACGCTGCACGACTTCGGCGCCTACCAGGGCCGGCAGAGCCTGGATCTGCGGGTGAAGCCGAAGCGCCCGATCGTCTTGATCGGCGGCCTGAACGGCTGCGGCAAGACGACCCTGCTCGACGCCATCCAGCTCGTGCTGTACGGGCCCAGGGCCCGCTGCAGCGGGCGCGGCAACCGCTCGTACGACACCTACCTGCGCGAGAGCATCAACCGCGCGGCCGATGCCAGCCGGGGCGCCGAACTCCGGCTGGAGTTCTCGATCACCGTCGAGGGTCGCCCCCGCACCTACGAGGTCGCCCGTACCTGGTTCGTCAGCGGCAAGCAGGTTCGGGAGAGCCTTGCCGTCACGGTGGACGGCAAGTACGACGACACGATCAGCGAGAACTGGGCTGAGCACGTCGAGGAGATCCTCCCCCTCGAGGTGGCCTCGCTGTTCTTCTTCGACGGCGAGAAGGTCGAACAGCTCGCCGACCCCGAGCGGGCCGCCGGCGTCATCGAAGCCGCCGTCCAATCCCTCCTCGGCGTCAGGGCCGTCGAACAGCTGCGGACCGACCTGCTCGCCCTCCAGCGCCGCCAACGGCTGTCGCAAGAGGACCAGGGCATCCTCGAACAGATCCGCGACCTCAAAGCCAAGTCGCAGGCCGCAGCCCAGGAGGTGACCGACCAGAGCCAACTCCTGGCGCAGGCCACCTCGCGCCTGGACGTTGCCCAGGCCCAGCTCGCCAAGATAGAACGCGACTTCGAACGCGCCGGCGGAAAGCTGTACGAGGAGCGGCGCGGGCTCGAGGCTGCGAAGGAAGCCACGGCGGAGCGTCTGGCCCAGACGCAAAAGGACCTTCGGGGCCTCGCCGAGGGACCCCTGCCGCTCCTGCTGCTGCGCGAGCAACTGGCAGCACTGCGGGAGCAGGCCGTGCGCGAGCAGGAGGCGGCCGAGGCTCGTCAGGTCATCGGCGTCCTGGAGCAGCGCGATGCCTGGCTGGTCGACCAGCTACTGGAAGGCGTGCCGGCCGCGGCCCGCACCGCGCTGAAGAGGAAGCTGACCGCGGACCGCAAGAAGCGCGCCTCCGCCACTGAACTGGCCCTGGACCTGTCCCTGCCGTCCGACCTCGCACAGAAGCTGTCGGCGCTGGAGGAGGTGCTGGAGGCAGACGCAGCCCGCACGGCGGAGCTCCTTCGCGCTGCGGACAAGACCGTGCGCGAACTCCAGCAGGCCGAGCGCCAGTTGGCGGCGGTTCCCGACGAGCAGCAGATCAAGACTCTGATCGAAGACCGCCAGCAGGCCGCTGAAGCCGTCATCGTCGCCCGCGCCACAGTGGAGCATCACCGGGCGCTGGTCGCGGAGGCCAAATCCCGGCATGAGCGCCTAGAGGCAGATCTGGAGCGTGCGCGGCAGAAGAGGGTCAGGACGTTCATCCGCGAGGAGGAGCTCCAGCGCATCATCACCTACGCGGACAAGGCCCGCAGCACCTTGGAGCGGTTCGGCGAGGCGCTGCTGCGCAAGCACATCAGCAGCCTGGAAGTGGCTGTCCTGCGCAGCTTCCAGACGCTGATGCGCAAGAGCGGGCTGATCAAGGACCTGCGGATCGACACCGACAAGTTCACGCTCGCGCTGACCAACCGCGACGAGGAAGCCATCGACCCCGCGCGGCTCAGCGCCGGAGAGCGCCAACTACTGGCCATCTCGCTGCTGTGGGGCCTGGCCAAGGTCGCAGGCAACCGTCTGCCCACGGTGATCGACACCCCGCTCGGGCGTCTGGACAGCCGCCACCGCGAGCACCTCGTCGACCGGTACTTCCCGCATGCCGGTCGACAGGTCCTCCTGCTGTCCACGGACGAGGAGATCGACGAACACCTCCTGCAGCGGCTGAGGCCGTCCATCGCCCACAGCTACGTCCTCGTCCACGACGACACCACGTTCACCACCCGCGTCGCGGAGGGCTACTGGTGGACCGAGGGAGTCCTGCATGCCGTCTGAGATCACTATCCGGCTGTCCCAATCCGCCAAGGACCAGCTGGCCTGGCTCAAGCGCCACACCGGACTGACCCAGTGGAACGAGCTGTGCCGGTGGGCGCTGGCACTGTCCCTGCGCGACCCCTCCACCCCGCTGGTGCGGGACATCACCACCGACTCCAACGTGGAGATCGCCTGGAAGACCTTCGCTGGCCCGCACGGCGACATCTACCTGTCGCTGCTCAAGCAGAGGTGCGTGGCTGACGGGGAGGAGCCCACCGACTCCGCCGTGAGCAAGACGCTGCTGATCCACCTGCACCGCGGCATCGGCTTCCTCGCCGGACGCCAGGACCTGCGCTCCATCCAGGACCTCCTCGCCATCACCGCCGAGTAGGGCAACGACGACCAGGGCCCGCTTCCCGCACGCTTCGGGAGGCGGGCCCTGGCACGTCCGCCCGCGGACGACTGCCGACGCTCCGTCAAAAACCTTCGTGGTTCGTTGCAACAACCGTGTCTGCCGCCCGATCTCTATAGGTGGAGGGGGTCGCAGGGCCCGAAGCAGCCAGCTTCGGCGAAACGCCGTCACCTGTCAGTCCCGTCCGGTACTCTCATGCAAACAACTCCATAACACCGCTTCACCTTTCGGACGTGTGCCACCGCATGGGGCCCACCACCAGACATCCCGGAGCGAACATGATCAGCCACCCCGTCGCCGGGGCGGTCACAGCTCTGCAGAAGCAGGCGCTGGCCAGCCGCGACACCTACGAGCTCGACCGCATCGATCGCGCCCTCGACGAGCTCCTGCGCAACCCGACGGACGCCTCGACCCCCGCTCAGCACCGCATCCGGTCGGCCATGGGGCACGCCTACGAGACGCTGGAGCGGCGCCGCACCATCGCACCCCTCATCCCGCTCAACCACGAGCGCGCCGACCACGGGCACACCGACGCCCGCTACCTGGTCGTGGAGATCCTCGCGTGGCTGCAGGCCGAACCGGAACTCGCCAGCGCCGAGCGCGATCTGCTCGGCGACCTCGCCCGTGGCCACGACGCCACCTCCATAGCCCACCACCACGGTGTGCCGCTGCCGCGGATGCGCGAGCGCATCAGCCGCGCCCGCCGCCACGCCAGGACGCTGTGGCGCAATGCGGAGGCAGCGGCGTGACACCCAGGCCCATGCGGCTGCGGCCCTGGCTCGTACGTGCCCTCATCCCGCCGCAGCGGATCGGCACCTACGTGCTGTACACGGCGACCGGCCACCCTACCTACATCGGCCGCAGCGACACCGACATCCGCCGTCGGCTCCTTCGGCACTGCACCGACCGGCACGGCGACTACTTCACCTACGACGTGCACCCCAGCGTGGCCGGAGCCTACGACGTCGAGTGCGCGCTGTTCCACCTCCTGGCGCCGCACGTGTCCAACCGCATCCACCCCGACCGGCCCGACTTCCACCCCACGCCGTGCGCGTTCTGCCTGCCCGGGCAGCGCGCCGCGCGACAGACCCGCATTCACGCCCAAACCCGGGGACGCCACGAGTCCCTGCCCACTGACGCAAGTTAAGGACCCATGATGGCGAACACCCCGCTCTTCCTCGCTCCGGACGACCACCGCGCTGAACTCATCCAGGTGGACCGCGCGCTGGACTCCATGCGCGACGCCGGCTTCGACCTCACCGCCGCCATCGGTGAGCCCCTGGACAACTCCATCGAGGCCGAGGCCACCTTGATGCGCGTGCTGCCGGTCTTCGGCCGCGGCAAGAAGACCATCGACAGCATGATCATCGCCGACAACGGCATCGGCATTGACCCCACCCAGATGCACCACGTGCTCTCCATGGGCTACAGCAGCCGCTACGGCAAGCGCCAGGGCCTGGGACGGTTCGGAGTCGGCCTCAAACTCGCCGGCCTCAGCCTGGGCGAGCGCATCGACATCTACAGCAAGCAGACCGGCAACCCGAAGATCTACCACAGCTACATCGACCTGCAGGAGATCCGAGACGGCAAGCAGCACTACATCACCACCACCGAGGCCGAAGCCTGGCCCGCAGAGGCCGCCAAGCTGATGGTCGGGCGCGACGACCGGCCGTTCGCCTCCGGAACGGTCGTGGTGTTCGGAAAAATCGACCGGCTCTCCAGCGGCGGCACCTACGGCACCTCCCTCGACCAGAAGATCGCCGAACTGCGCAAGTTCATCGCCCGTGCCTACCGGACCTTCATCGACACCGGCCGGGTGTTCGAACTGGACGGGAAGGTCGTCACCCTCCACGACCCGCTCTTCCTCCGGGACAACCCGAGGATCATCTCCCGGTACAAGCCGCTCGACCCGCGCGGCGAACTCATCGAGGAGACCGACCTGAACATCGACGGCCACAAGGTGCACGTCGCGGTCGCTATCGTCCCCAAGGAGTTCCGCCCCTGGCAGGGTGCCGGCGGCGAGGTGGACTACAAGGGTCAGGACATCACCGAGTTCCAAATCAACGCCGACAACACAGCCAAGATCAGCATCCTGCGCAACGGCCGCGAGATCTACTACGACATCATCCCGCGCCTGCTGGAGGGCGGACGCAGCGACAAGGTCCTGCGCTACGTCGCGGTGGAGGTGAGCTTCCCCGCCGAGCTGGACGAGTACTTCCAGGTACGCAACGTCAAGCGCGGGGCGGAGCCGGTCAGCAAGCTGCGGACCGAACTGCGGGAGTGGCTCAAGCCCCCGGTGAAGCAGGCCCTCAGGCAGGTCCGGGCACTGTGGAAAGAGACCGAGACCCAGAGGCGGTTCGAGAACGGCGAGCACAGCGGCAGCATGGACACCGCCTCTAAGGTCGTCCCGGCCCTTCCCAGCGGCCTGGCCGGCCGGGGGGCGACCCCCGAGCAGGAGGAGAAAGTGGTTCAGCAGGCCGCTGCGGACATGGGCCTGGACGCCAACGAGGACGCCGCCAAGATCGAAAAGCTTCGCGAGCAGATCAACTCCAAGCCCATCACGCTGCTGGACGCCCAGTGGCCGGGCAAGGAGTTCCTGGTGATCCACCACCTCAACGGCAAGTCCGTGGTCAAGCTCAACCACCGCCACGCGTTCTTCGAGCGGGTCTACGCACCCTTGAAGAAGGTCGCCGACGAGGGCGCACAGGGCATGGAGCCGGAGGAGCTCACCGACCTGGCCCGCCGAGCGGAAGCCGCCATCGACCTGCTGTTCATGGGCTACGCACGGGCAGAGGGCATGTACGAGGACCCCGAGCGGTTCGATGACCTGCGCACCTACTGGGGCATGTTCACCGAAGCGCTGCTCCGCGAGGAGTTCAAGGACCAGTAAGCCGCCGTGGGCGGGGCCGCCTCCGGCACCCCGCCCACGCCGCCGCTCCCGGGCACCACCGGCCGCCGAACCCGCGCGAGGCCCGACTCCCGGACCGTCGCCATCGCACCATCGCGCGGCTCCCGCGAGCACCAAGTCCCGCCGCCCGCCGCGGCACGACCGTCTTCAGAGAGGCAACGCAAGGATGTTTGGCTCAGGCTCCAAGATCACTTTCCGTGACTACGTACAGGGCACCTGGGGCAGCTTTGACACTCCCGCCGGCCGCGTCGACTACATCATGACGAAGGCCAGGCTGGGAGGGGACGCCGACGCGCCCGAGCGGCAGCTCACCAAGAGCCTGGCCCCGGTCCGGGAGGTCATGGACGCGGGCGACCTGGACTTCAACCAGTTGCTTCAACGAGACCTGGACGACCACCGGGTGGCGGTCAACCTGATCCCGTACCTGCTCAAGCAGAAGTCCACCGGTCCGGCATTCTTCCCGCCGATCGTCGCCGTGCTCCTGCCGTTCCAGAACAAGCGGCCGACCTCCTTTCCCGCGCTGGGCGCTCCAACGCCGGTCGAGCACGACGACGCGCAATGGCGCGAGGAGCGGGCTGGCAACGCCTTCCGTGTCCACCGCCTCCTCGACGCCGAAGGACAGCTCCACGGGGCGAACCTCGGCAAACTGTGGTGGAACCAGTCGGAGTCGAGCCTGGTCGTCCTCGACGGCCAGCACCGGGCGATGGCGCTGCTGGCCGTCGAGCGGACGCTCTCCCGTAGCTGGCAGGGCAGCGGCGCCCAGTTCCGCCCCTTCTACGAGCATCAGGTCGAGAGCCTGCTCCGCGAGTACCAGGTCTCCGAGGTAGACCTGGCAAAGATCGAGGTGCCCGTGACCGTCTGCTGGTTCCCCGGTGAAACCGGCGAGCCCTCACGGCCCCATGAAGCAGCGCGCAAGTTGTTCGTCGATGTCAACAAGGAGGCACGTCCCCCGAGCGAGTCCCGGATCATCCTGCTGTCCGACGGCGAGCTGTCCAACGTACTCACCCGCAGCATGCTGAGCGCCCTGCGCGGCCGCAGCGGCAGCTACCTGCCACTGTACGCGGTGGAGTACGACAACCCCGAGGTGAACACCAGCCGCCCCGCCCGCTGGTCGGTCATGACGAATATCCACCTGCTCAAGATGGCCGTCAACCGCTGCATCTTCGGCCCGCCCAAATACCTCACCAACCTCGCTCAGCCGATCAGCGGCAGGGAGAAGGCCGAGGAACGCGACCGCTTCATGCGCACCCAGCTCGACCTGGTCAGCCTCCTGCCGGAGTACCTCGACGACGCCGGCTATGCCTACGATCTGGACGGCATCGGCGACACCAAGTTCCCGCTCGGCCGCTCGGAGGCCCTGGCCGGCAGGTTCATGGACACCTGGGGCCAGGCCATCCTGACTCTGCTGTCCCGGACCGCACCCTACGCCGCCCACGCAGCAGCCCTCACCAGCTTCAAGGACAGCTGGCACACCGCGAACACCCACGCTCAGCTCGCCCATGACGCCCTGTTTGGCGGCGTCGGGATCTACTGGACCCTCCGCGACAGCTACGACCACTACCAGACCAATCGCACCCAGGACGGCCCCAAGCCCCCGAAGTCGGACGTGATCCGGGCCTGGGAAGCTCTGAAGGAGAAGGAGAGCGAGTTCGACGAGCACCGCGCGCACGAATACCTCGGCTCCGTCCGCCCCGACGCCATCAGGCGCTGCAAGGCCGCCTTCGGCGTGTTCAACACGCACGCCTGCCAGCTCGGAATGGTCATGACCCTCGGCTCCCTGTGGGAGATGCGCAAGAACCAGCCCGGCGGCGCCGACCTCAAGGACCTTCCCGCATTCGCGGAAGCCCTGGTCACCGCGTGGAACACCTTCTTCGAGATCGACCGCGGCCGTGCCCGCGACCGCAGGTACGCCTTCAGCAAGGACTCCAGCAACTCGATCAACCAGATCACCAACATGGACACCCCCAACGCGGTGTACTTCCGGTACTTTTGGATGCAGGCCCTCACCGTCCCTTCGGTTTGGCAGCACATCGCCCCGTGGCTCACCGATCGTGACGCCTTCGACTCGGGGCTCGGAGATGCCCGGCGTCTCTACCTGGACCTGTGCATCAAGCAGCAGTCCAAGGCACTGGAGGTCAACCAGCCCGCGCTCAGCCCTGGCAAGCGGGAGGAGCAGGCCAAGAAGCTGGCGACCAGCGCGCTCAAGAAGGCCCTTCGCAACTGGCCCCGCGCCGGTTTCCAGGCGAGCTCACGGGCCAGGTCCCCGATGGTCAAGCCGGTGAATCCTCCTCCATCGGCCCGGGGCTTGGAGTGAGCGTGCTCACTCCAAGCCCCGGGCCGATGGAGGAGGATTCACCGGCTTGACCATCGGGGACCTGGCCCGTGAGCTCGCCTGGAAACCGGCGCGGGTATGAGAGCTGCTGAAACAGATCGCAGCCATCACCACGCCCGCGGTCGAGGCCGGTTCGGACAGGAACCAGCCGGCGAGAACGCCCCCGATTGCGAGGGCGACCAGGAGTATAAAATGTCATTGGTATCGCGGCGCAGCATGACGGTCTTCCCTCAGTCTGTGAGCGTCTGGGCCCAGCTTTGTCCCCAAACGCTCGGATTCGGCGCCTGCCCGCACTGTAACTAGGGCGAAGAATTCTAGTGAGGCAGCTTCACGCTCCGTCATTGCTCCAGGATGCAGATATGCCCGCGGCGGCCGACCCATGCGACACAGGTACTGCTCGGACTGCATTCTGAGGGGCGCCCGCCGCATTGGCGAGGTGATCACTAGGTACCGCTGGCACCCAACCACGTACTGGACCAGGCGCTGGCCGCGCGCCCGCGGCAGCACACCAAGACCCGTCTGGGCAGCAGGCAGCCCCGCAAGCGAGGTGCACTTGCGGGGCTGCGGATACAACTGTGGGTTAGGAGTCGGCCTGGGCCTTGGCGAACGCCTCGTTGAGATGTGTGTCCACGAGTCCGGGCGAGCCGGAGACGATCAGCAGGACGCTGCCACTACGGATCGCCGTCTGCTTGACGACGCTGCGCTGGCCGCCGGCGGAGTAGGTGAGCAGCTGGCTCCACTGCTCCTCGCCGAGCTTGGGAGCGGTGCTCGTCTGAGTGGTCATGTCGATGGCGGTGCTGCCCGAGACGATCTGGTACTTCGGGCAGGAGGCCATCGCCTCGAAGATACGGCCGACGCCGTCGGACAGCTTGTTGGCGGTGTCGCTGTAAAGCTCCTCGCTCACCTCGGAGTCGGTGCCGCCACTGTAGGTGAACGCGACCTTCGCCTTGTTGGGGAAGTCGAGGCTCTGGCCGGTCGCCGCCTCCCCGCCGAGCTTGTCGAGGGCGGGGCAGCCGATCACCGTGACGTCGTCGTTGTGCTGAGTGCCCTCGGCTTTGCGTACGTAGCTCCCGCCCAGGTCCTTCTCGGTCAGGAGCCGCTTGCTCATTGCGGCCGAGGACAGCGGCTTGGCGTCGGCGGCGCCGCTTCCACCGCGGGGCGAGGAGGACGCCGTCGGTGCGGGGCCGGAGGGGTCGGCGGAGCAGGCGGTAAGGGCGAGCGTAGTCAGGACGAGGGCGGTCGTGGTGTGGTGACGCAAGTGAACCCCTTGGTGCGGAGCGGACGGTCTGACTGGGGCCGACACGCGATCCGATGCCGGCGGGAGGGGCTACAGGTGGTCAGTGGCCCAGGTGGCGCAGGCCGTCGTCCAGAGTGGGGTGGAAGCGGTCCACGGGACCGGAGTTGCGGTTGTACCAGGCCGGGTCCAGACGCGGCTCTGCGGTGTTGTGACCGGCGCGGCAGCGCAGCCAGATCGTGTCGTCGCGCATGCTGAAGACGATCCAGTCCCGGTACGCGCCGCACTGCGGGCACTCGCGAACCTCGCCGTCGATGACCAGCGGCTGCTCCCAGCGCATCATCAGCCCCTCGACCTCGTGGCGTGAGGGCACGCGAAGGTCCGGCGGCAGGAAGTCGGGCACCTCCTCGACGCCCTTGCCGTCCTGCCGGGTCGGCGTCGGGTCGGCGGCCGGGCTGACGAAGTCGGGCGCCGCCCAGGTCGCGTGCATCTCCAGCAGAGCCTGGCCGGCGAGCTGGGCGTCACGGAACTCGCGGTCAGCACGTCGTCGAAACATCTGTCCCCTTCTTCGTCGTTGATCGGCCACACGGAGAGTGCCCCAGGTCGCTGACCTGCTGCGACTTGCAGATTCAGTAATCACCTTGCCTTCCTGGGCCGGGTGTTGCGTCCGCTGGAGGGGCGCGTCGGCCGCCCGGCGCTCTGCGGCGTGGCGGTGCCCGGTTCGGGCATGGGGGAGGCGTCGGCGGGCAGGTCGGCCATGCGGCGCAGCCGCCAGACCAGGACGTCGCTGACCGACTCGGCGGTGTCGAGTTCGCGGCGGGCGGCGGCCTCGGAGAGCAGGGTGGCGGGCTCGTGGCCGGCGGCTTCGACGTTGGCGAGGGTGGCGGCGAGCGCGTGCCAGCCGGGCTCGGCGAGGATTTGCTCGGCCAGCTCCGGCACCGCCTGGCGCAGGTGGGCCGCCTGGCGGCGCTGGAGGGGCTGGGAGAGACGGCGGCCACGGTGGCGCAGGACGGCCATCGGGTGCTGGGCGGCGGAGTGGTAGGCCGCGCGCAGGTGTTCGGCGGCCTGGCGGGCGGCTGCGGCCTGCTGGGCGTGGTTCTTCTTGCCGTGCCAGTGGGCGGCGGCGATGACCAGGAAGGCGACCATGTCGATCACCATGGCGGTGGTGGCGCCGTCCTCGCCGCGGCCCAGGGCAGGTCCGCTGTAGACGAGGTCGCGGGCGGCCTGGCGCAGGGCGCGGTCGTGTCCGCGCTCGGCGCGGACGTGGGAGCGGGAGGCCCGCTCGAAGGCGCGTGCTGCTTCACGGAGTTGCTTGCGGGTGTGGGCGGCGGAGGTCTTGGCGAGGGCGTCGAGGACCTCACCGGCTGCCGCGATGTGCGCGGCGGCCTGGTGGTCGTCGCCGTGGTCGATGCTCAGGACTGCTTGCCAGGCGGCGGCTGCCGCACGCCGGCGTGCTCGCGCCGGACCGCTCGGCGCAGCGGCGGGATCTTCCGGAGTGGTGGCGGGGGCCTGCTGGGCGGCGGACCAGCGTTCACGGATACGGGGCAGGGAGAGGTCGGGGGCGAGCGTGGAGCCCGCGAAGAAGACCGGTTCGTTGTCCTCGTTACGGTCGTCGATCAGCGCGACCTTGTAACCGAGCAGGTCACCGGAGGGCGCGGCACGCGTGCGGATGAGCACGCCGGCTGCGGCCAGCCGGTCGAAGAACTCCTTTTCGCTGGTGGCGCCGGCCACCGCGCGGCGGACGGTCTCGCGTAGTTCCTCGCGGGCGGTCTGCTCGCGGCCCTGGCGCTGCGCTTTGTGGCGTTCGGCGCTGGAGGGGCGCTTGGCGGCGGTGCCGTCGCCCGGGTTGACGAGGGTCAGGCCGAGCTCCTTTTCGATGAGACGGCATGCGGCCTGGGCCCGCTTGTAGGAGCGGAAGTCGTCGGGGCTGCTGCCGTCCTCGCACACCCGCGTGGCGACGATGTGGATGTGGTCGTCGGCGTGGCGTACGGCTGCCCAGCGGCAGCCGGGTTCGCCGCCGCCGGGATCGATACCGGTCGCGGCGACGACCCGGCGGGCGATGTCCGCCCACTCGTCGTCTGACAGGGTGCGGTCGCCGGGGGCGGCACGCACCGAGGTGTGCCACACATGTTTGGCGGGCCTGGCGTGCGCGGGCAGGACCTGGACGGGCTGGTCGAGGAGGACCGCCAGGTCCTTGATGGCGGCGGCGAAGTCGTCGCTGCGGCCGGGATCGGGCGCCAGGCCGTCGAAGGACGCGACGAGGTGGGGGTCGACGTGCTCCTCGGCCCGCCCGGGACCGTACAGGTAGTGGAGCAGACCGATGGTCCGGTCGCCCGGATCGTTGATGCTGGGGATCATGCCGGGGTCTGCTGGTGGGCGATGAGCTGGGCGGCGGCTTCGTGGACGCGGTCGGCCGCCGCGCGGACCGCGGTGATGGCCGCCTCGAGCTGCGGGGCCTCGGCTCCGGAGTTGAGTGCCTTGACGGCCTGGTTGAGGTTGCTGCCCGCCCAGCCGAGACGGCGGCGGGAGTCGAACAGGGCGGTGATCACTTCGCGGTCGTCGGCGATCTCGGCGGCGGTGCGGTCAAGGTCGCGGGCGGCGCGCAGGGCGGAGCGGGCGAGGAAGCCGGCGACGGACAGATTCGACTGGGCGGCGGCGGACTTGATCAGGGCGAACTCTTCGTCGTTGAAGCGTGCATTGGGCTGGTGCAGACGCTTCTTCTCGCGCGGCTGGCGCGGACGCTGACGGGCGCGTGGCGCGGCGGACGAGCGGTGACGACGGCGGTTCGTTTCGTTCTTCCCCCCAGGCTTCGGTCCGCCCTCGGTCGAAGCCTGCCGGACCTGCGCCCCCTGGTGCTGGTCCGCTCCCGCCCCCTTGGGGGCGGGGTCGGCGGAAGCTACGCTTCCGCCCCAACTTGCTCCCCGCGAGAGGGGGTTGGTCACCGGCTTCTCGGGGGTGCGGGGCTGGGCATCGTCCGGGTGCGTCATCGGGTGTGGTTCCTCGTGGTGCGGGTGTGGTGCTGGATCTGGGCGGCGAGATCGACCAGGGCGGCGGGCCCGTCCAGGACGCGGACGGGCGCCTCGGGTGCGCTCTGCACGAGCCACTGGCCGTTCGGGGCCAGGAGGGCGGTGTGCAGGAGGTGCCGGCGGACCAGAACCTCGGCCCAGGCGCTCGCTTCGGCTGTGGTCGGGATCGACGTACGAGAGTTGCGGGAGCGGATGGCGGGCCCTCCAGGGTCGGGGCGGTGGCCCGGCAGCAGGCCGGGCCACCGCGTCACGGAGTTGGGATAGGGCGTTTGACCTGCGGTTATCGCCTCGTCATCCGCAGATCGGGCAGCGCTCGAAGTGCCGGCCGAGGGCTTTGGCCATCCGGGACTTCACGGCGAGAGCGTTGGTCGCGCTCGTCTTGGCCGCCGTGGTGCCCGCGCTGCGCTGGGAGTGGTTGCGCAGGTAGGCGATGTCCTGCTCGTAGCCGCGCTTGATGCGCACAAAGCGCTCGCAGGTCTTCATCGGGCTCTCCTTGTGTCGCGGGGGAGGTGAGCAAGCGCCGGGTCCGCGTACAGGGCGGCCTGGAGGTCGCTGAACAGCTCGTTGCTGCGCCGGGTGGTCTGCGGGCTGGTCCGCGGTAGGACCGTTGTGGTCCGCGTCGTGGTCCGGCACCGGGTTGGTCCGGTGGTCCGGAGCCGGGGCGTCGTGGTCCGCGGGGGTGGAGCCGGCCGGTTGGTCCGTGGTCCGCGCGTCGTCGTCGGTGATCCGCGGGTGCTCGCGGTCCGGCATCTGGTCCGCCGGGGCGCCCTGGTCCGCGCCCGCGCCGGGTGGTCTGCGGGCTGGTCCGCGGTAGGACCGTTGTGGTCCGCGTCGTGGTCCGGCACCGGGTTGGTCCGGTGGTCCGGAGCCGGGGCGTCGTGATCCGCGGGGGTGGAGCCGGCCGGTTGGTCCGTGGTCCGCGCGGCGTCGTCGGCGGTCCGTGGATGCTCGCGGTCCGGCATCTGGTCCGCCGGGGCGCCCTGGTCCGCGCCCGCCGGACCAGCTCCCTCGGCCGGTCCGCGCTCGTGGTCCGCTCGCGCGTGGTCCGCCCGGGGAGCGGTGCGATCGGTGGTGACGGTGGCACCGAGGTGCACGGCGAGTGCTGCCGCGAGTGGTGGCACGGCCGAGACGCCGATCACCAAGTACGGGCTGGCGGTGAGGTGCCCGGTCGACACAAGGTGACCCAAGGCGTTGAGCAGGACGGAGACGGCGACGGTGAGCAGGGTCAGGACGCGGCCGAGGCTGCTGCCGTTACCCGCGGCGATCCACGCGAGGCCGGCGACCAGGGCCAGGACGTCGACGCTGACGGGAAGGGCCCAGGAGAGCACGTTTCCCCAGCCCACGGCACGGCCGAGGGCGGCGAGCGTAGCAGCGGAGGCCGCCATGGCGACAACAGCGACCAGGGCCGCACCGCCGATGATCAAGTTGCGGTGGGTCGTCGTTTTGCTCACCGGCGGCACCTCGCGGTCTGAGTGATCTCGACGGCGAAGTGGTCCCAGGCTCTGAAGCGGTGGGGTGGTCATGCAGCCTTTCCGAGGGAGGCGATCAGGGCATGGGTCTGCAGCCGGCGGGGGCCGTCCGACGTGGTGCTCTCGTCGTCCAGGGGGTGCTCGCCGTCGGCGTCGTCGACTTCGTCGAGGCCCCAGTAGCGGTCCCGGTCCTCGATAACGTGGGCGGCCTCGCGCATCAGGTCGCGGATCCAGTCCAGGTCGGCACTCAGGAGGTAGGCCACGCGCTCCGGGCTCCAGCCGCGCAGGTAGGCGTGGTGGATGAGGGTGCTGCGCTCCGCGGTGCTCAGGTGGACGTCGCGTCCCTGGAAGGCGGCGCGTACGCGGCCGTAGTCCAGGCGCTTGCTCAGGTTGGCCAGCCAGGGCTGGCGCTCCTTGTCGGTCAGGCCGCCCCAGATGCCGTAGCGGACCTGGTTGTCGATCGCGTAGTTGAAGCAGTCCTTCTTCACCGGGCAGGTGGCGCAGGTCCGCTTCGCCTCGGCGATGGCCTGGTGGTCCCGGGGCGTGTGGAAGAACAGCGCGTCGGCGCGAGCCGGGTCCATGCCGTGGCATGCCCCCCGGGCATGCCAGCTGTGGTCGGCGATCCCCCGCAGGTCCGGTGCGGGGGAGTCGTTTGTGGTCTTGTAGCGCAAGGGAGTCTCCGAGGTCGCCTCGCTCGATGGCGGGCAGGGCAGCACCGCGATGCGGTGGTGTGCGGCGAGGCGGGACAGGGTGCGGCGAGCGGGGCCGCACGGCGGATCGGTGGCGCAGGAGCGGGTCAGCGGCGCTGGAAGCGGCGGTCGGGCCCGGTGAACTCGACGGCGGTGCACATGCCGGACAGGCGGGAGAGCACGCGGTCGCCGACCCGCTCGCGCAGAACTGGCTGGCGCGCGGGCACTTCGGAGGTGCGCACGGGCGGCATGTTGCTGGTGACGATCGTCGGCAGCCGGTGCTGGCAGCGCCAGTTGACCAGCCGGAAGGTGATCTCCTCGGTCCACTCGCTGGGCTTGGCCGCCCCGAGGTCGTCGAGCAGCAGCAGCGGGATCCGCATGATCCGCCGCAGCAGGTACTCGGGGTCTGCCCCGGTGCGCGGGCGCAGCTCGGCGTAGAGGTCGGCGGCGGTGGTCGCGTACCAGTTGACCCCGCACCCGGCGGCGGTCAGCGCGCGGATGGCCCCGTACGCCTGGTGGGTCTTGCCGGTACCGGTGGGGCCCCACAGCAGCAGGCTGGGCCCGTGCGTGATCTGCCGGCGCCCCGTGGCGCCGTAGTGCGGGTTGACCCCGTCGGTGTTCGGCGCCACGGCGTTGCCGGCGATGGTGCGCACCCATGCGGCGACGTCCGGGTGCTCGGGCACGGCGTCGCGGTAGTCGACCGGGATGCGGGCCTGGGCGGCTTCCAGGGCGGGGATCGGCTCCGGGCTGTCCGGCAGCTGACGGTCCAGGTCCAGGCCGCGCTCGGCGAGCTTGGCCTCCAGGCGCTCACGCAGCCGCTCGGAGATTGCGGGCTGCGGGTCGGCGAAGCGGGCGCGGATCACAGGCGGCCTCCAAACGTCTTCGGCTCGGCGGTGGGGTTGAGGTAGGGCGTGTAGGAGCTGCCGGTGCTGGCCCAGGGCCCCGCGCCGGAGGCGGACGACAGCGCGGCAGCCGACTGAGGCGTGGCGTTGACGACCTCGTTCACCAGGCTCGGCAGGACGCTGGGGTTGAGCCCCTTGGACCGCAGCTTGTCCAGTGCGGCGCGGATGTCGTCGGCCTCGAACCGCTCGTCGAGCAGGGCGTTGATCTTCCGGCCCAGATGGCCGAGGAAGTCCTCCGGAGGGCGGCGGACACAGCCCCTGACGTACTCGGCCACCAGCTGCTTGGCCGAGACCTTCGCCGAGGAGGCGTCGGGCGCGGGCGCCTCGCGCCCCGTAAGGAAAGATCCAGGATCCAAGATCCTAGATCCAGGGCGTGACTCCTCCCGTAGTCCTCCCGTAATCCTCCGGGACTCCTCCGGGAGTGCCGTCTGACCTGCGGCTTTACCCGTCGGCGTCGAGCCGGGGGCCGCGGGGGTGCCGACCGCTGCCGTCTCGGGCTCCAGGGCACGCTCCGGGGTGCCGGTGGCGTGGGTGAGGGGGCTGGGGCGCCCTCCCTGCGGGCTCCGGGAGTCCTCCGGGAGCTCTCCGGGAGGAGTCAGTGCCGCCGAGGGAGATGCCTCTGCGCGCGTGCTGGGGCAGGCCGCGTCCTGACACTTGCCGCAGTGCTGCCGGGCCTGGTGGGTGGGGCAGCGCGGCAGGCGGGAAACGGTCGCCTTGTTGATCTTCTGGTGCTGGTCCCAGGTCACGATGTGCAGCCAGGTCCGCCCGTCACACCCGGTGTAGCGGCACACCAGCCCGGCCGAGGCCAGCTCGTCCAGGTCGCGGGCGACGTGCGTGGCGGTGTGCTCCGGACGCAGGGCCCACAGCCGCCCGGCGATGATCGCGGGGTGGTCACGGTGCCGGCCGGAGTCGTCGGCCTGGGTCAGGAGCCCGAAGAAGGTCCGCTCGGCGGTGAGGCTGACCGAGGCCAGGTCCTCCGACTCGAACGCCTCGGGCTTGATCGTGCGGATGCGTGCCATCAGACCCCACCCCCGACGCCGCGATGGAGCGAGCCCCGCCGAGCCGGTATGCGGTCGCCGGCGGTAGACAGGGGGCAGCCTGCCGCGCTGGCCGGACTGACCGGCCTTTTGCGCAGGGCAGTGCGCATGCAACACTCTCCTCTGAAGTGGAAGCCGCTCCGGGGCGTGTTTGGGAATTGGCCCGGTGCGGTGAAGGTGGGTAAATCTCCGGCCCTTGCACGGGCAGGAGTGCCATTTGGCGGACGGCGTCTGGGAGTTGCACCTCTCGGGCGCCGCCGCTGTTTTCTGGGCTACCTGACCTCGCTGGCGCGCGTGAACCGCATGCCGCTCCTTCTGGCGTCAGACGCCGGGCGGGGTGCCCGGCGAGGGACGACGAACATATGCGGGTGCCGCGACAAGATCCAGACTTAGCTAAAGGCTGCGGTACAAGTCGCTGAGGGAGGGCGCCGACACCGGCGCCTGCGCGTCGAGGTCGCGGGCCGTGACGCAGGCAACTGTCGGATCGCTCCGCGTATCCCGGAGATGATCTCCACTGCGCCCCCCTGTGCTTCATGCCACTACGTGCGGAACTGGCTGGTCAGATGGATTTAAGCCAAGCCGCACGAGGGCGTCAACGCGATCTTTTGCCCGTTTTACGCGCATAGACTGGTTGGCTGGCGCGTGTCCTCCGGTTCCCCTACGGGGCCGTAAGTCGCCTGCGGCGTAAGCGGAATGAGGTGATCCGCCTGGAGGGGGCGGGGCTTTTCGCGATCTGGTCTAGACCGGGCGGCGAGGCCCTGAACGAAAACCGGCAAACTTTTGCCGGTTTAACGGATTGATCATGAACTCTTTGGCGAGATGACCGATTCGGCAGTGAACGTCGCTTCAGTACCGCCACATTCCGTTGAGTAATAAACAACGCATTCCGCGTGGTATGTGGGCGAGGCCACACGTGGTCAAGATCGGCTAAATCTTTGCGTATGGTCGTAGTGGGGAGACGGCAGGGCGGGGGTCAGCAATTGCGCTGCCCCTCTTTTTTCATGCCCGAATCAGGCGTCTCCGTCCGAGAGGAGAGGGAGGATCTCAATGGCCGCGACGGAACCGGACCAGCCTGACAGCATTGGCGCTGCGGAAGAGGAGACCTCCGGCAAGGGCGCCGGCGGGCAGCAGCCCGCCGGCCAGTACATGGGCTTCGGTGCGCTGCTGCGCCGGTGGCGCAAGGCTGCGGGTGTCACTCAACCCCGAGCGGCCAAGGCTTTGGGCATGGGCGAGCGCACCTATCGCAAGATCGAAAAGGGTGCGACGCCGCCGCGGCTCACCCCTGCGCAGTGTGAATCCCTGGCGACCCTGCTCGGCCTGGACCGCGAGGAGCGCCACGCACTGCTGCTGTACAACATCGGCTCGAACCTGATCCCGCCGCGCGGCGCGAGCCAGCCGGAACTCCAGCAGGCCCTGCGTCTGCTCATCGACCGGCAGCTCCCCAGTCCTGCGTACCTGTGCGACCAGTACTGGAACATCCTGGGCTTCAACACCGCTATGGCCGAGTGGTGGCCCTGGGTGATGGAGCCGGGGGCAAACCTCATCCTGTGGGCCTTGACGTCGCCGGAGGCGCGTACCCAGTACCAGGACTGGGACATGCACGCCTCGGCCTACGTGAAGATACTCAAGTTCGCCGAGGCCACGAAGCCGGATGACGCCGAGCTGCGTGAGCTGATCGAAAAGGTCAAGAAGGATCCCGACGTCCGGCATGTTTGGGAGTCCGAGCACGACATGGGCGAGACGCGCGACGGCCATGTGTTCCGCATGAACGTGCCGGCGCTGGACTGGGAGACGGTCGAGGTCGTCAGCCATGTCCTCTACCCCGCCTCGATGCCGGAGTGCCGGTTCGTCGTGATCACCTGGGTCGAGGGCGGCGAAGACGAGCGCGACGCGCTCGGAGGCGCCCGGAACGCCTGGGCAGCCACGACAGCCAACCAGGACGATGTGGAAGCTGCGCAGCGGCACGCGCAGAATCGCGTGGCCGAGGACGCCGCGACCCGCTGGAGGCGGGAAGCGGCGGCCTTGGCCTCCCGGATGGTCGTGGCGAACGCAGAGGACGCGGCAGCGCTGGCCGGCGGGAACGGCATCCCGATGCCGGCGATCAGTAGGGTCGTAGGCCCCAATGCCCAGCTGACGCTGTCACCTGACAAGCGCACCGTGGTGTGGGCGGTGGAAGAGGTGGCTGGCTGCTGGTCAGTAACCCATGTCTCGCCTGCCACCGTCATCGCGCGTGTACCGAGGGAAGCCGTGCACGGCGCCTGCCGCGCCGAAATGCTTCAGCTGGTTCGCGCGGCGCTGCCGGAAGAAGCCGACGCAGCAGCCGCGCGCATCGGAGAACTCCTCGAAGAGCGCGACACCGAGCAGCAGGTGCTGCGCGATGTCCTGAACATGATCGAAGATCGCGAATGCGGGGAGCCGGATACCCGGGAGACTGGCCGAGAGCCCTAGACCCAGCAGCTCCGCTGGGAAGCCGCCTCGGCGGACGGCTTCCCAGCCTGCGCCCCTCTGCTGCACCCTGCCCTCTACACAGGAAGACCAAGATGACCAAGTACACCTATCCGCTCCCGCTGCGCTGGGCCGATGCGGACACCTACGGGCACGTCAACAACTCGCTGTTCCTCACCTATCTAGAGGAAGCACGGACGCGGATGTTCAGCGATCTGCTGCCCGCCGACGAGGCCGACCGCCGTCAATACGCCTTTGTGGTCAGCCAGTCCACCGTGGACTATCGCGCTCCTCTGGTGTACCGAGAGGAGCCGGTAGACGTGGATGTATGGGTCGTCAGCTGCCGGGGAGCGCGGCTCGAGCTTGGATACGCGATCCGGGACGCTGACCGCACGTACGCCGAAGCCACGACCAAGATGGCCGCTTACAACCTGGACACAGGACGTCCGCGGCGCATCTCGGAGACCGAGATCGAGTTCTTCGCTCGCTACACGCAAGCCTGATCCGCCTCGGGGCACAAAGGTGTGCCCCGCTCGCAACCCGGACCGGGTCGAGGCGTTGCGGCCACATGGGGGTTCAGCCGCTGGAGACGTACATCGAGCAGGTAACGGCCAGGATTCGGTAGGACAGGCAGGGTGGCCTCCGGTCCGGAGGGAGCGAGGTCTCGCGGGTCAGCGCTTCCGCTTCGGCTGACGCTTGGGCTGAACTCGCTTGCCCACAGTACGAACCGTGGGCTTCATCGCCCTGGTCTGCGTGGCCGCGGCCGCCTGAAGGATGGCAAGCAGCTTGGCCTTCAGTTCCTTGCGCTGCTCAGGGGTGGTCGCATCCGCCGGCGTCTCCAGGAGGTGAGTCTTGAGGATGGCGAGCATGTCCCACTCCCACGGGCCGCGCTGCCGAGGGCCGGGAATGAGGCGGACGTAGTCCTCGCCGTACAGGCGTTGTAGATCAGGGCGGAGGCGTTGGCCGTCTCCTCCGGCTCAGTCTTTGATGGGAGCTTGAGCAGCTTCTCGCGAAGGGTCGGTTGGGTCACTCGGTCCACGGGACGCCACTCGATGCCGCCGACCTCTTCCTCCTGCAGCACGAGCGGCACGTCGGTCGTGGTGTGGAGGCGGAAGAGGAACCGGAAGTCGAAGTGCTGGTGGCCCGGTTCGCCTTTGCCCGGGTGGGCGTCGATGTCGTGGATGTCGATGTCGAACGGCACAGTCTCGTAGCCGGGCCATGGTGCGACGGCCTGAGGCGGGATCCCGGTCTCCTCGTGCAGCTCCCGCAGCGCCGTGGCTGCCAAGGACTCGTCGGCGGGCTCGGTGTGGCCGCCGGGGACGAGGAATTTCCCGCTCGCCAGGTGCAGCACGTGCAGGACGCGGCCGAGCTGGTCGACGACGATCGCGCCGCAGGTGACGTGCCCGGTGAAGGTGGAGCGGCTGGCGATGTCGGTGGGACGGTCGAGGGCGTGCAGGAGTCCACTGAGCTGGTCGCGCTCGTGAGGGTGCCGAGCGAGGTAAGCATCGACGGTGGTGCGGATGTGATAGTGCGACAACGGCATGGGGCTACCTCAGAGGTGCATGGAGCGGGAGGGATCGAGGCGGGGCGGGCGGTTGGGTCAGCTCAGCAGCATCCCCTCCGCCGGGATCTCCTCGACGGCGGCGGTGCGAGCGATGGGCAGCCCCCACCGCTCGCGTGCTGTCTCCGCGGCGAGCTGGGCTTGCTGCGCTCCAGGCTGGCCCCACCCCAGCAGGGCCGCAGCCTGGGCAGGGGTGGCGAGCAGGCGAGCGAAGGAGCGTCCGGTGGCCGGGTCGACGGCCGCCGGCCCGATGGCGGTGACCCGGGCGGCCAGGCGAAGCCTCGCGTTGGGCCCCACGCCGCCGTAGACCTCGCCCGTCTTGTCCAGCACCCAGCCCAGTCGCACTGGATCGCTCAGGGTGAGCTGGGCCTCCTCGGCCGCTTCGCGGTACAGGGTGTCCTCGGGCGTCGCATCGGTCGCCTCCACGGTGCCGCCGGGCAGCATCGGCAGCGCGCCCCGCGGGCCGGGGTCGGCCACGACGACGACCCGGCCGTCGGGGACGAAGCACCACGCCCAGGCTTGCTGCACGGGCAGCCGCTCGGGCACCGGATCGCGGTGAAGAGGGCTGTCCCACAAGGGCCGGTAGCGGACGTGGACGTCATGGCGATCGAGCGCCGGGACACCGAGGATGTGCCGGCCATCGGCGAGGTGTGCGGTCGCGGTGTTCCCGAGCCGGGCACGGTATGCGGCAAGCATGATCTGCCCGTCCACCGGGCGCAGCCGCTGCACAGCGTCCCGGGTCTCCAGGAAGGCGTACTCGGACAGTTCCTCGCGCGGCAGACGGATCGCCTCCACCTGGTCGGTGGAGAGGGTTCCCCCGTCGAAGACGAACCGGACCTCGCCAGGGCAGGGCGTGCCGAGCTGAAGGTCGGGGTGGTGCGGGGAGAAGGAATGGACGGCGAGCACGGCCGAGAGGGGCAGATCGAGGCCCAGTTCCTCGGTGATCTCGCGCCGGCAGGTGACGTGCGGATGTTCGCCGGCTTCGACGACGCCTCCGGGCAGTAGCCACGAGCCGTCCTTGCGATAGGTGGGGTGCACCAGCAGCACCCGGCCCACCTGGTCAGTGATGATCGCGGCGGCGCCGAGCCACGCCGCATGCCGGGATGCGGCGTACTGCGCTGCGGGCAGGGCCGAACGCGGTGGGACGTGGTCCGAAGGGGAGACCTGAGAGGGCACGTAACTCTGCCTTCCGAGACGGTGGGCGGGCGAGTGGGCAGCGACGAACGGCTAGGGTGATCAGGAACTGTCGCCGCTCATCCGGCGCTGCAGCTCCCACAGGCTCCGGAAGAGACCCGGCTGCTGGGTGAGCTGGGCGTAGGTGCCCTCCTGGACGATCCGCCCTTCGTCCAGGACCACGATCCGGTCGGCGACGGCCACGTTGGTGAGCCGATGCGTGATCAGCAAGATGGCGCGGTCCTTGGCCAGCTCACGCAAACCGGCGAAGATCCGATGCTCAGCGCGGGCGTCGAGCGCGGCCGTGGGTTCATCCATCACCAGCAGCGCCGCCTGCCGGTGAAACGCGCGCGTGAGGACCAGACGCTGCCACTGCCCGCCGGAGAGCTGCTGCCCGCCGAACCACTCACTGGTCAGCAGGGTGTCCAGCCCGGAGCGCAGGCCCGGCAACATCTCCGCGGCGCCGGAAGCCTCGCATGCGGCAAGCAGCGCAGCGTCGCTGGTGTCGCCCTGCCCGAAGGTGATGTTGTCGCGCATCGTCAGCGGCAGGTACGTGAACTTCTGCGGCACCAGCGCGACGTGCTCCCACGCCCCCCACGGGTCCAGGTCCGCGGTGGAGGCGTGGTCCCAGGCCACGTCGCCTTCGGTGGGCAGCAGCAGCCCGCACAGCAGGCGCGAGAGGGTTGTCTTGCCGGAGCCGTTCTCCCCGACCAGTGCCACGATCTCCCCGCGCCGCACGTGCAGGGAGACGTTGCTCAGGCTGTCCTTCGGAGCGCCGTCATAGCGGTACGTGACGTCGCGGACCTCGAACCGCTCCGGGGCCGCGGTCACGGGCACGGTGCCGCGGGAGTCGGCCATGGCCTGACCGTGGGCGTTGTCGAGGAAGTTCTGCCAGTCCTGCACATACCAGCCCGTGCGCACCAGGCGCGCCCCGCCGTTGATGATGCCGCGCACCGAGCCGGTGGCGGTCTGGAGGGCGAAGACGGCGCCGCCGCCGGCCGCCAGGCTCATCCGCCCCGAGGCCAGAAGCCACAGCAGCGCCGCCCACACAGCGGTCGAGGCGACTCCGCCGGCCACGGCCCCAGCCAGACCCATCCAGGCACCGGTGTTCGCAGCTTTTCGTTCGGCAGCGTTGACCGAGGCGGCCAGCTTCCGATACCGGCCGATGAGGAAGGGACCGGCCAGGCAGGCGCGCATCTCCTCACTCGACTCCTGATAGGCCATGTGCCAGCGCAGCTTGCCCAGCATCCGGCGCCGCCCGGAGGTCTCCAGCCCGGCGAGGTAGAGCACGCGGGCGGAGCGGACGTAGGCGGCGGCTTGCGGCAGGCAGGCGAGGAACAGCAGGGGAAGGAGGAGGGGGTGCAGGACGGTCAGGACGGTGGCGCCGGCCGCGAGCGTGGCGGTGGCCGCGAGGACGTCTTGAGCTTCTTCGACGAGGTCGGGGGTGACTTGGGCGCCGCGGTCGGCGATGTCGTAGGCGTCGTTGTAGCCGGGCTTGTTGTTGGCGGCCAGTTCCGCACCGAGCGCGGCCTCGATCATCGTCAGCTCCGCCGCCCGGCCGAGCACCGGACGCAGACGGCCGGTCAGCCAGACGACCGTGATGCCCAGCAGCGCGCGCAAGCCGGTGGCGGCGGCGATCACAGTCAGCTGCGGGGCGGCGTCCCACAGCCGCTCGGTGATGCGGCCCGAGGAGATCAGCGCGGTGATCGTACCCGTGACGGCCAAGAGGCCGAGGGCCGCGAGGACGCCGCTCCCGATCTGGCACACCAGCAGACCGATGGTCGCGCCCCGGTCCACGCACCAGGCCATCTGCACCGAGCGCCGGACGAGCGAGGGCAGGCGCCGCGCCATGGTGCGGGAGGTCAGCAGGGAGCCGGCCTGAAGCCTCGACTCGTCGCGGTAGAGGAATTCCTCCTCTCGAACAACGGCCTCCTGCGGTTCGTCGTCCGGCACCGTCCCCCTTGGCGGTTGCGGCGGCTGGTCCTGCGTAATGGCCGAGGTCATCGTTCCCCCTGGACGGTCGCTGCGGCTGAGTCGTGAGGTCTAACGACATGGCTGCGATTTCGAACACACGTCATTCGGTCGTGGTGGAGAGCCCGCTGTTTCCTGCCTCAGCCGACCCCGCGGGCGAGGGATCCCAGGTCCGGCTTGGAGCGGCTGTGAGCAGGAAATGGCCGAAACGCCGACACCGCCAAACACCGTGGGAGCACGGCGGGGCCTCCCGGTCGTCCTCCCTCCTAACCGGGATCTGGTTCGGCCTGCAGCAGCCTTTCCAGCTCTGTCTCGGCGTGGCCGACCGCGCCCGTCAGAGCTTCATGGTGGCGGGCGGACAGGACGCCCGATCCCAGTCCGGCCGCGGCGATCACCGCGTTGAGCGCGTCTTTCGCGCGGTCGTCCAGGGCGGACGCGGCGACGGAGTGGTGCAGCGCGTCACGTGCCGCGCAGGCATCCAGTCGGGCGACGCTGACAAGGGAGTCGACCAGGCGGGCGGCATGGCGTCCGCTGCGGTCCAGTTCCAGGGCTGACAGGCCCGTCCGGGTCTGGAAGGCGGCGGTCGGCGGATCGGGATGAGCAAGGAGCTGGACGGCTTCATCAACGATGCGGTCGAGGTCGACCGCGGTGACGGGGGCGTCTACGGGCCGGCAGTGGGCGTGCAGGAGGAGGGCGATGGCTCTCTCCCAGGGCTCAGCGGGCCGGGTGGTATCGATGAGGTGGCGGGCCTGCTCGTCCAGGCCCTGCTCCATCAGGGCCATGATCTTGATCTGGCGGCCGTCGAGGAGCCGGTTGCCGATGCCACGGTGCTGGGCCATGGCGTCGGCCGCGTCTGCCCACCGGCCGACCTGTGCGAGGGCGCGGGCGCCGTCCACGAGCAGCGTGACCCACAGCTCCTGGCACACCCTGCGGTGCTCCTCATCCGTCCCGGTCAGGGCCGAGAGGTCGACGCTGCGTCCGCCGATCTCCGTCTTCTCCCGCTGCCGCGCGGCGTGGTTGAGGCGGAGCAGCAGGTCGTAGGCGGCCTCGCCCTGCCCGTCGCGGGTCAGCAGCCGTGCGAGGTTGACGAGCGGCATCAGAGACATGACGGCGACCCGTCCGCTGAGGCGTCCGGCGTCGGCGAAGACCTGGTGCTGGCGCCAGCACAGGTCCTCGGCCAGATCGGGCAGGCCGACATCGGAGGCGATGAGCGCCGCGTAGTTGAGGACCCCGCAGGCGCGGGCCACCAGGTCGTGGTGGCCCGCACCTGCGGGCGCGACGGTCAGCCCGGTGAGGTGGTTGATGCGCTCCTCCAAGGGGAGCGCGGGCGCCTTGGTGCGGCGAACCAGGGGGATGCGGCTGGCTATCGCGGGTATCACCGGCTCAGCCCTTGCGCGCCCAGTCGACGACCAATCGGCTGTACGGCTTGTCGACGACGAAGCGCGGATCGTCCGCCGTGAGCCGGCCGCGGAAGTCGGCGACGGCCATCCTGAAGCCCGGCTCGGGGGCGTCGTTGCCGCCGCTGGCGTCCCAGGCGCGGATCTCGTTCACGACGCGCTCGGCGAGGTCGGCGCCGTCCTCACCGTGGCCGACCACGCCAACCTCCCAGTACCGGCCTTTCTCGTCCTCGCCCTCGCGGATGGTCAGGTACGCGAGCGACCCGCCGTCGAGTGCGGCCATGGAGCCCCAGGCGAAGTGCGGGGTGAACCCGGGACGCTGGCCCGGCAGCCGGGACAGGCCGTTGGGCAGCACGCAGGCCAGGTACAGGTACAGCCACTCCCACGGCGAGCCCTGCCGGAACTTCACCCCCGTGTAGAGCTTGGTCTGCGGCTGGTCGAGGACAGTGCGCAGAGCGTCGCGGTCGACGTCCTGCTCGCTGAACGTCTCCAGGCGGACGTTGCCTTCACCGGCCATGGGCACGAGGGTGTAGACGTCGTCGCAGACGCCTTTGCGCAGCGGGATGAAGGTGGCCATCTCGCAGGAGACGGTCTTCCACGTGTCGCCGTCGCGTTCGAAGGCGAAGGAGCGGGAGATGCTGCCGCGGATGCGCATGGGCAGGACCAGGCGTCCGCCGGGGGCGAGCTGGTCGAGGATCTTCACGGGGACGTCGCCGGCGCCGACGGTGAAGATGATCCGGTCGTAGGGGGCGTGTTCGGGCAGTCCGGCCGCGCCGTCGGCCAGCACAGCGGTGGCGTTGTCGACGCCGGCCTGTGCGAGGTTCTTGTTCGCGCCGGCGACGAGGTCCTGGTCGACGTCGAGGGTCCACACCTGTCCGCCGGGGGCGACGATCTTGCCGAGGAGGGCGGCGTTGTAGCCGGTGGCGGCTCCGGCTTCCAGGACCTTGTGGCCGGCCCTGGCGTCGAGCTGTTCGAGCTGGGTGGCGACGATGGACGGCGCGGAGATGCAGGAGATCATCTCGCCGTGTTCGTCGTGCTTGATCGGGACCGCGTCCTCCTTGTACGCGCTCTTCAGGTCGACGCCGGGCAGGAAGGCGTGCCGGTCGGTGGTGCGGAACGCGTCGATAGCCGTCTGGCTGCGCAGGTGGCCGCTGTTGACGAGGCGCTGGGTGAGGGCTTCGCGCAGCTCGTGGGGGTCGGTTACGGGTGTCACGGTGGTCTCCATTCGAGGGAGGCTAGGGTCCGCGGATGCGGACTTGCGGGTGGACACGTCAGCTCCTTCTCCGGTGGAGAAGGCGATGTGACGGCCGAGCCATGCGGTGGCGGCCTGCACGTCGGCAGGCACGCCCGCGCGGTTGAACGCGAAGATCGCGTGGTGGCAGATGACGGCCCGGATTCCGCGTATCAGTCGGCCGTCGGCGGCGAGCCGGCGCAGACGACGGCCGGCGTCCTCGAACGCAGCGACACGCACGACCCAGCCCGCTTCCGCGTCGGGGCGCCGGGCGGCGTCCGCGTTCATCAGCCGCCGCATCGCGGAGACGGTTTGCTCGAGCGCGGGGCCCTGGGGCGGGGTGACGGGAGGCCGCAGGGCGGCCCACCGGGCGTAGACGTCTCCGGCTTCGAACGGGTCCAGCCCGGCCTCGCGGATCATGGCGGACAACAGCATCACGCTGCGCTCGCGGGCGCCGGGGGTGCCGGTCTCGGCGAGCGCGGCCGGGCTGTCGGCGCAGAACACGTCGTGCGCGACGTCCATGCCCTCGGGACCGCCGAAGGCGTGCGTCTCCGGCTCGTAGATCCCGCCCGTCCAGCCGGTGATCCTGCGGTCGTCGACGAGCTGGTCCAGCAGGTCGGTGGCGGGCTGTTCGGTGCGCAGGCGCACGCCGGCGTCCTTGCGCAGGAAGTGGAAGCGGCGCCCGGCCAGCGCGGTCGCCAGGGCCCGCGCGGCGTCCGCGTGCGGGTCGGGGAAGGTCACGGAGGCATGCCACCAGGACGTGTCCGGAGGGATCGGCAGTTTCTCGTCGTCGAAAGTCACGGGCAGGGAACTCCTTGCGAGGCGGCGGGGGCGAGGTCAGGTGAGCAGGAGGACGCGGGTCCAGCCGGTGTGGTCGGTTCCGTTCAAGGCGAGTTGGGCGCCGGCACGGCCTTCCATGAAGCCGGGTCTGGGCAGGTGCTCCCAGTCGGCGGCCAGCCGTCGGTGCAGGTCCTGGATGATGGGGGTGAAGCGTGCGGGAGCGGGGCTGTCCGCGGCGACCGCGCGGGTGAGGGTCAGCAGGCCCGCCCAGCCGTGGCAGAGCGTTGAGTCGGTGATGCGGGCGAGCCGCAGGGGGTCGGTCAGGAGGGTCTCGACGGTGTCCTCAGCCGCTTGGCGCCGGGCGGTCTCGCCGAGGGCGATCGCGGCGAGCTGTTGGGCGCGGGCGATGCCGGGCTGGCCGTAGCACCAGGACGGGCGGGACGGCTCCGCTGCGGGCGGCTGGCCGGCGTCCAGGTGCGCTGCGGTGGACCAGTAGTGGGTGCCGTGCCGGTCGAGCCAGGTGGCGAACGTGCCGAGGGCCTCCTCCTGTCCGGGGACGCTGACGCCGGCGCGCAGGGCGAGGGAGAGCACGGCCAGGGGTCCCGCGATGCCGTGAGCCATGCCGTTGTTGCCGTGTCCACCGGACATCTCCGCGCCGTCGGGGCCCACCGGCGACCACCAGCCGGGCACGACCCGACCTTCACAGCGGGCGCGGGGTGCGAGCGCGACGAGGCAAGCGAGCACGTCGGGCAGCCTGGGTGCGATCGGGCGGCGATCCAGCAGCAGGGCGGCGAGACCGGTCAGGCCGCGGATGAGGTCCCATTCGGCGAGGTGGGGCAACGCGCCGGTCGCCTGCCGGCGGTGGGCGGCGGCGAGCCGGGCGTCCACCACGCGGTCGACGGCCGCGCGGACGTCGTCACCGGCCCCGCGAGCGCGGGCCAGGACGAACTCCAGCGCGGGTGCGCCATGGAAGAGGCTGGCGTTGCTGCCGGTGCTCACCCCTCGGACGGTCGCCTGGGTGAGGTGGCGGCGGGCGGCAGACAGATCACGGCGCTCGATGTCGAGCAGGGCCATCCCCAGGGCGCCCTCGGACAGGTCCTGCGTGCGGGGCACGGTCGACGTGGTCATGAGCGCCTGGCCAGGGGGACAACGATGCTGTGGGCCCGGCCGCCGATCCACCCGTCGGCGCCCGCCGGGGGCGCGTCGTGCAGGGTGGCGATACCGAAGGGACTGGCGTCCAGGTGCGCGCGCAGGAGGTCCAGGTCGACGTCGCGGGTGAGGTCGAGGGGCAGCTGCTGGTCGTCCTCCGCGAGCAGGACCCGCTCAGGCACCCCGAACCGGGCACGCCAGGCGTTCAGTTGCTCCGCCCACTGCTGGAGTGGGACGGTGCGGGCAGGCAGCGTACGGCTGCGGATCTTCCACCGGGCGGCGGTGAGGATGGTGCGCCGGTAGGTCAGGGCCGGGGTGAAGGGCAGGGTCCAGGCAGCGCCCCAGTCGAACCAGGTCACCTGCGGGGTGGCGGCCCGGCTGATCTCGCCGAGGAAGCGGGCCATGGGCGGGGTGTAGTTGTTCCACAGGAAGTTGATGGCGGTGGGGGCCAGCAGCTCAAGTCGCTTGCCCGTCGCAGACTCCACCAGCTGAGGGCGGCCGTCGGCGACGGTGACCGCAAGGTCGCGGGGGAAGAGGACGTGCGGTTCGGGGCGGCGGAATTCCCCGACGCTGACGACGCGGGACAGGGCCTGCGGCGCGCGGGTGAGCAGGTCGGCCTGCACCCGCCCGGCGTGGAAAGACAGCTGCGCGAGTTCCGCCTCGGGATCGACGGTGGGCAGGTTCGCGTACGTCGCCTCAGTGCCTGGCAAGAGGTGCCAGAACCGGCCGGTCATCGATCCGGCCGAGCGGGAGACGGTCAGCACGCGCAGCCGGAAGTCGCCCCGGTCCAGAGCAGGGATGGAGGTGGCGTGGACCTGTGCGGCCAGTTCGAGGTGGGGAGCCAGAATCTGGGGCGTGTCGCCGGCTGCTGCCTCCAGTTCCTCGATCAGCGCTGCGGTCAGCGCGACGGTGCGGCTGCCTTCCGCGGCGGCGGTGCCGGCCAGCTCCAGCAGCAGGCGGTCGCGCCGGGACATCGGCCGGGGCGGTTCGCTCGCCGTGACGAACCCTGCCGGGAAGCCCACGCCCCGGTCGGGATCCGTGGCCACCTCTACCGGCACCGCGGTGTTCTCGCCGTAGCGCTCGGTGAACTGTTCGATCCACCGCCGCCAGGCCGGTGTCCCATTCGGATGGGTGGCCAGGCGGGCCAGGATGGTCGCCGCGGTCTCCGCTTCGGTCAGCACCTGCTTCGGCAGCCGCACGTCGGCGTCCAGCCGCAGGTCGCACGCTGCCCGCAGGCCGGCTGCCTTGGTGCGCGCCGCAGGCGGTAAGACGTTCGTAGGGTCGGTGATGGTGGCGGGCGCGCGCAGGGAGGAGCGCAGCAGCCGCACCCGCAGCAGTTCACCCAGAAGCCGCTCGCGCGCGGTGCCGCTCACGGCGGGGAACTCCGCGGCCAGCTTGTCGGACAACTGGCGGTACCCGATTGGCGATCGGGCCAGGTCGAGTATCAGACGCAGCGCGGGGCTGAGGGCGAGGCGGAAGGCGGCGTCGCCCTCGGACGGCACATGGATGTACTGGCCGTGCCGCCGGATCAGCGTGTTGACGCAGACCTCGGCGATAGCCATGCGTGCGGCGTCGCTCTCCCAGGCACTGAGCATCGCATCAAGCCCGACCGGGTCGGGGCGGGTGACGACCTGGTGCTCCTCGCCGAAGCGGACGGACGTGGCCTGGGTGAAGCCGAGCGGGGCGATCCCGGCGAACAGGCCATAGGGGGTGGAGCGGCGGGCGTAGCGGATCGCGTAGCGGGCCGTGGCCAGCGCCGCCCGGCGCATCCGGCGCGTCTTCGGCGTGCGGCCGTCAAGGATGGCCTGCACCTGCTCGGCCAGGTGAGGACTCGCCTGCGACACCGTCCGGTGGAAATCGGTGTCGGACCACACCGCGCTCAGCCACGCACGCCACTCTTGCACGGGCGCCATAGCCGCCGGCCAGGGCGGCATGGTGGGCTCGCTCGTGTGCACCGCGGCGCGCAGCATGGCCTGCCCCACGCCCTCGTACCAGCAGGGCCGTTGCCGAGTCATCAGCGCTCTCCTCATCTTCTGGCGTGGCGGGCGGGGGCGGGCCGGACGGTGACCCCCGTCCGGCCCGCGCTGCCGGGGGATTGACCCGGGTTACGAGGTGGTGCAGGCGCTGGGGCAGGAGCTGCCGCAGGTGTCGCCCGTGCTGCACATCAGGACCGTCTCGGTCGCCGGCGTGCCCTCGATGAAGGTGATGTCGAGCCCGAAGGGGTCGTCGTCGGACTTCACGAGGTCCGCCTGCACGGGTGCGGTCGGCCTCTCGGTCTGGATGGCGGTCACGCTTGCCTCCTAGGGGTGGTGGATGGTGCGGAATACCGAGACCCGGTCGGGTCCCGGAGATCGGTGCCAGACGGCGGTGGTCGGCGTAGTCGCCTGACCCGCGGTGTCTGGGGTGGGCGTGCGGTGCCGTCAGGCCGCTGCGGGCTGCGCCTGCGCGCGGTGCTTCGCGGCCTGGTCGAGCACCTTGGTGAAGTGCTCGGCGCGCTCATCACCTTCGGCCTCCTGGGCGCGGAGGTCGCCGAAGCGGTCCCAGTAGCGCCGGCAGACGTCGCTTTCCATCAGCTTCGCGGCGTAGAACGGCAGGTGGCCGTGACGGACGAAGCCGAGGCGGTCGCGCAGGCTGAGGATGCAGATGAGCTGGTTGGCTTTCACCAGCTGCATGTACTCCTCGACGTCCATGTCCTCGGGCGCCCAGAGCTTGGCGAGGTCGGGGTTGGTGGACAGCTGCGCCAGCCAGTCGAGCTGGTTGCGCGTGAGGACGGCGTCGTTCCGCTCGCTCTGGTGCCGCGCGTTCTGCTTCAGCCGGGCGACTCCGACCGCGGCGGTGGTGAGGGAGAGGGCCGCACCGGCGGCGAGGACGGCGGTGGTGAGCTTCATGAGCGGAACGGGTCCTTTCGTAAGGCGACGTTGTGGACGAGCGACCGGCCAGGGAGGGGCGGCGGCTGGGCTCATGCGGCCTCCGCCAGCGCCCCGGCCCGGGCGCTTTCGACGCGCGGCACCGGGGCATACCGGCGGCGCACCGTTTGCGGGGCGACGGCGATGGGCGGCAGCCCGACGCGGGCTCTGCGCTCGTCCAGTGATTCCGGCGCGCGCAACGGGCACAGCACGATGCCGTCGGCTCCCAGGAAAAGTTGGGTTCCGTACTCCTGGGCGTGCCCGTTGTTGATCAGGGTGCGGTCGTGCAGGTGCGCCCAGTGCTGGATGAGCGCATCGCCGGCCCTGACCGCACGCTCCAGCAAGGTGGTGGCGGCGCGCTGGAAGTCGGGTGCGTCGTCGCTGTGAAGGGCGATGCTCCAGGCGGCGCGGGCCGCGGCAGGGCCGACGAGGCGGTGGCCGGGCCAGTCGTACTCAGCCAGGATGCGCCGCAGCACCGCGGTGTTGGCGTGATCGGCATGCCGGCCTCGGCCGAGTTGGACCGCATCGAGCTGGTTGCGCATGCGTTGGGCCCGGTGAACAGCCGACGCTGCAGCGCGGGCGATCAGCTCGCGGGCGAGGTCCGGCCGCACGGGTGCGGCGGTCGTCACGCGATGCCCCTATCGTCCGAGGCTGCGTGCGGTTCGTGGACGTGGCAGCCGATCAGCGCGCTCAGCCCGGACCGATGCTCGGCGGTGAGTTCGAGACGTGTGACTCGGTCTCCCTCTCGTCCAGGGCCGGAACCCCGTACTTCCCACCCCATGTCGGTGAGCCGACGCAGAAGGGCGGCGACGGGCTCGGCGTCGAGGGCATGGCGCGCCAGTGCCTCGGCCCTGACGACCGGGAGGCCCTGCCGGGCAGCGAAGTCGGAGGCCCACAGGGTGATCAGCCGGGTGATGTCGTCGGACTGTTCGGGCAGAGTGTGGACGCAGCCGAGGACGAGGCACGGGCCCTTGCCCCACCCGAGGACAGGGTCGCGGTCGGGGATCATGCAGGCCAGGAGCTTCCCGTCCTCGAACAGCCCGGCCGGTCTCGTCTGCGGATCGCGGAAAAGAGCCGGAATGTCGGCTCGAGCGGGCACCGGCAGTCCGCGCATGGTGAGCCAGCGCTGACGGTCCTGGACGAGGGCGGCAGCTTCCTCCCGCTCGGCGTCCGTGCGTAACGAGCGGACCTCGTATATGGCGGCCAGGGGCGCCGGCGCGAATGATGCCGCAGCCGGTCGCTCCTCGCCGGCCATGGGGGTCGGGGGCCTGCTCACCGGCTCGCTCCGCTCTGCGTCGCGTGGGCCTGCTCGGCCGACAGCACCTTCCAGCCGTGCGCCAGAATCACCAGCTGGGTCGTGTCCCGCGCGCCCGTCTCGTCCAGGAGCTGGTCGAGTGCGGCGCGCAGGTCGGCGGGAGCGAGTTTGGCGGCGACTGCGATGTCGCGGGCATCGCTGTGCTCAGCGACGGCTCGGATCAGCAGCAGCTGCTCGGAGCTGAGCTCCGGCGCTGGCCGGTCCGCCGTCGCAGGGGCCACCTGCTGGGTGGTGAACAGGCGGTGCACGATCACCGGGGGCTTGCAGCGGGGCGGGCAATGGAGGCTCTCGCGGATGTCGCGGACGTACTGGCGGACGGTAGCGGCCGACAGCCCGGTCTCCGTTGCGATCTCTTGGGGGGTGAGGCCGTTCGCGAGGTGCTGGGCCATGCGCTGCAGGGTCGGTGTCAGGGGGGTGATCGGTGCGCTGGTCGTCACGGGCGGGGTCACGGTGTCTCTTTCTCGGCTGGGATGGGCGGTCATCGGGTGGGGTGCCGCCGGTCCCCGACGGGGGGCGGGGGCCGGCGGCACGGGCCCGTGCGCGGCGGTTTGGATTCACGGGGTGCCGCGCACGGGGGCTTATGCCGCGGTCGGGTCGGGTCGTGTCCAGGCGGCTTCGGCGGCGAGGCGTTCGGACCACTGGAAGTGGTCTTCGTCGAAGGCTGCGTCGGCCAGGCGTATGCGCTGGACTTCGCCGGTTCCGGCGGGCGGGTAGGTGTGCTGGATGTCGCGCCACAGGCGTTGGAGGAGGTAGTCGCCGTCGAGGGCGTGGGCGCCGTGCAGTTCCATGGCGTCCTGCGCGGACTGCGCGGCCCACTGGTGGCCCAGGTACTTGGCGTTGATCAGGTCGGCGTCGCAGGGCAGGCCCTGATCGAGAAGGTGTACGGCTTGGTAGGCGAGTATCCGGCCGGCGCGCAGGCGGGCCTCCATACCGCCGACGCGGTCCCGCAGTACGGGCAGGTCTGACAGGGTGCCCTGGTAGCGGGAGCGGGTCTTGAGACGGGCCGTTGTGGTGGCTACGACGGCTTCGTGGATGCCGAGGCTGACGGCGGCCAGGTTGGGGCGGCCGTACAGGATGCTGCTGCTCTGGGCCACGCTCAGCCCTTGGCCCACCTCTCCGACCATGTTGTCCTCGGGGACGCGGACGTGGTCGAGGTCGAGGCGGCCGGCGGAGAACCCGTGCAGGCCGAGGCCGGGACGGTGGTCAGGGACGGACAGTCCCGGGCGGTCGGATTCGACCATGAACGCGGTCAGAGCCTGGGAGGTGCTCACGCCTGTCTCGGCGGTGCGGGCGACGACGAGGTGGGCTCCCGCCAGGTGGCTGTTGCCGATATGGATCTTGCTGCCGGTGAGCACCCACTGGCTGCCGGCCCGTTCGGCGGTGGTCTCGATACCGCCGATGTGTCCGCCGGCCCTCGGTTCGGTCACGGCGATCGACAACAGCAGCGAGCCGTCCGCGACACGGGGCAGCCAGCGGCACCTCTGCTCGTAGGTGGCGAAGTGCAGCAGAGCGCCGACGGGAATCAAGGTGGCCTGCAGGATGGCCGCGGCAGCCGCCGAGATGCGCGCGATGCGGTGGATCAGGATGGTCTTGGCCACGTGCCCGGCATTCAGCCCGCCGAAGACGGCCGGGACGGTGACGGCGAACCAGCCCCGTGCGGCCATGAGATCGGCGACCTTGCGCTCCACCCGGCCCGGAGCGGCCTCCATGCGCGCGGCGCGCGGCGCGACGTGCTCGGCTGCGAAGGCGTCCGCCTCGTTCCACAGCAGGTCGTGGCGGGCGGTGAGGTAGGGACGCAGCGCCGGTGGCGGCGTGGTGGGTGTGACGGGCATGGTCGTCTCCCTCTCCCTCGGTGAAGGTCGCACGGTGGAGCGGCCGGGGATCGCTTGCGGCTCCCGGGTGGGGGTGGTGGAACGGCCTAGCGGACGGGCGCGCGGGTGATGTGGTCCATCACCTGGGCGCCGGCGTCGATGACGATGTCTCTGAGCCGCCGGGCCTCGCTCAGGGGCCGCTTCTCGGGGTCGATGACGCACACCGTGCCCAGCACGGTGCCGCTGTCGTGGATGAGCGGTGCGCCGAAGTAGGAGCGGATGCCGACCGCGTCGACCACGTGGTTGCCGCTGAAACGGGGGCTGGCGTGCACGTCGTGCAGCGGGAGGGCCTTCCTTCGGGCCATGACCTCCGGGCACCAGCCGTGGTCACGGCTCATCGTGCGGCCGACGATCACGTACCCGCTGTCCGCGGGCGGCTGGTGCAGTCCGACGAAGGTCTGCTCCTCCAGGAAGAGGTTGACGAACCCGTACAGGAACCCGGCTCGTGTGGCCATGTCGCGGGCCAGCTCGTCGAAGTCCTCGCTGGCCACGGTGGGAACGCCCAGGCGTGCGAGCAGCTCGTAGCGCTGCGCCAGTTCCGGCGCCTGCTGCGCCTGCTGCGCCTGCGGCCCGGTGGCGGCGGCGACGGGCGGGACGGACGGCCCGCGGGCGGCGCCCCGCATGTCGCGCCGCGGCAGGGACAGTGCGGGCGGTGCGGCCTGGGGAGTGAGGTGGGGGTCGCTGGGATGCTGTGACATCAGGCGTCCTGGAGAGTGGTAGAGGGTGCGTGGTGAACGCGGCTCGTGGTTGCGTTCTTGACGGCGTGGTCGACGAGGGTCAGCAGGACGCCGGCGACGTGGTTCGGATCGCGGGCGTCACAGGTGACCACCGGTACGGAGGCAGGCAGTTCGAGGGCGGTGCGGACCTGCTCGGGGTGGTAGCGGTGCGCTCCGTCGAACTGGTTGATGGCGACGACGAAGGGCAAGTGGATGTCTTCGAAGAAGCTGACCGGTGTGAAGCTGCTCTCCAGGCGGCGGGTGTCGACCAGGACGACCGCGCCGACGGCCCCGCGGGAGAGGTCATACCAGAGGTCGACGAACCGGTCCTGACCGGGCGTGCCGAACAGGAACAGCTCCAGGGGCACGGGCGCGTCGGGCAGGCTGAGCCGGCCGAAGTCGAAGGCGACCGTGGTGGTCTGCTTGGCCTCGACACCGGCCAGGCTGTCCACGTCCGCGCTCGCCTCAGTCAGGTACTCCTCCGTGCTCAGCGGCGTGATCTCGCTGACGGCGCCCACGGCGGTGGTCTTGCCCGCACCGAAGCCGCCCGCGATCACGATCTTCAGCACGGTCGGTGCGCCGCCATGCGGGCGAGACGGCGTCCGCAGCGCCATGGCCGGGTCACCCGGCCTGCGGGTAGGCGATGGCATCAGGCCACTTCCTCTTCAGGCCCGCCGAGAGGGCCGCCAGCAACTGGGTGGAGGGACCGGCATCCGAGTCCGAGTCCGTGTCGGATGCGGCATAGGGGGAGGTGACGGGGACGACCAGGGCGTCGGCGTCCAAAAGGTCCGAAACAAGGACCTTCACCGCGGTGACGGGGCGACCGAGCCGACCCGCCAGCTCGGTCACCGAACGCCGGCGCTCCCGGCACAGGGCGAGGATCTGAACGCATTCCTCGGCCTGCGCCGGGCCGGGCCGCCCCGGTCCGGCGTCCAGCACCGTGTCCAGAGCGAGCAGGTGCCGCGGCCTGGTCCGCCCGCCCGTCAAGGTGTAGGTCCGCACGAACACCGACTCCTCGGCCGCGCGGCCGTGCACGGTCACCGGACTTCAGCACCCGTGCCGACACGGACGGGAATCTGCATGTAGGGGGCGAACTTCTCCACCAGCCGGCCCGTCTCGTACCCGACCGTGCCCGCGTCGGCGTCCGTGGTGGCGATGACAGCCAGAACGGTGTCCACCACTCCGCGTTCGTTGCCAGGGTGGTTCTCGAAGGCAGCGCTGCGACCGGCGCTCTGGACGAAGAACAGACAATCGTCTCGCTCGATGATGACCTGCCGGGCCGGCCTCTTCTTGTGCGTAGGGCCGGTGATGTTCGCCGCGAGGGAGGACACTCCGCTGAAAGCGGCCGACAGCTCGTCCGCCCAGTCCTTGTCGACGTCGCTGTCCAGCAGCCGCAGCCCGTCCCGCGACAGCAGCACGGCGTGCGTGACGCCGGGGACGTCGGAGGCGAACTGCCGCAGCAGCCAGGCCATGTTCTCCCGCTGTCCGCTTGCCGTCGTCTCGGACGCGGGGGCGCCGCTGGTCGCGTTGTTCATCTCAGGGTGGGTGCTCATAGAAGTCGCTCCAATGGGGGGAAGGGGGCGAGTCAGGGCTTGGGCTGCTCTGCCGCTGCCGGAGAAGATCCGGCGGTTCCGCCAGCCCGGAAGCCATTGCGGAAGGCGGCTGCGAGCCCCGGCGTCGCCGCGGTCACGGGGGCTTGCTCCCGCTCACGTGGCGGACGGAACGAGCCGGCCTGACGCCTGCGCGTGGGAAGAGCGGGCGCAGCAGAGTGATGTGCCTCTCCAGCTCCCGGCGCCCCTGCCGCGCCGGAGCGTGTGGCCTGCTCCCGCCTCGGGGTGGCTGGAGCCGCGGCAACCGGCTGTGGCTGCGGCGCGGTGGCGCGGGTGTCCCTGGACGGCGCGCTCGCACTGTCGACGGGAGGGATCGCTACCAGGAGCCGTGCCGGGATGACGACGAGGGCGGTGGTGCCTCCTGTCACGTTCTCCTGCAGGAGAACGGACATCCCGTGCGACTGGGCGATCTTTGCTGCGACCAGCAAGCCGAGCTGGCCGGCCCGCACCTGACCGCTGACGTCGACCTCATCCGGGGCTTGGAGCAGCTGGTTCATCTGAGCCCGCGTCTGCGGATGCATGGGGACGGCCCGGTCCTCGACCTCGACCGCCAGCCCGTTCGCCACCCGCTGCGCCCGCACCATCACCTTCGTCGCCGGATCGGAGCACTCACATGCGTTCTCGATCAGCTCCGCCAGCAGGTGCGTCAAATCCGGACCCACGTGTCCGGGAAGGCCAAGTTCAGCGCCTACGGAACCGGCGGCGACGGCCACACGCGGGTACTGCACGACCTCGGAGACCGCACCGCGCAGCACCGTTGCGATGGGAACAGGCTGGCGCACACTGCGCAGGGACTGCCCGCCCAGCACCGCCGTGCTCTCGACCTGGCGACGCATCCGCGTCACCAGGTGATCGATCTCGAAGATCTTCGCCAGCAGCTCCGGGTCGTCGGTCAGCATCTCCAGCTGACTCAGGGCCTGTAGTGCCTTGCCGACCAGAGCGTGCTCCCGCATGGCCAGGCGGCGCAGGACTTCCAGGAGAACGACGGACTGGGACTCGTCGTGCACCCGTATCAGCGACGCGATGGCCTGCACCTGCAACGCGCTGAGCGCCTTGTCGATCTCGGCGTGCGGACTGGCCGACTGAGGGGTCTGCAGGTCCGGCAGCGGCGGGCGTCCTCCGCGGCACAGCTCGTCCGCCGACCACTGCACCGACTTCTCGACGGCCGCCGCCGCCCCCGAGACCGCTGCCAGGGCCGCTGCCTGGGCATCCTCCGCGGCCGTCTGTACGGCTTCGGCGGCCGTTTGCGCTCCGCGAGCCGCCATCATGGCGACCCCAGCCAGTCCGCAGACCAGGCCGGCCAGGAGCCAACCCGGGCCTACCGCGGACACCGACCAGAGAGCGAAGACGGCACCCAGCAGCCCGGCAAGGAGCACCAGGGGCAGTGCCACGACGCGGCGGGCACGGTGCAGCGTGAACGCGTCGACCGGGGGCCGCCGTCTGCGGTGGCCGGTAGCGGCCGGCCGTGCCGGGAAGGCGCTGTCAGGCATGGGAATCCTCGTAAAAGTGGGGGTGACTAAGCCTGCTGCAGCATCAGGTCTGCATGGGCCTGGTGCGTGAAGCGTGAGGTCGAGCGGGGCGCCGGAACCCTGACGGCACCGCGGGGGCGGGAGGACTGCGTCGCCAGCAGATCCAGGAGCCGGGCGCTCTGAATCAGACCCATGTGGCTGAACGCCTGCGGGAAGTTGCCGAGCTGGCGCTGCTGGACGGGGTCGTACTCCTCGGCCAGGAGCCCGAGGTCGTTACGCAGCACCAGGAGGCGTTCGAACAGGGCGTGGGCCTCATCGAGGCGACCGGTCAGGGCCAGGGCATCGACGAGCCAGAAGGAGCAGAGGACGAAGGTGCCCTCATCGCCCTGCAGCCCGTCCACCCCGGCACGAGCCCCAATGGTCGGGTACCGGTGCACGAGCCCGTCCGGCGTGGTCAGTTCACGACGTACCGCGTCCACGGTGCCGATGACGCGGGGGTCGTCGGGCGGCAGGAAGCCGACGCGGGGGATCAGCAGGGTGGCGGCGTCCAGCTCCTGCGAACCGTAGGACTGGGTGAACGTGTTGCGCACGGGGTCGAAACCCTTGGCGCAGACCTCGTCGTGGATGGTCGCCCGCAGCTGGATCAAAGGGGCCACGTCGATGTCGAGTGCGCCGCCCTCGGCCAGGCGGATGGTGCGGTCGACCGCCACCCAGGCCATCACCTTCGAGTGGACGAAGTGCCGGCGTGCCCCGCGGATCTCCCAGATTCCCTCGTCGGGTTCCTGCCACCGCTGCGCCAGGTGCTCGATGAGCCGCCGGTGCAAGACCGCGGTGGCGGCGCAGTGAGCGACTCCACTCTGGTGCGCGAGGTACAAGGTCTCGATCACCTCGCCATACACGTCGAGCTGCAGCTGGTCCGCGGCCCCGTTTCCGACCCGCACCGGGGTTGAGCCCTCGTATCCGGGAAGCCAGGGCAGCTCCCGTTCCAGCAGGTCACGCTCCCCGGTGATCCCGTACATGATCTGCAGGTTCTCCGGATCGCCGGCCACGGCGCGCAGTAGCCAACGCCGCCATGCCTGTGCCTCCTGCCGGTACCCGGTCCCGAGCAGCGCGGCCAAGGTGGTGGAAGCATCGCGCAGCCAGGTAAAGCGGTAGTCCCAGTTCCGTCCGCCGCCGACCTCCTCGGGCAGCGACGTGGTCGGCGCCGCAACGATCCCACCGCTCGGTCCATAGGTCATGGCCTTCAGCGTGATCGAGGACCGGATTACGGCCTCGCGGTAGGGCCCGTCGTAGGTGCACCCCTCCGTCCAGTCCTGCCAGAAGGCGAGCGTCTCGGTGAGCGCGGTATGCGGGTCGGGCACGTCGGGCGCGGCTGCGTGGGACGGGCACCAACTGAGCACGAATGCCACGCTCTGCCCAGCGCTGATCTCGAAAGCGCTGACGACGACGCCGTCCTTCTCCGCCTGCGGCACGCAGGTGTCGAGCCACAGAGCGTCCGCGCCGGCCTCCGCGACCATGCGCCCACCGACCTCGTGGATCCACGGGCTGACGCTGCCGTATCCCGGCCGCGGGCGCATGGTCGAGATCATCTCCACCTCGCCGGTCACGCCCTCAACGATCCGGATCACCTGCGGTGCCCCGTCGCGCGGTGGCATGAAGTCCAGGACGCGGACCGATCCGGTCTGAGTACGCCATACCGATTCGAGGACGAGGGAGTCACCGCGGTACTGGCGCTCGGCGAATGCGCGGGAGCTGGAACGGCCAGCGGCAGCGGCCGGAGCGATCCTCCAGGTGCCGTGTTTCTGCGTTCCAAGAAGGCCGGCGAAGACGGCCGACGAGTCGAAGCGGGGCAAGCACAGCCAGTCGATCGAACCGTCGTCGCAGACGTGGGCACTGGTCTGCATGTCGCCGATCAGGCCGTACTGCTCGATACGCGGAAGGCGCTTCATCGTGTGGATCTCCGTCAGCCCCGCGGATCCGGGGTCAGCTTCGGGGCCGCCGCAGCGGCCGGGAACGGTAGGAACGAGAGGCACCGGTGTCACCCGGGCGGGGAAGGGGGGACTCTAGACGGCAGGGACTCCTCGCCGGCCGGAGCCTGGTCGGCTGCGTGCTCGCCGCGAAGAACAAGCCAGGCCATCGGAACGAGGATCAGCCCGATGACGACGGCTCCGGTTGCCGTCACGTCCGCGGCACCGAAGCGGCCAACACCAAGCAAGCGAGGGCAACAGCGAAAACCGCCCCGCGCAGCACGTTGATCCGCGGCTTCCGCCAACGCCGCCTGCGCCCTGGGAGCATCGCCTGGGGGCCGACGCGTTCCACATACGCCACCAGTTCCTGAGTCGCTTCGGCGAGCTGGACCAGGTACACCCGGCTGGGCATGTACCCCTCCGGGATGCGTTCGGAGCAGAGCCGTTGCGCGCCCAGCAGGGCCGGGCTGCCCGGAGCGGTTCGCGCTCCCAACTGGGCCACATGACCGCGCAGAAGGCGAACAAGGTCTTCCACATCGGCAGCGCTTTCGGGCAACGGCGAATCCTCGCCCAGTACGAGCGTCACCGTCTCCGACGCGGCTACCACGTGATCGCGCTCCGGCATCGACGCCACGGTGCCGGCCTCTCGCCGTCCATGGTCGCCTACGAGCTGGCTGTCACCTCGGCGAGGGCTCAGCGAAAGGCGCATGACACAACTCCTGTTCGGATCAAGCCAAAGTGAGCCGAAGTCGCCGGGTGTCACCGACGACCGGCGTGCGAAGTGCGTGATCTGGCCGCTACGTTGAGCGAACCGTGAATCGCTGCCGAGCGGTATGCCCGTACCGCCCGCAGGGCCGTCAAAGGCGTCAAAGATCATTTCGGAACCGAGGGGCATTCCATGGCCCGTGAACGGAACGTCGCCTTCGCCGCACTTCTGCGCGAAGCAGGCTGGTCCCAGCCACAAGCTGCCGCCGCGGTTGCCCGTGTGGCCGCGGAGAGCGGAGTGCGCGAACTCGACGCGATCTCCCGCTCGCACATCGCCATGTGGGTCCAGGGCACAAAGCCGAGTGGCAGAGCGCCGCATATTCTGCGCGAGACGCTCTCCCGCAGACTCGGCCGCCGCCTCACCCTGGCCGACCTCGGGCTGGAGGAAGAGCCGACAGGCACGACCGACAGCGGTTCCGACTGGAGCGTCGACCCTTTGACCGCACTGGCCGAGCTGGGAAGCGACGATCTCGACATGCACCGACGCAAGCTGTTGGCAACCGCCGCCTACTCTGCGGCCGGTTTCACCCTGCCCGCAGCCTCGTGGTGGGCAGCCGCCCCTGCCGCAGCGGCGAACCGCCGGCAGACATCGCCGCGCCCGGTTACACAGGCGGACATCGACGACATCCGCGACCTCACGGTCTACTACTCCGCACGCGACCAGCAACGAGGTGGCGCCTCCGGCCGCAAAGCCCTGGCAAGCCACCTGCTCGATGAAGCGGTGCCGCTGCTCGGCGGTCGATTCCGCACAGACCAGTTGCGCCGCGACGCCTACTCGGCCGTGGCGGAGATGACCTACCTCGCCGGCTGGATGGCCTTCGACGCCAGCGAACACCGCACCGCTCAGCGCTACCTCACCATCGCCGCCCGGATCGCGGCGGAAGCTGGAGACGGACCGCTCGGCGGCCACGTACTGCGCGCCCTTGCCCACCAAGCGGTAGACCTCGGGCATCCACGCAGGGCGCTGGCCCTGGCCGACGCCTCGATGTCCCGCGACCACTACGGCCAGGCCAGCCACCGCGAGAAGGCGCTGCTGGCGATCGTCCACGCACGCGCACTCGCGGCCGACGGCGACCGGGCTGCCGCCCTCGCGGCCATCAGCCGCGCAGAGCGGGACCTCGCCCGCGCCGACACCAATGAAGCGCCGCCCCGCGTCAGCTTCTTCCAGGAAGCCTCCCTTGCCCACGAGACTGCCTGCTCTCTGCGCGACATGGGCCAGGCCCTCGACGCGGAGATCCACTTCAAGCGCAGCGTTGCCACCCGCCGACGCCAGCAGTACGCCCGAACCCACAGCGTCACGCTCGGCTATCTCGGCGCCGTCCAGGTCCAGCAAGGACGCCTCGACGAGGCATGCGCTACCTGGAACCAGGCACTCGACGCCATGACGGGCGTCCAGTCCGGTCGTGCCCGCGATGTCATCGTCCGTATCCGAAGTGATCTCTCGCCCGTCCGGCGACGCGGGGGTCGCCACGTCACTGAACTGGATCACCGGGCACGGAGCATGCTGCGGGCCATAGGCTGATCGCGACACGTGCTTGTGGCACCCTGCGGCAGCTCGTGGATCCGCGTCTCCCAGGAAGAGGAACCAGTACCGGTGACTACGTACGAGGTCGAATCGATCGCCAGGGTCGTCGGTGGCCACACCCGCGTTCAGGACGACTACCAAGGCGGGGTCGAGTCGGTCATCCGACTCAACGAGGCATACCCCCTCGAAACCCTCCAGGGCATCGATGAGTTTTCCCACCTGACGGTGACATGGCGATTCCACCTGGCGCAGCCCGAAGACGTCCAACTCCACGCCCGCAGCCCTCGTGGCAACCCGCAGTGGCCGGCGACCGGAACATTCGTCCACCGCAACCACCGGCGCCCCAACCAACTGGCTGTCAGCTATCCGAGACTGCTGGGCGTGGACGGTCGCGACCTCCTGGTGACGGATCTCGATGCGGTCGACGGGACGCCGATCGTGGACCTGGCTCCGTACTTCCAGGAGATGGGGCCCCAAGGTGCCGTCCGCCAGCCGGCCTGGCCGAGCGAGATGCTTGCCAACTACTGGCGTGCCGCGTCGGAGCGTCCGTAGACCGGCTTGCCGTTCCACCAGAACCGCCATCGCACGCGAGAGGACTAGCAGCACCATCGCCCGTTGCGCCGTCAGCCCCAGCACGTCTCATCACCTCGCGTAGCACTGCGGTCGGAGGGAGTTGCCACGAATGGGCGCGAACAGGCGGTCCGAGCCCGGAGAGGACGTTGACCGTAGTCACCTGCGCCGAGCGGATGCTCACAGCTGTGAACACTCCACAGAACGCCTGCTGAGACGGCCGTTTGGCGCCTAATGACGGCGTGCCCGGGCGTTGACGCGGCGCTCAGCGAGGGCTCCGTCAGAGGAGAGAGGATCAGCGTCGCTGCCCCAAGGGTCAGAGTTTCACTGCGAGCAACGCTTCCCCTTGGCCCCCACCGGCGGCGGCCTGCCGGACCGGGGGCCGGCACGCCTCCCGCCGGAACAGGAGCGCTGCCGTCACCCCGGGCCTTCGCCACCGCCTGAGTGGCCTCGGAGACCTGGGACGGCACGAAGCCGTCGGGGGCTTCCTGCTGCGCGAGCCGATGTGCCTGCGCCACAAGGCGCTCGGCATGGGGGCCTTCGAGTGCGGCGTGGAGAATCTCCACGTGCCCGCGCAAACGCATCACCAGAGCGTTGACGTCCTCGGGTGTCTCGGGAAGGGGTGAATCCTCGTCCAGGACGAGGGCGACCGTCTCCCGCGCTGCTGCACCCGCGTCACACCCATGCCGTAGACGCGAGACCGGATCGGAGGAGGCCGGGAGCCGTGCGGCGACCCGGCCCGTGCGCAAGCCCAGCAGAGCCTGTGCCCTCACGCCGCCTCCTCGCGGTCGTAGTCCAGGGAGAAGACGGCGACCACGTCCTTTCCCCCCTGCGCCGGCGCGAACGACACACTGTGCGCGAGTTCGCGGACGAGGTGCAGACCTCTTCCGTCGAGAGCGTCGGTGGCCGCCGGCCGTTCCTGTGGCATCGTCGGGTCGTCGTCGTGGACGGCGGCGACCAGGCAGCCGCCCGTGGGCAGGGCCTGGATGACGCAACGAGCTCGTTTCCCCGCACCGCGGTCGGGCACGTTGGCGTGCTGCATGACGTTGGTCAACAGCTCGGTCACAACCAAGCCGACGTTGAACGCCAGCTCCTCGTACCCCCACATGCAGACGCTCTCCATGACGATTCTCTTGGCGTGATGGATGGCCCTCTCAGACAGCTCCAGGTCCTGTGACAGCTGTCCCGGTACGGCCTTTGCCGTACCCCGGGTGCCGAGCGGAGGCGCACTGAGAAGGTCCACCATGTCCAAGTCCAGTTCGTTGACCGGAACCCCTCCTCGGGCCTCCGGTTGCGGTGTGTACTGGTTCTGCACCGGTCAGCAACTATTGAGGCAGCACGCGAGGGGCGCGTGCAGTGGGTGATGCGGATGTCTCGCGGAATCCGCATCAGGAGGTCAGGAGCCGCATGCCGCAACCAGAGAAGGTCCTCGACCCCACCCAGTCCCCGGAAGCGTGGTTCGGTCACGAGCTACGTCTGAGGCGGAAGGCGGCGGGGTTCTCGACGGCGGGACCATTCGCCAGAAAAGTGCAGGTCAGCGTTGATGTCCTCCTGAAGATCGAGAAGGGCATCTACCGATGTCCGGAGGACCTGCCTCCTCGGCTGGACGCCGCCCTTGGATCGGACGGCCTCTTCACCCGGGCGTGGGGCATGGTATTCGGGGATGCGGATAAACATGGCCGCGATGCGGATAAGCGCCGCCCGCTCCCCGGGGAAGGATCCGCTCCGCAGCCGCAAGGACGCATGCTGGAGAAAGGAGCCCCATCCTCGTCAACCAGGAGCCCTGACTCTGTGCACCGTCGACGATTCCTCACCATCAGCAGCGGCCTGCTGGCTCTCGCTCCGTTAGACCTCTCCGCCCTGCTCTCACCGGCCACCCAGCTCACCATCCCCGACAAGATCAGTTCCAAGGAGATCCGTCAGTTGCAGGAGATCGCCGCTGGCCTGCACAGCTGGGACAACACCCACGGTGGCGGTGGCCTGGTCGGACATCTGGCCACGAACTCGATGCAGTGGGCCATCGGCCTTCTGTCCGCCGATTGCCCCCCTTCCCTACGCCCCGACTTTCTCGGAGCTGTCGCACGACTCGGCCTCGTCGCCGGCGGGAGCCAGTTCGACGTCTACCGGCACGACGAAGCCCGCCTTGCTTTCAAGGTCGCCGTGGAGTGCGCGGAGGAAGGACAGCACTGGCACCTGCGCGCGAAGGGGTACAGCTTCCTGGCTCGGCAGGCCATCTGGACCGGTGACGCCGACGACGGCCTGACCAACGCCGAGAAGGGACTGGTTCGTCAGGACCGGTTGACCGCCTCGGAGCGGGCCATGCTGCACACCGCCAGGGCGCGCGCCTTCGGCAAACTCCGCAACGTGCAGGAGACGATCGCTGCCGTCGGCGCGGCCGACGATGCCTTCGCGCAACGACGCCCCGAAGACGACCCGCCGTGGATGGCGTACTACGACGAAGCCCAGCACAACGGGGACACCGCCCACGCACTTTGGGATCTCGCCGTGGGTATCGACGAATACGATCCAACCCAGGCCGGACACCGCTTCCAAGCAGCCGTACGCGGGCATGGTCCGCAGTTCCTGCGGTCCAAGGCGATGTCCTGCACGAAACTGGCATCGTTGGTGATGCGGCGAGGCGACCCACGCGAGGCTGCGGCCATCGGGCACAGGGCTCTGGAACTCGGCGGAGACCTCACCTCCCTGCGCGCAGCAGACGATCTACGGCAGCTCGCCCAGTTCGCTGGCCGGCACTCGAAGATCCCGGACGCGGCTCACCTCCAGGAGGCCATCACCGCTACCTTGCGACCATGACGAACTCGGCACCAGCTTTCGACGCCTTGCGGGCAGCGTGCGCCGCGGTCGCCCTAGACGCCCGCGGCGCAGAACCGATACGTATCGCGGAGAATCAGATCTGGCGGCTGCCCCGAGGCGTCATCGCGCGTATCGCGCCACCCGACCGCGCTCTCTCCGCTGCGCGGGAGATCAGCGTAGCCAGGTGGCTGGCATCGAGCGGGATCGCCGTAGTCAAGCCGCTGTCCGTCGAACAACCCGTGGAGGCCGCAGGTCGGGTGGTGACGTTCTGGGAAGAGCTTCGGGCCCACGAGCACGGCACAACCGAGGACGTTGCGGCGGCCCTCCGGGCGCTGCACGCACTTCCGCTCCCCGACCTGGACATCGGGCGCCTGGACCCCTTCGTCCGTATCTCCGAGCGGCTGTCCGCCGCGCAAACCCTGCCAGCTGACGACCGTCGGTGGCTCCTGGGCTTGTACGAAGACCTCCTGGAGCGCTGGACCGCCGGCCTGCCCGCAGGGCTTCCTGAAAGAGCCGTCCACGGTGACGCTTGGCCTGGGAACGTCGTACGGCTCGCACAGGGGGGATGGGTGCTGATGGACCTTGAGCGGTTCTCGGTCGGCCCGCCCGAGTGGGATCTCGTCTCCACCGCGGTGCGCGCCAGAACCACGGGCGCGGTCACGCCAGCCGAGTACGATGCGTTCTGCGGCATCTACGGCCACGACGTCACCGCATGGGCCGGCTACAGCATCCTGTCGGGCGTTCGCGAACTTCGCATGGTGACTTACGCCGCCCAGCACGCGGCCTCCAACTCCCGGTGGCGAGCCGAGGCCCAGCACCGCGTGGACTGCCTCCGTGGCCGCTGCGGGCCACGGCCGTGGCGCTGGACGGGGATCTTGTGATGCACGGACGCGCGTCCGGCATGCCGCTGCAAATCGGCGAACGCATGGGCCCGGGGTGAAATCGTTAAGTCCAGGGGACACTTCACCAGTTCAACGCCGTCGCGTCGGCTAGGACACACTCCACGGCTACATCTGCTCCTGCCGGCACAATGCCCTCATGGAGCCGCCGGCGACGCCCTGCCCCGCTGTGCCTGGCATTGAGGCACCGAGCGGCGGGAGCTCGCGCGGCGAGTCGCGAGGTTCGGGCTCTCATTCGGTGCTGCCGCCTTAGATGTTTCCCACACGCCTGGACCTGGCATATTCGCTTTGGCTAGTTCTGTGTGGCTACTGTGTCGTCGCCAAGCCCATGTGGTCCCGTAGAAGGGACCGACCCCCGACCGGCGCTTCGCCGCCCGAGGATGAGCACCCTGGTGACGCAGGAGATGACTAGCGACGGCCCCGCCCCAATCGGCCGTCACCTAGCTGAGTGGCGAATACGCCGAGGTTTCACCGTGGCCGAACTGGCGGCGCATTCAAGCCTTCCGGCGCAGCTGATCGAGAGCTTGGAGTCGGGGAGAGACTGGGTTGACCAGCGGCGCGTGTTGAGCACGCTCGCGGCCAGCCTCCGCCTCGACCCCGCCGAGCTGACCAGCCAGCCGTACACGCCGTGCGGGGCGGACCATGCCACCGTGCACGCCACTGCGTGGCACGTACGTCGTCATCTGGCCCGCCTGCTCGCGGGGGAAATGGGCCACGTCCACACTGATACGGAACAGCTGGCGGCACTCGTGGAAGCCATACGAACGGCCGATGATGGCGGAGACCTCGTCTCAGCCGCGTCCGCGGTTCCGAGGTTGTTGGAGCTGATCGGCTCGCCGGTCCACCAACCTGGCAACGACGTGGGAGCCTCGCTCAGCTCGGCGGCGTACACCGCTGTGGCGCGGCTGCTGCGCCGCATCGGATATCGCGATCTGGCCTGGAGCGTGCTGCACCAAGTGCGTCCTCCAGGGGAGGACCTGATGCTGGCGATGGTCGAGGAAGTCAGGTTGCTGATGGATATGGGGAAGCCCGGACTCGCCGTCACCCGAGCTGCGGATACGGACGCTGCTCTCCCCTTCGAGGTCCTGCTTCCGCTGTCCCTCGCTCACGCCTCTCTCGGGCAGGGAGCGGAGAGTGAGCGGCTCCTGGAGGCGGCCGAGGCGATGGTCCTCGGTCCGGACGAAGCGTCCGCGGTCGCGTCCGCCAGGGCCTTCGCAGCCGCGGAGCGCGGCGCATTCGACCAGGTGCTTGACTACGCGGTGGAGGCTGCCCGCCTCCCGGCCGGCGATCGTGCCGGTCTGCTGGTGCTCACCGCATCCGCGCGGGCACGACTCGAGCACTTCGAGGAAGCGGTCACGGACCTGGTGACGGCGGAGTCTGTCGCACCGCTCCACACCAGGCTGGAACCCCTCGCTCGCGAACTGGTGAGCGTACTGTCCTCTCGTGCCGGGAACCATGCCGACATTGTGGGCGGCATCGCGGCGCGCTGCGGCATGAAGTGATCACTGCCTGTTCGGGGAATGCCCCGTTGCGACGGCTGGACCTGGCCTAACCTACGGATCATCCAGGAGTTGGGCGGATGGTGATGGACGAGCGGCAGCAGCAGCTGGCCAAGCTGATCGGCACGCGGGTACGTACGCTCCGTGGCAAGCGTGGCTTGTCCTTACGGGCGCTGGCTGGACTGGCGGGCGTTTCGAACGGTTATCTGTCGATGGTCGAGTCCGGGCAGCGGCTCTTGAAGGACCCCGCCTACATCAACTCGATCGCCGACGCGCTGAAGGTGGCGCCGGCGGAATTGCTCGGGCAGCCCTTCGTCCCGGCCGACCCGCACGCTGCTGAGGCCCATGCTGCGATTCCGGAGCTGCGGCTCACCCTGATGGGGATGGCTGTGGGCAGTCCGCCGGATCGACGGCCGCCGGAGGAGTCCATGCTCCGGTTGGCGGCGCGGGTCCGTCGGGCGAACCGGCTGTACCACGCGGCGGAGTACGGGGCCTTGGCGGTCAGGCTGCCGGCCCTGCTCGCCGATCTCCATGCGGCGGTCGCGGCGAGCGAGGGTCGTGCGCGGATGAAGGTGCTGAGGCTGTTGGCCGACGCCTACCACCCGGCGTGCACCCTCATGTTGAAGTCGCTGGGGTACATGGACCTGGCCTTCATCGCCGTGACGCGGGCCAGCGAGGCCATCGCCGAACTCGAGGACCCCGTCTATACCGCCTTGAGCGGTTTCTTCGCCACGCACATCCTCATGGCGGCTGGCAGCCCCGAACAGGCGTTGTCCAAGGCAACCGCCACGGTGAACTTGCTGGAGCGGAACCTCGCTCATCCGAACGCGGAGGCGCTGCTCGGTGAGCTCCACCTGATCTCCGCCACCACCATCACCAGGGATCGAAACCGGCCGACTGGCGACCGCACCTCCGACGTTCGGTCGCACCTGGCCGAGGCGGGGCGCCTGGCCGAGCTGAGTGGGGAGACGCGCGCGTTCCATCTCAACTTCGGGCCGACGAACGTCAAGATCCACCGTGTCAGCCTTAACACTGACCTCGGGCACCACGGCGACGCGATCACGGCGGGAGCCGAGGTTCACCCAGAGATCATCAACGCCCCCGGTCGGCAGGCGGTCTACCACTCCGATCTGGGCCGGGCGCTCGCCCATGTCCGCGGCCAGGAGTCGGCCGCCGCCGAGCGGTTCCTTCGGGCGGAGCTCATCGCCCCGCAGAGGGTCCACGCCGACGCGCTGATCGGGGACTCGGTCAGCTACCTCCTTGGGAAGCGTCTTCCCGCTCACGTGAAGCGGGACCTCGGCGGCCTGGCGCACCGGATGGGCATCACTCGGTAGCTCAGTCCGTCCGTCCTCTCCTCTGGCTTCTCTCAGCGAGGCGCCTCGCACGGCGCTGGACGCGAAAGCGCACGTTTTCGTGCGCGGCTAGTGCGGTCTTGGCGGGTGACCCGGCCCCTGTCTTCCGACTGTTCACAGCTGTGAGCAATCGGGGTGACCAGACGCCTACCGTCTGTCGTCGGCCAGGCCACGCGCGGCACCTGCGCGCGAAACCGGGCAGGTGCACAACTCCGCAGGCGAGAGAGGGAAGCCGATGCTCGAATCCGTCAGCCACCTGGAAGAGGTAGCCCGTGAGTGGGAGATCAATCCCGAGGACGTACTGCTCATCGCGCTGAACAGCTGCGGGGCGCGTTCACCGCTGGACAAGCCGCGGATGCGGTTCCAGCTGGGGCTGGACTCGCGGCCGACCGACCCGTCCTACCTGATCCTCTCCCTGGGCCGCGAGGACTCGCCGTTCGAGATCGACGAGCACGAGCTGCGGCTGCACGGAGAGCGGGTCGGCACGGTCACCGGCATCGAGGACGATGACGCCGTGCTGGGCTACTGGCGCAACGGCACCAAGATGCTCACCCTGAACTCCAACCAGCGGTCCCAGTGCGTCGGGTGCACGTTCTGCCCGAACACCCTGGAGGGCGCCTCGGACCCGGCGATCCGCGAACTCGACCTGCCCGGCTACTTCGCCACCCTCGCGGCGAACTCCGGGATGCCGGACCTGTCGGGGGTCGAGACCGTCACGGTGTGCACCGGGTGCTTCCTCTACGAGCACCTGGCCCTGGAGCACCTGGAGGGCGTGCGCGCCGCGATGCGCAGCACTGACTGCGAGGGGACCCTGCACTTCCTGTCGTCGGTGCTCACCAGCGAGGCGGGCCTGGACCGGGCCGCCGAGCTCGGGCCCTTCCACCTGACGCTGACGGTGGAGTGCTTCACCAACCGAGCGAGCATCCTCAAGCAGTCCAAGGCCGCGCTGACGGTGGACCAGATGGTCGCCACGCTCGGGGCGGCGAAGGAGCGGGGCATCACCACGGACTTCACCTACATCGTGGGTCTGGACCCGATCGAGGAGGCCGTGGAGAACCTGAAGCGGCTGGTGCCGGTGACGACGACGTTCCCGCGGTTCCAGACGTTCCAGGCCCACAACCCCTTCATGGACGTCTACCGGGCGCCGGGGTCGGACACGATCGAGTGGAACCTGGCCATGCGCCGCGCGGTCGAGGAGCTGTTCGCGGAGACGGGGCTGCGGCCGCAGTGGTGGCAGAACTACCGCTCGCCGTGGGCGTACACCTTCGCCGGGGAGCAGCTGGCCGGGGCGCGGATCTGATGGCCGGCCGCAGCGGTGGTGCCGTGACGATGGTGAGGGCGGTGCGAGTGTGGCCGGTGGCCGGGCAGCCTGCCGGTTTGCCGGAGGGGTTACCGGATGCGGTGGCCGCGGTGGCGGTCGCGCCGGCGGGGCCGTCGTGGCCGGAGCACCGGACGCGGTTCGCGATCGAGGTGGTCGGTGACGGGGTCTCGGGCTGGCACGCGCCGGTCGGGGAGGGTGTGGCGCGGCTCGTCGTGGACGCCCTCGCCGACGGGCTGGTCGGGCACGATGCGGCGGCGCCGCGCAAGCTCGGCTACCGGCCGCGGATCGGGCGGCACCAGCAGGGGGCGCACGCCCGGCAGGCCGTCTCGGCGGTCGAGCTGGCGTGCTGGGATCTGGCGTCGCGGGCCTCGGGCCGGTCAGTGCCGGAGTTGCTGGGCGGCACGGTGCGGGAGCGGGTGCCGGCGTACGCGTCCGCGCTCGGCCTGGACCCGGCACGTCCGGAGGCGGCGAAGGCGGCGGCGTGGATCGCCGAGCAGGGGTTCTGGGGGCAGAAGTGGCCTCTCACCAAGGAGCTGCTGCGCCAGGGCCCGCGAGCCGTTGCCCGGGTGCTGGGGGCGCTGCGGGAGGCGGCGGGCGAGGGCCGGTTCATGGTCGACGGGCTGCGCCGGTGCCGGCTGGATGAGGCGCTCGCCCTGCTGCCAGTGCTGGCCGACCTGGAGGTCGCGTTCGCCGAGGAGCTGCTGGAGCCGGGCGGTTTCGCCTGGGGCCGGGTGCGGGCGGCCGGGGTCGGGGTGCCGATGGCGGCTGGTGAGCACGCGGTCGACGAGCACGAGCAGATGCGGCTGCTGACCGGCGGGGCGGTGGACGTGTGGCAGACCGACCCGGGATGGTCGGGCGGGCTGGCCCGTTCCCTGCACACCATCGAGGTCGCCGCTGGCCTGGGCATGGCGACGTTCCCGCACGGTGACCGGCTGTGGGCGGCGCTCGCGCTGGCCGGCACGTGTTGCCGGGACAAGGTCCCGGCGGTGGAGTGGCACCTGACGCTGGAGCCGCTGCGGCAGCAGGTGTTCACCGAGCCCTGCGACGTGGAGGCGGGGATGTTGGCGTCCGGGCCGGGCGCCGGGCTCGCCCCGCTGCCGGTCACCTCCTCGCCGCTCCCGGCGTGGGAGATCGGGTCATGAGCGGCCGAACGATGTGGTCCGGGGTGCGGGCGGTCTGCTTCGACATGGGCGGCACGCTGGTGCGCCCGGAGCCGGTGGCGACGACCGGGCAGGTCGCCGAGGTACTCGGCATCTCCCTGGAGGAGGCCCGCGCCTTCATGGGCAGGAGCGCCAAGCGGCGCCTGGTCTCCCCGCAGGGCCTCGCCCAGGAGATCGCGGCTGACTTCGGGCGGCCCGCGCTCACGGGCGCGCTCACCGAGGTGCTGGAGCGGGCCCGGCGCCGGGCCGAGGACCCGCAGCTGTACCCGGACGTGCCAGACACCCTGGCCGCGCTGCGCGCGCGGGGCTTCGCGCTGTACGCGATGACCAACGCGCTCGGCTCCTCGGTTCCCGAGCAGGAACCCGCCGTGTTCCGCGAGCTGCTGGACGGGGTCTTCTACTCGGCGCGCACCGGCGCGATCAAGCCGGAGCCGGAGGCGTTCATGGCCGTCGAGCGGGCCAGCGGGCTGCGGCCGCAGGAGCTACTGCACGTCGGCGACTCGGTGAACGCCGACGTGCGCGGGGCTGCGACGGCCGGTTGGCACACGGCCTGGGTGGACCGTCACCACACGACCGGCCCCCTGATGCCGGCCGCGTCCACGCTGCGCCTGCACTCCCTCAACACCCTCCTCCTGCTGCTGCCCGCCCGGGCGGCGGTGGAGGCGATCACATCGGAGGTGGCCGGCTGATGGAGCCGTCCCGTACGTCCCGCCCGGCAACGCCCCCTGCCCACGATCCGCTGATTGCGTCCGTACCGCTGTTCGACCCCAGTCAGCTGCCGCTGCGCACGTGGTGCGAGGGCAGCCGGGAGGACGCGGTCACCGGCCTGGTCGCTTTCCCGGACTTCCACAGCCACATCCCGCGCTGCCTGGCCGCTGCCCTGGAGGCGGGGCGGCTGGTGGCGCTGGCGATCGGGGACGTCGACGGGCTGAAGGACCACGTGGAGCGCACGAACTCCACTAACCCGACCTCCTACGGGCACCTGGCCGGCAACGAGGTCATGGCGACCGTAGGGGCCACGACCCGCGAGTGGTTCCGCGAGCAGCCCTTCGACTCCGGCTGCGCGGCGACGTTCGGCGGCGACGAGGTGATCCTCGCTGCCGTCGTGGACGACGCCGGCCAGTTCCACCAGGCCCTCGGGGTCCTGCGGGACCGGCTCGGCGCCGCGCTGCCGGTGACGGTCTCCTTCGGCCTGATGTTCGTCACTGCCGGGGACCTTCCCTCCGAGCGGGAGAGGGGGTGGAAGCACGACTTCACCAACACCTTGCTCGCGACGGTGGACCGGACGCTGTTCACGCACAAGGCGGCGCGGCGTGCCGGGGGCGGCCCCGGCGGCATCATCGCCGTCACCCGCCCGCCCCAGCTCACCGTCCCCGTTCTGGCGGGCCCGGACCCGATGGTCCTGCTGCCGCTGCCGGCCGCTGCCGACATCGCGCACGTGGTGGCGCGGCCGGAGCGGATCGGCGGCCGGGACTTCCTGCTGCTGCCCTGCCGCGGACCGGTCGGCCAGCGCGGCGCCCAGCTGCGCGTCACCTTCCCCACCGGCAGCTCCAAGACCGTCGTGGCCTACGCGCTGCGGGGGCAGGCCGCGGTGCCGTACGCGGCCGTCACGGACGGCGTGACCGGCGTGCCGCTGACGGTGCAGGGCGTGCGGGACCGTACCCCGCGCAGCGTGCCCGAGGACCTGGCCGCCGCCCTGGAGCGGGCCGGGCTGGACTGGGCGGCGGTGCCCGCCCACGAGCAGGCGCAGATCCTCCACCTGGTCACCGAGGCCGGCACCGAGGAGATCCGGGCCGGGCGGATCACCGCCGCCGTGGACGCGGTCGCCGCGCGGAAAGGAACGGCACGGTGAGCGAGACCGTCGTGGCTCCCGGGCCCGCTGTCGCGGCAGGCCCGGGGGACTTCCCCCACTGGGGCCAGGCCGCCGCGCACGCCGCGGCGCGCGTGCCGGGCGCGGCCGTCACGGCCGCGTGGCGGGCGCTGAACTACCTGTGCGCCGCGCAGCTGTACCTGAACGACAACGTGCTGCCCGCCCGGCCGCTCAGGGTGGAGGACGTGAAGGAGGCACCGAGCGGACACTGGGGGGTGTGCCCGCCGGTGAACTTCATGCTCGCCCACCTGGGGCCGCTCACTGCATGGCGCCCCCCGGGCAGCGAGGTCCTCGTCGTCCACGGCGCCGGGCACGCCGGACCGTCGGCGCTCGCCCACGCCTACCTGACCAAGACCCTCACGCTGACCGGCAGCGGACCGGGCTGGTCGGCGGCCGACATGCGCGCGCTGGCCACGGGCTTCCCGCACACCCGCGCCTACGGCGGGGAGATCACCCCGCTGATCCCCGGCGTGCGCTACACCGGCGGCCAGCTCGGGCCGGCGCTCGCCGTCGCGCAGGGCATGGTCCTGGACGCCCCACACCGCCTGGTGGTCGCACTGCTCGGCGACGGGGAGCTGGAGACCGGCGCCGCCGCGGCGGCGTGGACGGCCCGGCGGGCGCTGCTCGGCTCGGGGCTGCACGGCGCGGTGCTGCCCGTCGTGCTGGCCAACGGCCTGCGGATGGGCGGCCCCTCCGTCCTGGCCGGGCTCGACGAGGCCGAGCTGCGCGCGTACTTCACCGGCCTGGGGTACGAGCCGTTCCTCCACGACGGCTCCGACACGGCCGGCTTCCGTACGGTCCTGGCCGAGGCGTTCGCCCGGCTGCGCCCGCTCGGCGTCGCCCGCCCCCAGCCGGTGCTCGTCCTGACCATGCCCAAGGGCGCGACCGGGCCCGAGGAAGTCGCCGGCCGCCGGATCGCCGGAACCCCGGCCGTCCACAAGACCCCGCTGAAGGAACCCGCCCACAACCGGGAGGAGTTCGACGCCCTCACCGCGTGGCTGACCTCGTACGAGCCCGCCACGCTGTTCACCGACCGAGGGGAGCCGTCCGACCTCGTACGGCAGGCACTGCCGCACCCGCCGCCCCGGCACCGCCCGGCCCCGCCGTTGGCCCCGCTCGCCGTCCGCGGAGATCAGGCGTGGCCGCTGCTCAGCGCGGTGATCCGCGAGCGCGCCGCCGCCGGCGCCTTCCGCCTGTTCAGCCCGGACGAGGCCGCCTCCAACCGGATCTGCCTGGCCGACGGCCCAGACGGCGGGATTCCGACGTGGGCCAGCGAGATCCTCAACGAGGAGATCTGCCACGCCTGGCTGCAGGGCTACACCGAGACCGGCCGCGACGCGCTGCTGGCCACGTACGAGGCGTTCGCCGCGGTCAACACCAGCCTGCTCGTCCAGCACATCAAGCACCGCAGCGCGCAGACCGCGACCGGCACGGGCGGGCTGGCGAACATCAACTACCTGATCACCTCGCTGGGCTGGCGCAACACCTACACCCACCAGAACCCCGGGCTCGTCTCCGCGATGCTGGAGACCGAGAACCCCACCGTGCACGTCTACACCCCGGCCGACGCCACCCGCGCGGCCTCCGTCCTCGCGGTCATGCTCACCGGGCGGGACCGGGCGAACTTCCTGCTCGCCGACAAGCACCACACCCTCACCTTCCCCCCGGACACCTTCCGCGAAGAGCTGACGAACGGCGCCGCGATCTGGCCCCATCTCAGCACCCCCGGCGGAAGCCCAGACATCGTCCTGGCCTCCGCCGGGGACGTCGCGGCCCGCGAGCTGTCCGACGCGGCCGGTCGACTCGCCGCCGCCCGCCCGGACGCCCGCATCCGCTACGTGCACGTCAACGACCTCACCGCCCTCGGCCACCCGGACACCTGGCCCGCCGCCCTGCCCGCCGCCACCTTCGCCCGCATGTTCCCGCCCGGGGTCCCGCTGCTGCTGGCCACCGTCACGCAGGCCCCGGCCGTACGAGCCCTGCTCGCCGGCCGCGGCGAAGCCGCCCGCGTCCGCGTCGTCGGCTACCGCGACCCCGGCCGCCCCCTGCCCTCCGCCGACCTGCTGGAGCACTGCGGCATGTCCGCCGCCGCGCTCACCGCCCAGGCGCTCTCGATGCTCAAGGAGCCGCGATGACCACCACCCCGCTCGCACCCGATCCGGAGCAGCTGGCCGCCTTCGACCGCGACGGGCTCCTCATCCTGCGCGGCGCCTTCGCCCCCGAGGTCCGCGACCGCGCGGCCGAAGCCGCCGTACGGCTCCTGACCACCGACCGGACCGCGGGCCGGGACCGCTCGGTCGACGGCAAGGACGGCTTCCGGGGCGTCGTCGCCCTGGACGACGCCTTCCTGCCGCTCCTCGCCAACCCGGCCGTGCTGCCCACGCTCGTCGGCCTGCTCAGCCCCAACATCCACCTGATGTCGAGCAACCTGATCTCCATGCCGTCCCTGCCGGACGAGCAGCGCACCATCCGTGTGCCGTCCCGGCACGGCTGGCACCGCGACATGTCCTCCACCGTGGCCGACCTCGGCGCCGAGCACACACCCCGCCTGGCGATCAAGGTGGCGTACTTCCTCACCGACCCCGGCCCGGACGCCGGGCTCACCATGTTCGTGCCCGGCAGCCACACCCGCACCGGGCCCGTCACAGTCCCGGAGGGGGACATCGACCCGCCCGGCGCGATCACACCGGACATCGGCCCCCACGACGCGGTCCTCTTCGAGAACCGCACCTGGCACGCCGGCGGCCTCAACCACTCCGGCCACGACCGGCTCGCCGTGATGATGCAGTACGGCTACCGGTGGCTCAACGCCGTCGACGACCCCGCCCCCGACCTCCTCGACCGGCCGGACCTGGACGACGTCGAGCGGCAGCTCCTCGGCGCCCGCGACCGCCACCCCGACGGCTCCGTCGCCCGCGAGGGCTCCGGCGCCCGCCCCCTCGCCGACTGGTGGGAGCACCTGAACGCTGCTCCGGTTCGTTGACCGAACACCCGACCCTGACCGCACCCCCGCGAGAGACTGGACCCGTGACCTCCTCCACCCCCTCGTACACGCCCGACGAGCTGTTCGCGTCCACCGCGCCGTACTACGCCGCCTTCCGGCCCCGCTACGCGCCCGAGTTCTACACCCTGCTCACCGACCGCTTCGGCCTCGACGGCACCCAGCGCGTCCTCGACCTCGGCGCCGGCCCCGGCATCATCGCCCTCGACCTCGCTCCCCTCGTCGGCGAGGTCATCGCCGTCGACCCCGAGAAGGGCATGCTCGAAGAGGGCCGCCGCCTCGCCGCCGAGCAGGGCGTCACCAACATCGACTGGCGCGAGGGCGACTCCACTACCCTCCCGGCGATGAACCTCGGACCCGTCCTGCTGACCGTCATGGGTGCGGCCTACCACTGGATGGACCGCGACCAGGTCGCCCGGGACCTCGACCGGATCATCGAACCGGGCGGAGCGATCGTCCTCGCCTCCGGCGGCGCCCCCGGCGACCTCGAGCCCGCCGACTGGCGCCACGTCGTCGACGAGGTCCGCACCCGCTACCTCGGCCCCGAGCGCCGCGCCGGCTCCGGCACCTACTCCCACCCCAAGGAACGCCACCAGGACGTCCTCGCCCGCTCGCCGTTCTCCCAGGTCGACACCGCGCGCTGGGACCACACCCTGACCCGCACCGTGGACGAGGTCATCGGCTGGGTCTTCAGCCTCTCCTACTCCAGCCCCGCCCAGCTCGGCGAACAGAAGGCCGCCTTCGAGCAGGACCTGCGCGCAGCGCTCCTCGCCTTCAACCCCTCCGGGCAGTTCGACGAGGTGATCCGCACCGAGGCGATCATCGCCACCAGGCCGTAAACCGCCTGGGGCCGGCCAGGGCATACTGCCTGCGTGAGCCGCGACTTCTACCTGGAGAAGCGCGCCGAAGGCTGCAAGCACGGTGCAGGCCGTGATCGTCCTTGCCCGCGGCCGGACCAGCGTCCTATGGACTGTGTTGCGTGACAACCGAGTGTTCACTCCCGCACCACCGATCCCCCAGGCGGCTTGACACGACTTCCTCGTGCCCGTTCACATCAGGCGGCCCGCCGGGTGTCCACCTGGGTCGTCAGCCAGCGTGACCGTCGCCTTCATGCGCTTGCCCACCGGCTCGCGACGCACCTCGAAGCTTTGGCACACAGCCATAACAAATTTCCAGGCCGTGCTGTCCGACTCGGCCCGGGTCAGCGGCGCGGGCCACCGGCAGCGTCGGATCGGTGTCCCACACGCTGATCGCCGCGACGCCGTCGGTGACCTCCAAGTCCAGCAGGCACGGGCCGGGCGCGTACTTGTAGGCGTTGGTGACCAGCTCGCTCACCACCAGCTGGACCACGCCCAGCGCGCGGTCGGACAGCGAGATGCCGTGAACGGCCTGCACCTTGGTCAGGAATCGACGAGCAGTGGCCCGGGCCTCGGCCACCGGTTCTTCGCCGACAAACGTTGCGGCCGAAAGTATGGGACGGCGGGCCAGCGGCTCATCATCGTTTTCGTGCAGCACTGAGCCCACACCGCCACCGTCGTCCTGAGCAACACGGTCAACGCGACCCGAATGCCCCCGAAACGACGCCGCACGCCAGGGCCGAGGTCACGTTTCGGGCACGGCCCGGGTAAGGGGTTCGAGGTCGCCGTACAGGGCGGCGTGCAGGGCGGCGGCCAGCTCACGGGCCCGGGGCTCGCCGTCGATGTCGTGCAGCACGAAGTAGACCGGGCCGGCCGAGGAGTCGGGGCGGACCTGCCGGGTCCGGATCAGGCGGATGACGGCGGCGCGGATCGCGTCGTACGCGCTGTCCCGGACCGTGTGGTGCGGGTCGGCGGTGAGCGCGTCGGCCTTCGCCGTCCAGCGCGGGCCCTGGTGCTCGACGGCGACGAACACCGCACGCTGGTGCTTGGCCTGCCGGTAGGCGGCGTTGAAGGCGTCCGTGCCGGTCGCGTCCGGGATTAGGTCGGCGGGGCAGGGGATCGGCAGCGGCTCCATGAGAACCATGCTCCCAGTCGGCGGCAGGCTCTGTGCGTCGACGTGGAGCGTGTCCTCCTCGGGGTGGGAAGCGATGCTATCGGCGAGGCGTGCACTGGTACGGACGCCCCACGTCGGGCCGGTGCAGTCCGCGGCCCTTCGATTCCGCGTTCTGGCGTCGGGGCCACGTCAGCTCTGGTCTTCCCCTTGAGACCAGGGCTTCGTGCTGCCGGGCGCCTTGCGTGAGCCCCGGACCTAAGTGGTGGACTGGTTGGGCCGCCGGACGGGTGGGCCCAACCACGGTGTGCCGGTCCAGCAGCCCCGGGCGCGGCGCCGTACGGCGCCACGGGCTCCTTGGGGGTGCGGTGCGGGCGGCGGTGGGGGCCGTGCCCGCACCGCGCGGTCAGCGGCCCGGCCAGGGATAGCAACGGGCGAGGACCGTCCACTCTTCGTCCGGGCGACCGGGCACGGCCCGGCCGTCACTCTCCCACCGCTCGGCAAGGTCGGTGAAGATCGGCTCCAGCTCGGGGCGGGGAACCGTTTCGCTCCCGCCGCGCTGTAGGCCGATGACGGGGTGAGCCGCATCGTCGTGGTCATACCGGGATCAACGCCGCCTGGGTCGTCCGGGTCACCCGCGGCTTCGGCCGACTTCCCGGAGGGCGGCGCGGGCCTGGTCGGCGTCGTGCACTGCTGGCACGGATAGTTCCAGGACGGGCCTGCCCCGAAGACAGCCGATAGGGCATTCGCCCACGGCAGACGAGAAAGAGCCCCGAGGGACTGGAAGCTCCTCCGAGACCATGTCAACGTACAACGTCCCGGAAAACACCAGGTCAGCGAAGGTATGCCGGCTCCCGCCGGTCGGCTCGCCAGCCAGCCCTACCAGAGCGGGCCACCCCCGCTCCCTCGACCGCTCCGCCGAGCGCCCGACCCTCTGGAGGTCCGTTTGTCGAACGCCGCTATCCGATCTCCCCGCTTCACTGCCCCCGTCCTCCTGGTGCTCGGCGCCATTAACGCGTGGACGGCCCAACGGAACGAGGACTACGCCTCCTTTTCCACGGCCCTGTGCCTATGCGTCTGCGCGGCCGGGCTATTCGGTGAGGACCTGCTGCAACGCGGCTACCGCCGTGATCGCGCGGTCCTCGCGCACGTCGCGGCGCACCCTGGAGCGGCAACTCGCCATGTAGCCCGAGTCGTCGGAGCCCCCGAGCGCGTCGTGGCCCGAAACCTTGACCGCCTCACCGACGACGGTCTGTTGGTGCTCGTCACTGACGGCGCGACTCCGGCGCTGCGGTCCTATCGACTGGCCGCATGACCGGCGCCGGCCGGACCGGAAAGGCCACGTCTTCGCGGTGCTGGGCGATACATAGCAGACGATCCCCGGTTAGCGAAACCGGGGATCGTGCGGACCATTGATGCCGTTCGCACTCGGCTGCGCTTGGCGGTGGAGCCGCGGCGGACGCAGTCGACCGTGCCGCAACGACAGGAGGTAATGCGCGGCTCGCGGCGACTGCTGCCCTAAAACGCAGCACTGGTTCGCTGAATGACAGCGACGCCTCGCCGGATCGGCGGGAACCAAGTGCTCTGCTTCCGCTCTGTCGCTCTGGCGTTTCCTCGTAAGGACCCCCGCTCCATGTGCCGATCCGCGATACCCCCTGCCCATTTTCAGTTCAAGACGGCAGACCGACCTGCCATCGAGGCCCCCAGCGCCTGCGGGGTGTCGTCATGGCGGTAGCAGCGCGACCGGGGGCAAAGCTCACCGTCGACGACGTGTGCGACGAGCTCGGGATCTCCCGATCCACCTTCTACGACTGGCGCCAAAAGGGGCGGGGCCCGCGTTGTATCAGGCTTCCCAACGGAAGCCTTCGGATACGGCGCAGCGATTTCGAAAACTGGCTTAGTGATTGTGAGGACGCCTCTTGATAGAGGGCACGTTTGACGTACGGATCTACAACATCGAGCGTCGCAAGCGCGCGAACGGATACACCTACAAGGTGGTCTGGAAGGTCGGCACCAAGAAGCACAGCAAGACCTACCCGACCAAAGCGCTCGCGGATGCCCGCCGTTCAGATCTATTGACCGCCGTCAAGCGTGGCGAGCCGTTCAGCACTGAGACCGGTCAGCCGATCTCCTACTCCAGCAAGGCGGCCGAGACCAACTGGTATGATTTCGCTGTGGAATTCGTCGACAAGTCCTGGACTTCCTCCTCGGCGAACCACCGAAAGAACGTCGCCAAGGCCATGACCCCGGCCACGATCGCTCTGCTCCGGACGCCGCCCAAGCAGTTTGACGCCGTGAAGGTCCGCACCGCGCTGCGGGAGTGGGCCTTCAACACCAAGCGCCGGACCAATCCCGAGGAGCCGATACCGGACGATATTCGGGTCATCCTCGACTGGGTCCAGAGGAACACGCTGCCGATGTCGGCGTGGGAACAGACAGAGAAGGTCGATGTCGTCGTCAAGGCCCTCGGGACCCTCCTGGACGGAACCGCGGCAGCGGCCAGCTCCGTGTCGCGTAACCGCCGGATCATGAACCTGGCGATGGACTACGCGGTCCGCCACGGAATCCTGCGGCAAAACCCCCTCCCCAAGGGCAAGGGCAGCGGGGGCGGTGCTCCCAAGGTGGCGCAGGCCATCGACAAGCGCTCGCTGCTCAACCCGCAGCAGGTCACCGCGCTCCTCGACTGGATCGGCAAGCGGCCTCGGCGCGGACTCATCTATCGGGCCTTCTTCGCCACGCTGTGCTACGGCGGCCTCCGCCCGGAGGAAGCCGTCGCACTGCGGGTCAGCGACGCCAGCCTGCCCGAGACAGGCTGGGGAGAGTTCGTGGTCCACCAGGCCACCCCGGAGGTCGGCAGCCAGTGGACCGACAGCGGAGACACCCACGACGACCGCGATCTGAAGGGCCGTGCCGAGGGCGACACGCGCACAGTCCCCATCCACCCCGACCTCGTGGCCTTCCTGCGCGAGATCATCGAGCGCTACAAGCTCAAGCCGACCGACCTCCTCTTTCCGGGGGAGGGCGGCGGCAAGCTGGCGGGGTCGGTGTTCCGGCGGGTCTGGGAGAAGGCGCGGAAGGCAGTCCTCGCCCCCCACGAGTTCGCTTCCCCGGCAGGGAAGCGTGTGTACGACTGCCGTCACACATGCCTGACGGCATGGCTGAACAAGGGCATCCCTCCGGCCCAGGTCGCCGAGTGGGCAGGCAACAGCGTGCCCGTTCTGCTGGCGATCTATGCGAGGTGCATCGTCGGCCAGCTGGCCAACTATCTGAAGCAGATCGAAGACATCCGGTACGTTCCCGAAGCGGCGTGAGCCGGATGCGGTGGCAGGCGGTCCGAAGCCCCCTTGAGTGGGCATCGGGCCGCCTTCTGCATGACCTGGCAGGGACCGTCTGGGGCACCTTTGAGCAGGGGGAGGCTGGGGGACGCATGGGGGACAGACACCCGTATGGGCCCGGTTCCAGCCAGTGCCAGCCGGACACCTGCGCCGCCTGCGGAACCGGCGTACGCTGGGTGAAGAGGCAGGTAAAATGTAGTTTGACCTGCGAAAACGTCGCCATCCTGACGGGGAGTCAGTGGCGCCCCCGGCAGGACTCGAACCTGCGGCCAAGCGCTTAGAAGGCGCCTGCTCTATCCACTGAGCTACGGGGGCCTGGTGTGGTGGCCTCGGTCGCGGTGGCCGGAACTTGCCGGTCCGTGACGTCGCCGGGGACAAGGATAGGGCTCCCGGCTCCATGTCCCTGATGCTTCCCCTCCGTGGCTCTATGTGGAGGTTCGGTGAAGCGATCCCGATAATCGCAGGCAGTTACGAATCGTGCATCGCTTTTGGCGTCTCGCGCATCGGGTGTTGTCCACTCGTTATGCCTGGACTGTCCTCGTGTCCCGGTAGTCCCTTCGGTCCGGAGTGTCCGGTCGGCGCGCAGACATGCTCATCATGCTCATATGCTTCAGAATTCCCTCAAAATTGGGCATTCTTCACATGTGGTGACCTTGGACGTACGGCCTCAGCTTCTCGACGCACTCTCCGCCCTGCGCGACCGTGTCGCGGCCGCACGCTTCCCGCTGCCGCTGGCGGGGGCCCCACGCGCGCGTGCCAACCGCGACGAACTGCTCGCCCAGCTCGACGACTACCTGGTGCCGCGGCTCAAGGAACCCGAAGCGCCGCTGCTGGCCGTGGTGGGCGGGTCCACCGGCGCAGGCAAGTCCACCTTGGTGAACTCCCTCGTGGGGCGCCGGGTCAGCGAGGCGGGCGTACTGCGGCCCACGACCCGCACACCGGTCCTGGTGTGCCACCCGGAGGACCACCACTGGTTCAGCGGCATGCGGGTGCTGCCGGACCTCACGCGCGTGTGGGTGCCCCACCGGGACCCGGACGACGACCTGCTCCTGCCCGGTGAGAACCCCGCGCGCGTCCTGCGGGTCGAGACCGCCGACAGCCTGCCGCCCGGCATCGCCCTCCTCGACGCGCCCGACGTCGACTCCCTCGTCGCCGACAACCGCGTCCTGGCGGCCGAACTGATCTGCGCCGCCGACATCTGGGTGATGGTCACCACGGCCGCCCGGTACGCCGACGCGGTGCCCTGGCACCTGCTGCGCACCGCCAAGGAGTACGACGCAACCCTGGTCACCGTGCTCGACCGGGTGCCCCACCAGGTGGTGGCCGAGGTGTCACGGCAGTACGGGGCGCTGCTCACCAAGGCCGGGCTCGGCGACGTCCCCCGCTTCACCGTTCCCGAACTGCCCGAGTCGGCCTGGGGCGGAGGGCTGCTGCCGGCCAGCGCCGTGGCGCCGCTGCGCTCCTGGCTCGTCCACCGGGCCCAGGAACTCGACGCCCGGCACCACGCCATGGCCCGTACGGCCCACGGCATCCTGGACTCGCTCAAGTCCCGGATGCCCGAGCTGGCCGGTGCCACCGCCGCGCAGTACGCCGCCGCGCTGCGGCTCACCGCCGCCGTCGACAGCGCCTACGACGACGAGCACGCGCGCGTGCGGGGCCGGTTGAAGGCGGGCGCCGTCCTCGCCGGGGACGCGCTGAAGCGCTGGCGGGCCTTCCCCCTCGACTGCTCCCCGGAGGAGCTGCTCGACTCGCTGGTGGAGAGCCTGAGCGCCCTGCTGCTGTGCGCCGTCACGGCCGCCGACGAACGCGTCGACGCGGCCTGGCGCGACGAACCGGCGGCCGCCGCCCCCGAACTCGCGGACGGCGCACCGGCCCCGGAGAGCGCCGAGCACCGCATCGGGATGGCCGTACGGCGCTGGCGGCGCGAACTGGAGGAGTACGCCGAGGAAGAGGTCCGCGAGCTGGACCGGAACCTCGCCCCGGACCCCGGGGTGGTGACCGGCCTGGTCGCCACCGTGCTGCTGGGCGGCCGCCGCGCGCGGGTCGCCGGGGAGCGGCTCGCCGAGCGGCTCGGCGCCCACGGCGCGCTGCGGCTGCGCGACCGGGGCGGGCGGCTGCTCGACGAGCACGTCGACCGGGTCATCCACACCGAACGCGAGCGCAGGCTGGCTCCGCTCGACGGCCTGGAGGTGCACCCCGAGCCCCAGGCAGAGCTCATCGCCGCGCTGTCCGTACTGCAGAAGGAGAGGTGACCGGTGACCGCCGTCACTGACCAGGACCCCACCGAGCACACGACCAAGGAGGCGGCACGGGCGGACCGTACCGGCGGATCGGACTCCCGGGACGACGGGGGTGAGCGGGGCGGCCGTGGCGTCCGGGTGGACGGGGACGACCGGAGCGAGCAGGGCCGTCGAAGCGCCCCGGGGAGCGGGGGCGACCGGGACGACCGGGGTGAGGAGAGTGAGCGGGGCGACGGTGATGACCGGGGCGGGGAGGGGCGCCGGGGCGGTCAGGACGAGCGGGATCGCCGGGGTGCTCGGGAAACACCGGGCGGTCGGGAGGCGCGAGGCGTACGGGAGGCGAGGGGCGCGCGGGAGGCGCGGAGCCCTCGGGACACTCCGGCCGAGCGGGATCACGAGGACGACGGTGATCACAGAGGCCGTCGGGACAGCCGGGACGGCCGGGACGGCCGGGGCAGCCGGGGCAGCCGGGACGGTCAGGCTGGCCGGGATAGCCAGGACGCCCGGGAGCACCGGGACGGTCCGGTCGGCCGGGAGCGGCAAGCCGCCCGGGACCGGCAAGACGCCCGGGACCGGCAGGACGCCCGGGACCGGCAGGACGCGCGGGACCGGCAGGACGCGCGGGACCGGCAGGACGCGCGGGACCGGCAGGACGACGCCCGGGGGCACAAGACCCCCCTCGGCAAGGCGGGCCGTCGTGAGCGTGCCGGGCGGGAGCACGGTGACCGGGAGGACACCGCCGGGGACGCCCGGGAGGGCGACGACACGCGCGACACGCGCGGCACGCGGGCGCGGGACCGGAGCCGGGGGAGCGACCGCTCCGGCGGCCACCCTCACGCGCGCGTGCAGGACGACGGCACCGGGACGCACCGCCGCGCGGACCGTGCCGGGGCCGAGACCGACGGTGCGACCGGCGCCGGCGGGGACGGGGAGGGCGGTGCCTGGGGAGACGGGCTGATCGCGCGGCGGGTGGACGAGAGCGGCGGGGCCGATCAGTTCGCCGTACTGCCGAGCAGGCCCGCCGCCTCCTCGGCCGCCCTGATGCCGCTCGCCTACGACGGGAACCTCCGTTCCCGCCTCGACGCCCTGCGCGAACTGGTCGGGCTCTCCCGGGCCCGGCTCGACAGCGGCACCCTGGCCGAGGCCGGCCGGGTGCTGGACGAGGCCGCCGCGCGGCGCAGGCTCTCCGGGCAGCACACCGTGGTCGCCGTCGCGGGTGCCACCGGCAGCGGCAAGTCGCAGTTGTTCAACACCCTCGCCGGGGTGACCATCTCCGAGACCGGCGTCCGCCGGCCGACCACCGCCGCACCCATCGCGTGCAGTTGGAGCGACGGCGCGGCCAGCCTCCTCGACCGGCTCGGCATTCCCGGCCGGCTGCGACGCCGGCCGCTCCAGCACCCGGACTCCGAGTCGCCGCTGCGGGGCCTGGTCCTGATCGACCTGCCCGACCACGACTCGGCGGCCGTCCAGCACCGCGAGCAGGTGGACCGCATCCTGGCCCTGGTCGACGCCGTGATCTGGGTCGTCGACCCGGAGAAGTACGCCGACGCCCTGATCCACGAGCGCTACCTGCGGCCGATGGCGGGCCACGCCGAGGTCACCTTCGTCGTCCTCAACCAGGTCGACCGGCTGCCCGGCGAGGCCGCCGAGCAGGTCCTCGACGACCTGCGACGCCTGCTCGACGAGGACGGCATCGCGCTGGGCGAGCACGGCGAACCCGGCGCGACCGTGCTCGCCCTGTCCGCGCTCACCGGCGAGGGCGTCGGTGAACTACGCGAGAGCCTCGGCCAGTTCGTCGCGGAACGGCAGGCCCCGGCCCGCCGGATCGCGGCCGACGTGGACGCCGCCGCCCGGCACCTTCGCCCCGTGTACGTCACCGGACAGCGCACCGGGCTCAGCGAGGAGGCGCGGGAGGAGTTCGCGGACCGCCTGGCCGACGCGGTCGGCGCCACCGCGGCCGGCGAGGCGGCCGAACGCGCCTGGCTGCGCAACGCCAACCGTGCGTGCGGAACGCCCTGGCTGCGGCTGTGGCGCTGGTACCACGACCGGCGCGACCCCGTCACGGGACGGCTGCCCTCGCGGGCACAGGCGGACGAGGAGGCCACGGCCCGTCAGCGCGTCGAGCACGCGGTGCGTACCGTCTCGGAGCGGGCGTCGGCCGGGCTGCCCGCGCCGTGGGCGCAGGCGATGCGGGAGGCGGCGCTCCGCGGCGCCCACGGGCTGCCCGAGGCCCTCGATGAACTGGCGGTGCGCACGGGGCAGCCGCCGGGGCGTCCGCCGCGCCCCGGCTGGTGGCCGGCGGCCGTCCTCGCACAGGCGGCCATGACCCTGCTCCAGGTGGTGGGCGGCCTGTGGCTGCTCGGCCAGATCGTCGGCGTCCTGCCGCCGAACCTGGGCGTGCCGGTGCTGCTGATGCTGTCCGGCATCGTCGGCGGTCCCCTCATCGAGTGGAGCTGCCGCCTGGCGGCCCGCGGACCCGCCAGGCGCTACGGCCACGAGGCCGAACGCCTGTTGCGCGAGGCGGCGGCGGGGTGCGGCCGGGCCAGGGTGCTGGATCCGCTGGCGGCGGAGCTGCTGCGCTACCGCGAGGTGCGGGAACAGTATGCGCGGGTCACGGGCGTGGGGGCGGCGCGGTAAGCGGCGAGGCAGCGGCGGCCGGTCGCGGCCGTCACCTCTGGGGGTGGCGGGGTTTTCCACAGGCCGCGGGCCCCTCCACACCCCGCAGCGGGCCGGCGCGAACCCGGGCAGTGTGGCCGTCACGGCGATCGCGAGGAACGCGGTCGCCCCGGCCGCCGTACGGGAGGTGCCCGTACGGGAGGGAGGACTCGCGATGAACGAGACGATGATCTGCGCCGTGGGCAACGTGGCCACCCAGCCGGTCTTCCGCGACCTGGCGAACGGACCGTCGGCGCGCTTCCGGCTCGCCGTCACCGCGCGGTACTGGGACCGGGAGAAGAGTGCCTGGACGGACGGCCACACCAACTTCTTCACGGTGTGGGCCAACCGCCAGCTCGCCACCAACGCCTCGGCGTCACTGGCCGTGGGCGACCCCGTCGTCGTGCAGGGCAGGCTGAAGGTGCGTACCGACGTGCGCGAGGGTCAGAGCCGGACCTCGGCCGACATCGACGCGGTGGCGATCGGCCACGACCTCGCCCGCGGCACCGCGGCGTTCCGGCGGACCGGGAGGACGGAGGCGTCGGCCTCGCCACCCCAGCCGGAACCCAACTGGGAGACCCCGGTGGCGCAACCGGCCGGCGAAGCCGCCGGGGACCGGGCCGCCACGGCCCCCGCACAGCGGCAGGAGCCCGTCGCGGTGGCGTGAGACCGAGACCCTGCCGGAACCGCCCGAAGCACGGCTTATCGACCCATGCGCCCGGAGCGAAGGGGGGTGGATTTGTCGATAAGCCCTGCTCACGGCGGCTCTCGGCGATAACGATTCCGATTCGGATCACCGCGAGGACGACGATCGCCGGCGGCCCCGGCCCGTCACGTCCTTAGGATGCCGAACGAGCCTTGTGCGGCTGCTGATTCTGCTGGTGGGACCGTTCCCCCCACGTCAACGGGTCCCGCTGGAAGGGGAATGTGTGTTTTCTTCGCTCGCTGCGCCGTCTCTGCCCGGTCGAGGGGCGGTACGTCTGGCCGCCGGTGCGCTGGCCTCGGCGCTCGCCGTCGCCGGTGTGGTGACCGGCGCGGCCCCGGCCGCAGCCGCCCAGGACCAGGGTGCGCGGGGCCAGGGCGGGGCCACGGCCACGATAGGCGGCCTGAAGACGCACGGCTTGGCGGTCATCCACGGCGAGGACGGCGACCAGCAGGTGCCGGCCGGCCTGTTCGAGATGTCCGTCGAGGGCGGCGGCACGCTGCAGACCTACTGCGTCGACATCCAGAACCCGACGCAGAAGGACGCCAAGTACCGGGAAACGCCCTGGAGTGCGACGTCCCTGGGCGTCAACAAGGACGCCGGGCGCGTCCGTTGGATCCTGCAGAACGGCTACCCGCAGGTCAACGATCTCGCCGCGCTCGCGAAGAAGGCGGGCGTCCGCGCGCTCACCGAGGAGGAGGCGGCGGCGGGAACCCAGGTCGCCATCTGGCGCTACTCGGACGACACGGACGTCGAGGCCGTCGACCCGCGGGCCGAGCGGCTCGCCGACTACCTGGAGAAGAACGCCCGGGGCCTCGCCGAGCCCGCGGCGTCCATAGCCCTGGACCCGCCGGCCGTCTCGGGGCGGCCCGGTGAGCGGCTCGGCCCGGTGACGGTCCACACCGACGCCGGCGGCGCGACGGTGACGCCCCCGGTGGGCGCCGCGACCAAGGACGCGGTCCGGATCGTCGACAAGAAGGGCGAACCCGTCACCAAGGTCACCGACGGCTCCCAGCTCTTCTTCGACGTGCCCGAGGACGCGGAGGACGGCACCGCCGAGCTGACCGTCCAGGCCTCGACGACCGTGCCGGTCGGCCGGGCCTTCGCCTCCGACAGCCGCAGCCAGACCCAGATCCTGGCCGGCTCCAGCGAGTCGACGGTCGCGGCGACCACCACCGCCACCTGGGCCGCCGGGGGCGCGATACCCGCCCTGTCCGCGGAGAAGAACTGCGCCGAGGGCACCCTGGACGTCACCGCGCTCAACAAGGGTGACGAGCCCTTCACCTTCCAGCTCCTGGACACCGAGTACACCATCGCGCCGGGCGAGACCCGGACGGTGCCGGTCCCGTTGCCGGAGGACCGTCCCTACGACTTCACCGTGCGGGGCCCGGCCGGCTTCGAACAGCGCTTCACCGGCGTCCTCGACTGCCGCACCCGCAGCGCGGCCCTCGCCGACACCACCCGCCCCCTCGGCGAACCGGCCCCTGCCCCGGTCGTCACCCCGTCCACCAGCCCCAACCTCGCCGAAACCGGCAGCTCCGACGCGACCCCCCTCATCGGCGGCGCGGCCATCGGCCTGGTCGTGATCGGCGGTGCGGTCCTGCTGCTGGTCCGCCGGAGGAACGAGCAGTGACGCGTCCGCGCCCGAAACCTGCGGAACCGCGCGGACCCAAGCAGCGGGCCCGCTAGCCCATCCCGCGAAGCCGCAGGTCAGAGCCCCCGCAGGGAACGCGTTTCCGCGCAGGGGTGGCGGTGCGGCAAGATGGGGTGTATCTGCCCACTGACTGATCAAGCTGCCGGACGGTTTCTCTTGGCTGAGTACATTTACACCATGCGCAAGGCGCGCAAGGCGCACGGCGACAAGGTGATCCTTGATGACGTCACCCTGAGCTTCCTGCCCGGCGCGAAGATCGGTGTGGTCGGTCCGAACGGTGCCGGAAAGTCGACCGTTCTGAAGATCATGGCGGGGCTGGAGCAGCCCTCGAACGGGGACGCCTTCCTGTCCCCGGGCTACACCGTCGGCATCCTGCTGCAGGAGCCCCCGCTGAACGAGGAGAAGACCGTCCTGGAGAACGTCCAGGAGGGTGTCGCCGAGGTCAAGGGCAAGCTCGACCGGTTCAACGAGATCGCCGAGCAGATGGCGACCGACTACTCCGACGCGCTGCTGGAGGAGATGGGCAAGCTCCAGGAGGAGCTGGACCACGCCAACGCCTGGGACCTCGACGCCCAGCTCGAGCAGGCCATGGACGCGCTGGGCTGCCCGCCCGGCGACTGGCCCGTGGTCAACCTGTCCGGTGGTGAGAAGCGGCGTGTGGCGCTGTGCAAGCTGCTGCTGGAGGCGCCCGACCTGCTGCTCCTCGACGAGCCGACGAACCACCTCGACGCCGAGTCCGTCAACTGGCTGGAGCAGCACCTCGCCAAGTACGAGGGCACCGTCGTGGCCGTCACCCACGACCGGTACTTCCTGGACAACGTCGCCGGCTGGATCTGCGAGGTCGACCGCGGCCGGCTGCACGGCTACGAGGGCAACTACTCCAAGTACCTGGAGACCAAGGCCACCCGCCTCAAGGTCGAGGGCCAGAAGGACGCCAAGCGGCAGAAGCGTCTGAAGGACGAGCTGGAGTGGGTGCGCTCCAACGCCAAGGGGCGGCAGGCCAAGTCCAAGGCGCGCCTCGCGCGGTACGAGGAGATGGCCGCCGAGGCCGACAAGATGCGGAAGCTGGACTTCGAGGAGATCCAGATCCCGCCGGGCCCGCGGCTCGGCAACGTCGTCGTCGAGGTCAACAACCTCAGCAAGGCCTTCGGGGAGAAGGTGCTGATCGACGACCTCAGCTTCACGCTGCCGCGCAACGGCATCGTCGGTGTCATCGGACCCAACGGCGCGGGCAAGACCACGCTGTTCAAGATGATCCAGGGGCTCGAGGAGCCGGACTCCGGCTCCATCAAGGTCGGCGACACCGTCAAGATCTCCTACGTCGACCAGAGCCGCGAGAACATCGACCCGAAGAAGTCGCTGTGGGCCGTGGTGAGCGACGAGCTCGACTACATCAACGTGGGGCAGGTCGAGATGCCCTCCCGCGCCTACGTGTCCGCCTTCGGGTTCAAGGGCCCGGACCAGCAGAAGGCCGCTGGCGTCCTCTCCGGCGGTGAGCGCAACCGGCTGAACCTCGCGCTCACCCTCAAGCAGGGCGGCAACCTGCTCCTCCTCGACGAGCCGACCAACGACCTCGACGTCGAGACCCTCTCCAGCCTGGAGAACGCGCTGCTCGAGTTCCCCGGGTGCGCCGTGGTCGTCTCCCACGACCGGTGGTTCCTGGACCGCGTCGCCACGCACATCCTCGCCTACGAGGGCGAGTCCAAGTGGTTCTGGTTCGAGGGCAACTTCGAGTCGTACGAGAAGAACAAGGTCGAGCGGCTGGGTGCGGACGCCGCCCGTCCGCACCGCGCCACCTACAAGAAGCTGACCCGGGGCTGATCTTGCGGCACATCTACCGCTGCCCACTGCGCTGGGCGGACATGGACGCGTACGGCCACGTCAACAACGTGGTCTTCCTCCGCTACCTGGAGGAGGCCCGTATCGACTTCCTGTTCCGCCCGGACAAGGACTTCCAGCAGGGGTCGGTGGTGGCACGCCACGAGATCGACTACAAGCGGCAGCTCGTCCACCGGCACCGCCCGGTCGACATCGAGCTGTGGGTCACGGAGATCCGGGCCGCCTCCTTCACCCTCACCTACGAGGTCAAGGACGAGGACGTCGTCTACGTCCGCGCCTCCACGGTGATCGTGCCGTTCGACTTCGCGGCGCAGCGGCCCCGGCGGATCACCGCCGAGGAGCGGGACTTCCTCCAGGAGTACACGGACGACAAGGAGGAGGCCGTCGCCGCATGACGGTGCTCCACCTCGCCGACGAGAGGGAGGCCGCGGATCTCGCGGCCTTCCTCTCCCGGCTGATCCACTACGACCGTTCGGCCGCGGTGCGCCTCCAGGCGGCCGGCACGGCCCTCGCCGTCTTCGGCCGGCCGCCCTCCTTCGAGGTGCTGGCCGTGCGCGCGGTGCGCCTCGCCAAGCCGTACGAGAACGGGCTCGACGTCACGCTGGACGTGACCGTGTCCGCGGGCGAGCTGCTGGAGAGTGTCGACGAGCGGGCGGTCACCGCCCGCGTCCCCGGTGCGGTGACCGGGCCGCCGTGGGCCGGGGTGCTGCCCCCGCGCGGGGGCTGGCGGGCCGAGCCGGGGCTGCCCGCCCCGGACGCCCTGCGCGCGCTGGTCGCCGCCGCGGTGGGGGAGTTCCGGGCGCGCACCGAGGAACTCGCGGCCGAGGACCGTACGCGGGCCGAACTCGACCGCATCGGGCGGGACATCTGGTCCCGGGCCGTCGGCGGCACCGGGCTGCCGGTGCGGGCCGTGCACGCGGCCCAGTCGCTGGGGTTCCTGCGGCGGCCCGCGGCACCCGGCTCCGGCGAGGACGTGCCCAGGCTGTTCTCGTCCGGCGCGTGGCTGCGGCTGCGCACGCCCTTCGGGTCCGTCGCCCTGCGCAGGGCGGGGAGCGGGGCCCTGGGCATCAGCGTCCGCTGAACCGCCCGGGGGCCGGCCGGGTTCAGCCGTGGGTTTCGCTGTCGTCCGGGCGTACGGCGATGTGGTCGCTCTCCAGTTCCAGGGCGACGCGGTCGCGCATGCCGAGGGCCGCGGTGTAGTCGGCGGGGAGCTGGAGCCGGCCGACGCGGTCGAGCATGGCGTACTCGCGGGCCACCACCGTCTCGTGGCCGGTCTCGGCGTCCACCTCGCTGCGGCGCAGCACCTCCGTGGAGGTGCGGCCGTCGCGGATGGCGACCGTGCGGCGCACCTCGCCGGCCACCGCCTGGTCGTGGGTGACGATGACGACCGTGGTGCCCAGGTGCTCGTTCGCCGTGCGGAAGGCGGCGAAGATCTGTTCCGCGGTGTGGGAGTCCAGTTCGCCGGTGGGTTCGTCGGCGAGCAGCACCGACGGGTCGCCCGCCAGGGCCACCGCGATGGCGACCCGCTGCTGCTGGCCGCCGGACATCTGCTGCGGGCGGCGGTCGCGGCAGTCGGCGACGCCCATCAGGTCCAGCAGCTCCAGCGCCCGCTCGGCACGCGCCGCCCGGCGTCCGCCGGTGCCCGCCAACTGCATGGGCAGGGCCACGTTCTGCGCCGCCGTCAGGTACGGCATGAGGTTGCGCGAGGTCTGCTGCCACACGAAGCCGACCACCGAACGGCGGTAGGCCAGGCGGTCCTTCGCCGTCATCGTCAGCAGATCGCGCCCCGCGACCCGGGCCGCCCCGGCGGTCGGCGTGTCCAGGCCGGCCAGGATGTTCATCAGCGTGGACTTGCCGCTGCCCGAGGCGCCGACCAGCGCCATCAGCTCGCCCTCGCGGACCAGCAGGTCGAGGCCCTGCAGCGCCTGCACCTCGACCCCGTCCGCGCTGAAGATCCGCACCAGGCGGTCGCAGGTGATCAGCGCGTCGTGCCCGTAGGCGGGCCGGTCGCGGGAGGCGGCGGCGCGGTCGGTCAGTTCGGCGAGGGTGGGGTCGGTCGTCATCGGGGTTCCTCCGTGTCCGCGTCCGCGGTCCTCCGCGTCTCCGGTCGTGCCGTCATCGGGCGTCACCCCGCCCGTTGCGCCGTCATCGGGTGTCCGTGCCCGTTGCGCCGTCATCGGGCGTCGCCCGCCCGTAGTTCCGTCACCGCTTTGCGCCGGCCCGACCACCATGCCTGGAGCGCCGCCACGCCCACGGCCAGCACCAGCACCGCCGCCGCCGGGACGGCCAGGGACCACGGGTCGGCGCGCAGTTCCGCGCGGCCCACCGGGGACGTCGTCGTCGCCATCGCGACGGTCGTCAGGTCGATGCCGGGGGAGAGGAGCCGTACCGCCGCCCAGCCGGTCAGGATGCCGCCCAGCGCGGCGAGCAGGGCCTGCGGCAGGGACTCCAGGACGAGCAGGCGGCGCCCCTGGGCACGGGTGAGGCCCATGGTGCGCAGCCGGGCGAGAAGCGCGGCGCGTTCGGGGGCGGCGCTCGCCAGGGACAGCAGCAGGGCCAGGACGGCGTACCCGGCACCCGCGGCCACCGCGGCGGTGTAGACGCGTTCCGCGCCCGACTGCAACGGCGAGTCCACGTACCGGTCGCGCGCCTCCGACCGCAGGCGGACGCTGCCGGCGTCGTCCGCCGCCCGGTGCAGCGCGCCCGCGTCCAGGTGGTCGCCGGTCAGCAGCAGCACATTCGGCGGTGCGGACCCGGCGGGCAGTCCGGCACGGTCCACGACGAGGAACTCGTCGCCGTACACGGCCGGGGTGCGCTCGCGCACGAGCACGATCCTCAGCGTGGCGAAGGTGCCGTCGGCCAGGCGCAGGGGGAAGGCGTCGTCGCCCAGCCGCTCGGCGACCGCGGGGGAGGCCAGCGCCGGCAGCACGGCGTCCTCGGAGCCGCCCCCGGCGCCGTCCGGCCGCGTGAGCCGCCCCGCGGGGAAGGCGCCGAGGTCCGTCCGGGCGGCCAGTGCCGAGTAGCCCGCCGGGTCCACCGCCGCGAGCGGCACCGACTGGCGGCCGTCCGGGGTCCTGGCCAGCCAGTCGACGCCGGCCTCGGTGACCTCCCGCACCCCGGACACTTGGCCGACGCGGTCGGACAGCGAGGACGGCAGCGCCCCGGTCGCCTCCACCCGGGCGTCGGCGCCGACGGCGAGCACCGCGGCCCGGTCGCGGGCGTCGGCCACGCCGCTGAGCACCGAGCCGCCGAACGCCGCCACGGTGAACGCGGTCAGCAGCGCGAGCAGGGGCAGCACCGTGGAGGCGGAGCTGCGGCCGGCCCGGGCCAGCGCGAGCGGCCCGACCGCGCCCCGCAGCCGCCGGGCCGGGCGGGCCAGCCCGCGCAGCGGCAGCGGGTACAGGCGTACCAGGACCAGCGCGGCGATCACGCCGACCAGTACCGGTGCCATCGCCACCAGGTCCCCGGCACCGTCCGTCGCGCCGCGCCGGCGCAGGATCTCGACCGCGCCGAGGGCGAGGACCACGACGGTCAGCTCGGCGACGACACGGCGCCGGGACGCGCGGGGCGTGGTCGCGTCCCGGCGGCCCTCGTGGATCCGAACGGCGTGGTGCGCGGCGACGGCCCGCAGGGGCAGCGCCAGGCAGGCCACGGCGGTGACCGCGAGGGCGGCCCCCACCGCGGGGAGCAGCCGGGCGCCGGGCAGCGCCGCCAGGGCCGCGCCGAGGCCGAGCGCGCCCGCGGGCACCGCCACGACCGCCGTCTCGGCCAGCAGCCGCCCCGCCAGGCCCCGTACGGAGGCGCCGCGGGCCCGCAGCAGGGCCAGTTCGGATCGGCGCCGGCCGGCGGCCAGGCCGCCCGTCATCAGCAGCACGACGGCGGCGACCGTGCCCGCGCCCGACGCGGCGACGGCGATGAGCGGGCCGATGTCGTCGCGGAGCCGCCCGTACGTGGTGAAGACGTCGTCGAGGCCGGTCGTGGCGTCCGTCAGGGGGCTGACCTTCGAGCGGAGCTGCTGCAGGGCGGGCCCGGACTCCAGGGACGCCACCGCGGAGGCGAGCCCGTCGAGGTCGCGGGCGTGCAGGGTGTCCGGGTCGGGCGCGAGGTTCCAGTAGCGGACCACGGGGGCCGCACCCAGGAGCGCGGGGCCCGCCTCGGGGGCCAGCAGCAGGCCGCCGACCCAGTAGGTGGGGCTGGGGGCGCCGGCCGGTGCCGGCACGCGCCGCAGGGACGGGGTGCGCAGCACGGGGTCGACGGACCAGTAGGCGCCGTCGGGGCGCTCGGGCGTGACGACGCCGGTGACGCGGACGGTGAGTTCGCGGCGCCCCGGTACGTGGACGACCGAGCCCACCTTCATGCGCAGGGTGCGGGCGGTCTCCTCGGTCACGGCGGCCTCCACCTCGGTGGTCGAGGCGTCCGCCTGCCCGCCGGTGACCTTCGGCAGCCGGCCGGAGCGCAGCCGGGCGTGGCCGTCGAGGCCCTGCGGGGCGACGAGGACCATCTCCGCGGGCAGGCCGTCGGGCCGCGGCAGCCACTGCTCCGGCGAGGGCAGGCTCTCGGTGGTGCGGACGCCGTAGGACGACTGCTCCTCGTCGGCGGCGAGCGGGTGCTCGACGAGGCCGAGGACGGAGCGGTAGGCGTCGGTGAGGCGCCGGGGCCGGAGGCTCTCCTCCAGGGTCGCCTCGTTCACCCCCGGGTCGGGAGCGGCGGACAGCAGGACGCCGGTCACGTCGGCCGGGGCCCGCTCGACGGCTCGGCGCAGCCCGGCGTCCGTGTACCGGTCCAGCGCCCGGGGGAACGCGGCGGCCAGGCACGCGGTCAGCGCCACCAGCACCGCCAGCGCGACGGCGGCACCGGGGGCGGCCCGCAGCCGGGTGCGGATCCAAGGAGCGGTCACGGGGTTCACCGGCCGGTACCTCCGGGTTCTGCGAGGGGGGCGGTGCTGCTGGTGTGGGTGCCGGGGCTGCTGTGGAGCGGGGTGGCCGGGGGGTGTGTGCCCCGAGGTTGGGTGTGTGCTCCGGGGGTGGTTGCGGGGGTCACCGGGCCGGGGTCTCCCCGTCCTTCGGGGGGTGCCGCGGAGGGGGCGCGGCGAGGTGCCCGCACGGGGGTGTGGGCGGGGGGGACGGCGGGCGTCGTC
>NZ_JOGV01000032.1:0-82521 GCF_000721365.1 Streptomyces sp. NRRL F-5650 | reverse complement strand
CTCCAGCGTCCCGCAAGCACCGGGACTGTTATCAAGGAATCCACAACACCCCAGCTCAAGCCACCCTCACCACACCAACTACGAACCTCGGAATCACAGCCGCGCTCGCCGGCCTCGGGCTGGAGTGGGCGGCCACGGAAGGAGCGGCGTGATGAGCGCAGCGGAGGAACAGCGAGTGCAGGACGCCGTGCGGCGGCACGCCCGCACCAGGGCCTTCGCGGAGGCGGAGGACGTCATCTCGGCTGTGCTGTCCGACCCCGAGGTGCAGGAAGCTCGGGAGCGGGTGGAGGCAGCGGAGACGGAGCTGGGCATGGAGCTGTGCGCCCGTCTCCAGCCGTTCCAGGACCGCTACGACCAGGCGGTGGCGGAGGGTGACGCGGACGGGCTCGCCGGGCTCTGCGGGGGCAAACACGGCCGCTGGGGGCGGATCTGCGTCCTGCCCGACGGGCACGAGACCTCGATGGAGGAACCGCACTGGGGCCGCACCAGCGAGGGCCGGCCGATCGCGTGGGTGGGCAGCGCGCCTGACGACAGGTGAGCGGCGGCGGTGAGACCGGCGACAGGACCCCGGAACGCGTTGGGCGGCCCGGGGTCCTTCGCTGCCCCGGCCCGGCGGCACCGCACTGCGTGTACACGCCGGGACCTTCGGGGTGCCCCTGCAGCCGTGGACGGAACTGCGTCAGTACAAGGCGATGGCGTCGAGGACGACGGCTGGGCCGGAGATGTACGCCTGGACATCATCGTCGGGGACGTTCAGGCCGAGCCTGTTGAGTTGCTGGGTGACCTCTCGTAGATCGTCTTGGATCTGCGCCATCATGATGCGGCGCATCATGAACTCCCAGCCGTGCAGCAGCCATTCGTCAGTGACCCTGTACTCATCCTGCGGAACGAGTCGGTAGACGCTACCGAGGATGCGCATGTCTCCTTCAAGGCGATCCGCTGACGCTTCATCAATGAAGTGGCCGGGGTGGACGTTGACGTACACCTTGTGCGGCAGAGAGCTGTCCGTGATCTCCAGAAGCATGGGCAGGGGCAGCAGCTCATTGTGCAGATACACCCGCTGGATCGCCTGTGCGACGTCTGTGTCGTTCACGTCGAGGTTGGCGAGTTCGCTGAGATCGTCGATGTCGCGTTCCAGCATCAGGCGCCGGAAGACGAAGAACAGCTTACTCATCACGCTTGCTGCCGTGATACGCGCGGTGCCCTCGATCTCGACCAGGGCATCTTTGGTAAGAGCCGACTCACCATCGGGGTTGACGCTGACCGCCTTCTCGCGAATCAGCCCGTCGATCACCTTGGAGACGGTCGCCTTCTCTCGCGGAGCCAAGCTGTAGGTCGACTGAAACTGCACATCGGTTCCTGCGGTTCCGTTCAGGGCAAGGGGACCAATCCCCGCCTTGCCGCCCCCGGACCGTTTCCTCACAGTCGTCTCCACGATGTCCTGTGCCACCGGGACGTCGACGTCGTGATACTCCGCCTGGGAAAGCAGCGTCTCAAGATCGAGAAAACTCGGGTGTCTCAAAGCCATCGCACCAGTCTTCCAGTGGGCACTGACAACAGGGGGCGAGCGACGATCTGGCCCCGGTGCAGAGCGAGATGGCGAAGGAGCCGCGGTCGGTCCGGTGGCGGATGGGGTCGCGCGGTCGTTGGACCAGGCGACTCCACAGAGCCGGGCCCCGTGGCACAGGGCGGCTCAGGCGTCCTTCGCTGTCCAGGGCCAGCGGCACCGCACCCAGGCCCTACACGCACTGAGGTGCGATGTACGGGGTTCTGAGATGAGGCATCGCACTAGCGTGTGTGTAGGGCCTGGGCCTTGAGTCATTCTCCCGCCGCCGGTAGAGCTCAGTTCCAGAGATTCTCAATCACGCCGAAGTCGTACCGTCGTTGCACAGCCGAACCCAGCCCGGGGTGTTGTGGCTGGTCCCCCTGCAATTCCAGCTACATCGCCGATGCGCGGAGCGTCTGCAATTTCGTCCGCACCTTTCCTGAGCCGAGTCCGTGGCTGTTCTGCGAAAACGCACCGCCGACACACAGGGGCTCATAGGTATGCCCGATCACCTTGGTCATGGCCTCCTTGAGTGCATACCCGGAGATCATCGGCGTGCGGGCAATCTGCTCAATATCCGCGACAAACGCTTCCAATTTGCTGCGATAGGTGCCCTCGTCCTCGATCGGCTCTTTCAGGTCGCTGAGCGCCCCGAAGTAGAGATCCCAGTCCTCGTGAGGTGTGCGCAGATCAACCACGCCTTCCTCGGCTTCGACCAACCAGTTGGCTTCGATGGCCAGGTACCGGCAGAGATTGGCAGCCTCTTCGTCCAGGCCAAGGCTTCTAGCCAGCTCATCCTCCTCGAACCGGACTCGGTAATTGTTTTCGTGCCAGTCCGAGAGGCGCAGGTCGAGCCGCGAGGCCAGCTCGTGTAGGAGGACTTTGACCATCTGAGGCAAGTCCGCATCAAGCACGGTAAGGACAAACTCCTCGCGGCGATCCGCGTTGCGCTTTCGCGGTCCTGAGTCACCCGATTTCGCGTCGGCCGCTTCTGCGGCCATGTTCTTCAGTTCCGCTTGGTAGCTGTTGCGCCCGTTTTCCTTCATGCGGCGTCGCACATCCTCTTTACGTGCATGGTTCTTCGTCATGTCGCTCTATCGCACACCAGTCCCGTGAGCCGATGCGCTGAACGATCGGGTCAGTAACAGGCGGGCGAGGATGCGAAGCACCTTCGGGCTGTCATTGCTCGCCGTTCACGGGCCGACAGAGCACAGCCGGGACCGTCGCCGCAAGGGCGGTCCGTCCTGTACAACGTCCGTGACCGGAAAAGGTCACACATCGTCCAGCGGTGGCACCTCTCAGGTGGCGGCGGTCTCCAGCGCATACAGCTCGTAGGGACGGTGCCGGTCTCGGTGTCTCGGTCGGCCGTGCCGACGGTGAGCCCGGCCTTGATCAGGGCGCGGCCGGAGGCGGAGTTGTGGGTGCGTCGTTGGACGATGCGGTTTACGAGCTGAGCCCAGGTAGGCCATGGCTGAAACATCGAGGGCATCGACGTAGCCGGCCGTCACGGGCCGCGCGGGGGCCGTGCCGGAGTCGGCGTGGCCCCCGCGCGGATCGTTTCCCCGGGGCCCGTGGTATGTCCGGACGCGGGTCAGATCTTCCCGACCGCCGTGGCGGTGAGCCCGTCGGCGGCTGTGGCGTCATTGATCACTCGAATGCTCATCGTCCGTCGGGAGATTGCGCGGAGGGCGGGAGCGCCAGGTCGAGGAGAGTCCTAAGGGTTTGGCGGTCAAGACCGCTGTCGAGGTGGAGGGAGCGTCGTAGGAGGTCTCCGACGTCCTTGGGGTCGAGTCCGAAGCGCACACGGGCGTCCAGGCAGATCTCGCCGAAGAGTGCGGGGGCTAGTCGGGGCTCTCGCAGGATGTACCAGTCGATGAGGTGCACGACGTCGCCCAGGATGTCGCCCAGGGGAACGTGCTTGGGGGTATCGGTGTGCTCGACGTCTCGGGCGAATCCCCCGAGGACTGCTTCGATGATGGTGGTGCGCACGGCGGCGAGGGGGATGAAGCCGTCAGTGCCGTCGTTGAGTGCGACTGCGGGCCACCAGGCCAGGTGTGCTGCCTGCTCCTCGTGACTCGTACTGCTACCGCGGGTGAAGAGGCGGTTCTTCTTGGAGTCCTCGGCGTCCTCGAGGCTGTCTGCGATGATCTTCGTGAGGCGGTTGTGGTCGTCGACCAGCCCCCGGGGCTGCTCGGTACCGAATGCCGTCGTGGCGGACAACAGCTTCTCCGGGCCGTGGGTCCGGCGGTACTGCTCGGCCCAGTCACGAGCGACAGGTCGCGACCACCGTGGCCCCTCGACCGTCTCGGCCTGGGGCGGAGGTAGGTCCTTCCGCCCGTACTCCGGATGCGGCAGGTCGTCCAGTTCCAGTTCGGCGATCTGCGCCAGACCAGCGCGGTCGACGAAATCGGCCGGGTCGAGTTCCGGTGCCTGAAGATCGACGGTGCATTGGTCGAGCGGCCTGGAGCCGGGCTTTCGGTGGGAGGCCCACAGAGCGAGATGCTCACGCCAGTGGGGCAGCGGCCCCTCGGGGGCGGTGAAGTCGGCGATCTTCGCGACCCGCGCAGTGTGTGACGTTGTCGGGCGAGCCAGGACATCGACGGCCGTGACGGTGGCAGCGTTCGCCACCGGCCGCGCCTCGTAGCCCTCGTATGCGCGGTCCACGACCTGCTGGGGCCGGTACCAGCAGGCCCCGTCCCACCAGTAGCCGCCATGCCGGTACAGGAACCCGTTGCGCCCGTACATCCACTCGTGGTGCAGGCTGCTCATGTCTTTGTCACGGATCAGGAGAACGGTCCGCCCGTACTCGGGGTGCTGATGGACCGCCCAGGCGTAGTCACGGTTCTTCGTCTCGGTGGTGAACGCGACCCATCCCCCACCACGCAGTCGGTCCGTGCGCCCCCACAGCCCCTCCCCCTGATTACGGCCCGTCCGCTCGATCGCGTCAGGATTGTCCAGGAGCAGCCGCTCGTCGTTGATGAACGGCAAGCCGGGAACCGGGTGATCGGTACGTAAGCCGTTGGCAACTGGTTGGATCATGCTCACGAAAGTGCCTTCCTTCTGCAGCTCTCGGGCCGCCGGGATGGATCGATTCCCGGCACGCCTGTTCCACCCCACAGCGCAGACCCCCACGCCCGGCGCCCCTCGGTACCCCCGCCGAGATGCCGCTGCTAGGGGATCACGCTGTCTGCTGCTCCCGATTCTGGCGGCATCATCCGAGCGCGTCCGATGAATCACCGAACCCGTATCTCCTCATCAGGCCCTGCATGGGCCGGTCTGAAGCGTGATGGCACTCCCCCAGTCACGTCCCGGCCTCATCATCCGGGATGCCGGCCAGGGGCTGCGCAGGTCGAGGTAGCGTCGAGGACGATCAGGCCGGGCTCGGACAGATGCGTTTCGTTGATCGCTTCCACGGTCGGCACGGCGCGCCTCTGCCTCGGCAGGGTTTTGCGGGGCACCATGTTCACCCGAGCCAGGAAGACCCGGCGTAGGGCCGCTACGTGGAGCACAGGTCGGCGTGGCTCCAGTCGCGCGGTCAGCTGACACGCAGCTTCCCGCCCCAGCGTTCTGCAGCTGTGGCGTCGCAGTACTCGCACAGCGGTGAGCGAGCCCCGGAGCCGTACTTGTGGGTGGGCCGGCGGCATGCGGCGCACGGGCCGATCTGGTCGCCGGGGCACGTACGGGCTGAGGTGTCCGGCTCGGTGATGGGCGGCACAGGCGTAGGGGCAGTCATCGTGGTTCCTCGTTCCGGCGGCCATTGGCGGCCGCCCCAATCGAAGAATAGAACGCCAGGTCGACCGCTGCGGGCAGGCCCGCGGCCCGCAGGTCCGCGGTGATGTCCTCCAGCGCCGCCGGGAGGGTGCGGACATCCGAGCCCTTCGCCTGGCAGTCCAATCCGTCCCATTCCGCAGTTTCGCCTCCCGGTTCCTTCCCTCCTGCGTGGAGTCCGGTCGCGTCGGGCAGCCGCCTGCCCCCGGCCTGCGAGGGATAGGGGACCTCGTTGGTCAAGATCAGGTGGCAGGGGACTACCCGTCGTCAAGATGACCTGGCAAACGGCCAAGATCCTTTGTCAGAGGTCAACCCACCCCTGGATAGCTGGTCTGACCAGCGCACTCTAAAATAGAACATATGAACGATCCAGGCCCGGCGCGTCTTGTGCTGCTCCGCTTCCTCGAGCGCGTGCAACTGCGCGACCTGGAACGCACCAGGCACTGGATCGCTGACGAGGAACGCCGCGAGCAAGAACGCCGACGGAGTGTCCAGGACCGGCCGGTGCCGCCCGACTGGCTGCTGGAGCAAGGCCTCAACCGCAACAGCCCGCCCGTCCAGGTTCACTGCGGTGACTGCTGGAACAAAGGCAAGCGCACCCGGGGTATCAGCATGGATGAGGCCCGCCGTGCCCTGATCGAGGGCGTGAAGGCCTGCGGGGCGTGCCGACCGGACAGCAGGCTCGGTCTCCTCGACTAGGCGGACTTCCGGGACTTCCGGGTGGCCTTCTTCGGCGTTGTCTTCCTGGCCGGCGCCTTCTTCGCAGCCCGCCCGGTCGGCATCTCGTGGACGTCCGCGTGCCCGCCGTCGTCGCCGCGGGATGCCTTGGCCTTCGACACCGACTCCTGCAGCGCAGCCATCAGGTCGACGAGCTGCCCCGATTCCTCGGCAGGCTCCGGAGCGGTGGGCGGCTCCCGGTGCTCCCGCTTCGCCTCGATCAGCTCCGCGACTGCCTCCGTGTACGTGTCGCGGAACTCCGGGGCGTCCAGGTCGTCGCGGGTCATGGTGTCCATCAGCGCGAGCGCGCCGTCGAGCTCCTCGTCGGACAGCTCCACCGGCGGTGGCAGCAGCTCGGACGGATCGCGGATCTCGTCCGGCCAGCGCATCGCGTGCAGCACGATCGCCTCCCCGCGGACCCGCAGCAGCCCGAGGCGTTCCCGGCCCGACCACGCGTACCGGGCCACGGCCACCCGTGACGACCGTTCCAGGGCTTGGCGCAGCAGCTTGTACGGTTTGCCCGCCACCTGGCCGTCGGGGGCGAGGTAGTAGCCGTCGGCAACGCGGAGCGGGTCGATGGACGCCTGCGGCATGAACGCCACGATTTCGATCGCCTTGGCCGTGGGCAGTGGCAGATCCCGCAGTTCCTCGTCGCTGATCGGCACAATCTGGTCCTTGGTGAGCTGGTAGCCCTTGCCGATCTCGTCCGAGCTGACCTCACGGTCCTCCAGCTCGCACACCTTTCGGGTCCGTACCCGGGCCATGTCCTCCAGGTGCACCCGGTGGAAGTGAATGCTGTGGTCCTCCGTCGCACTGACCACATGGATCGGCACGGTGACCAGGCCGAAGCTGATGGCGCCGGACCAGATGGTGCGGGGCATGACGAACCTCCAAAGCCCCGAGCAAGGCCAGCCTACGAGCGATGCGCGCAGGACGCAGGACGCAAGGCTTCGGTCATGCCGGGACCGTATCGGAGGCCAGGAGGCCGGTCGGGGGCGCTCACGCGATGATGCAACCGTGCTCGCGGTCCAGGAGTTGCTCGCCGCGCGGTGCGCGACCGCACCGGCGGACCGTACGGCTGCGGAGCCCGGCGCGCCCGGTGTGCGGCTGTGCTGCTTTCTGGACCTGCGCCAGGAGCCTGGCTCGTAGCGCTGCGGGCGGGCGGCCGCGTCCCGCTGGCCAGCCGTGGTCGGGGCTGGCGGCAGCGTGGTCGGCGTCGTGGTCGCTCTGGCCATCGGCGGGGCGGTCGTCCAAGGTGGGGCGATGAGCGAGCTCCGCCCCGGTGACATTACTGACGAGATGCGCCAAGCCGTGGACATGGCCCGGCGGCAGGGATTGCAGAAGGATCTGCGCGCCCTTGCGGCCAACATCCGCACCGACGCCGAGGTCGGTACGCCGGTGCGGGCCCCGGGTGGCAGGCCGGAGTCGAGTGGACGCTGCTGTGGATCGAGAACACCGCTAGTCAGCTGACCGAGGGCAGGCCGTAGCAAGCCGGTGGCGGGTGAGCAGTGCGCTGACCTGCCGTGGTGGGGCCCATGGGGCGGCTGGTGTCGTGGTCAGGGCGTGTCCCCGGAGTAGTAGAAGCGGCAGCTCACAACCGGGCCCGGCGTACGCGGCTCGCCGGGGCGCGGGTCGTACAGGGCATGGCCGCCAGGCCAACGGGAGAGCTCGGTGGTCAAGGCGACGCCGTCGTCGACGTCCTCGGTCCGCCATCCGTGGATGTCCAGCAGCAGGCCGTCCAGTGGGCCGCCGACCAGTTCGGCGTAGGTCCGGAGCGGGCCGGGGTGGGGGTCGTCGTGGTCCGCGCCGTAGACGCGGCCATTCAGCAGCTGCTCGTCTCCGTTCATCCGATCAGCGTTGCAGCCGCCACCGACAGCGGGCTTGCCCAGGGCTGCTCCGGGCTTGCCCGCATGGTCGGCGGCGGCTTGCCCGGGTCAGGTGCGGAAGCGGGAGAGCCAGCCGCCGGCCTTCTGCGCCGCGGCCTGTTCCTCTGCCTCCTGGCGCAGGCGCTCCTGCTCCTGGCGCTCGCGTTCGCCAGCTTCGGCCTGCGTCTCGGCCGCAACGGCCCGGTCCTGGCAGTCCTCGCACAGGTGCGGGTGCGACTGACGCTTGCTCCAGTCCCGGATGTAGCCGATCGCCTCCCACCTGGCGTCGGTGAACTTCTGCCCGCAGTCCGCGCAGACCGGCCGCCGCGCCTCCCGCTGTGCGGCTTCTCGCTCTGCACGGCGCCGCTGTTCTTCCCTGGCGGCCTGGCGGCGGCGGGCGAGGTAGGCGCCCCGGCGGGCGTTGCCGATCGCGTCCAGCAGCGGCTGGCGATGGTCGCGGCCGAAGCGCCAGAAGGCGGGCCCGGCCGGGCCGTGTGCGCGCAGCTGGTCCAGCGTGGTCGCCACGATCGGGATGCAGCGGTCGTAGGAGTGGTAGCCGCCCTCGGGATGCCACCGCCCTTGCCAGTGGTGACGGGTGAGGTCGGCGACCCGGGCCATCTGGCCCTTGGCGGAGCGCTGGCCGACCTGGTGGAAAACGAGCAGGACCGGCGGGTGCAGCCGCTCGTACTCATCGCAGGGGGGTGCGGACCAGCGGGTGCGCCACATCGGCTTCTCGGTACCGTCGGTGTCCTTCTCCAGCCGCGTAAAGAACCGGGCGTACTTGTCGAACTTTGCAGCGATGAGGACAGCTTCCTCGGTGCAGTTGTCGACCTCGATGAACAGCAGCGGCACCCTGGCCTGAGGAGCGGTCAGGACGACGTCGGCGCGGGCGCTGCCGATCGCAGGGTTCTTCCAGGTGCCCTTCACCGGCAGCGCGACCTCGGTGGCGTAGGAGGCGAGGGTGCCGATCCCGTCGGGTGCGTCGACGGCGGCCCGCGCGGCCGCGACCGCTGCGGCCGGCTCCCGCATGACCTTGTTCAGGTTCGGCTTCGGGCGGATCAGCGCGATGACCGTCTCGTTCACCGTCATCGAGTGCGAAGCGCCGGAGCGGCCCGCACTCTTGGGCATGCCGCCCATCTCCTCTATCTCACGGCCCAGCTCGATCGCGGCGGCGGCCAGACCGTCCTTCGTGAGCAGCCGGGTCTCCTCACCGCCCCGCGTGCGACCGCCGTCGACGGCCAGGCCGTGACGCCGCAGGTCGTTCACCGCGGCGCGGTGGGAGGCGGTCCGGGCTTCCTTCTGCTTCGCTGGGGTTGGCTTGGTCGTGTGCCGGTAGGTCAGGTGCGGCGAGGACAGCCGCTGGATCTGATCGGCGGTGGCGACCTTGAGCACCCCGAGGACGCGCAGCACATCCGCGCGCAGGTCGTTGCTCGATCCCGCCTCGTTCTCCTTGCGCTTGCCCGCCATCAGGCTCGCCCTCCCGTCGTCCGCGACCGGCCAGCGGCCGGGCGCCGGCCCCCGGCCGTGGAAGGGACCGGGCCCCCGGACCCGATGATCTCCCCCACCACCGACAACCACCTCAAGGCCAAGGGGAGAGAAGAGGGTTGTGACGATCCGGCGCGGGCCCGAAAACCCGTGGTGACAAGGGGAAATACTGGGTGTGTGGCTGCCGGGCACGGAAGTGGCTTCGGCAGTGGGAACGCAAGCGCCGACGGCAGGGCCTCACCAGGGCTTGCCCAGCAACCGATAGGCCGGACGCAAACGGACCGGACGGCGCCGGCGCGAGGGGCCGAGCTCAAGGATCGCGGCCGCGCGGAGCGGCGGGAAGCGGTGGATCGGTCGGGGGCTAGCACGGTGTCCTCGTTCCTCCGGCCTGCCAGCCGGGTCGGTAGTCGTCCGGCCCGCACGCCGATAGCGCACGAGCCGGGACCACCATGTGAAGCCACCCCTTGACCGTCGTCTGACGATCAACAACGGCGGGGTGTCCGATTCCTCCTTGACCACCCCCATGTCCTCCCGTCTTGTCGGTGAGCGGCATCACGATCGGCTCCCTGCCCCCGGCAGGCTGACAGCAAGAGCGAAGCTCCGTTAGGACCGGGGACGTGCTCTAGCGTGAGCGCTCCCGTCACCCACTTGGCAGAGGAGCTCAACGTGCCCGAGGTCTGGATCGGCCAGCGCCGCTACGCGACGAAGAAGGCCCGGCGGCAGCCAGTCACACACGCCTCACCACACCGAAACCGCCGACAGACGACTTCACCGTCAACCAGCGCACCTCTGCGTACCGCTCCCTCACCCAGCGGCCGAAGACGCCGCCCCCTGCACCACGTCACCGACTCCCTTCAACCCAAGAGAGACACCCGCTGCCCCGGCGACAGCCAGGGGCAGCGTGCTTCCTGGAGGACCGACGTGTCGACCTACGAGGCCACGCCCGCTTCACCGCCGACCATCACCGCCTCACCCCCGCCCAGCGCCGGCGCTTCCGCCGCGTCGTCCTGGACGTCTTTGTCCCCGACCTGCGTACCGGGCTGTTCCGTCCCGGCCTGCGCATTCGCCACCTCGCACAGACCCGCCGCCTCGACCTCGTCCGCCGACAGGCCCCAGCGGAGCTTCACGTCTTCCCACTCGGGAGGTAGCGGCAGTGCGCCTCACCTGCCGGCGGCAGCCCCTCGGCCGGATCCTGGCCGGACTTGGACCAGTTCGAGCGGGCGGTGACCGCGACCAGACTGGCGGCGGCTCCGGAGTCGTCGGCGTACGAGCCTGCGCGCTGCGTCGACCACGCCATGACGCCGCTGTCCCAGTCCTCGGCGAGCAGGACCACGTACTCCCCCACTCCGGTCACGGGGCCGGCTCGTACGTCACGGTCTGCTCCGGACAGCCGTCCGCCACCTCGCGCAGCGCCGCCACCTCGGCCTCGTCCGCCGACAGCACCCAGCGGAGCTTCGTGCCCACCCACTCGGCGACGTACCGGCAGTGCACCTCAGCCGCCGGCGGCAGCCACTGGGCCGGGTCCTGGTCCGACTTGGACCGGTTCGAGCGGGCGGTGACCGCGACCAGGCTGGCGGCGGCTCCGAGGTCGTTGGCGTACGCCTCCCGGCGCTGCGCCGACCACATGGAGGCTCCGCTGTCCCATGCCTCGGCGAGCGGGCCCATGTGGTCGATGTCCAGGGCGGAGGCCGAGGTCACCCATACCTGGTCGTAGTAGGACCACCAGCGGCCGCCCGTCAGGCGGCACTTCGGCCCCACCGTCGGCGGTTCCACCGCCTCCGCGATCAATACCTCCGCGCGCGTGTTGCAGCCGTCGGACGGGTTCGCGCCGGCGTTCCAGTGCTTGAAGGCATTCCGGTCGTAGCCGTCGCGGGACTCGGCCGCCACCGGCAGGCGGGTGACGGCCTCGGCCAGCGGGAGCGTCTCCGCGGCTTGGGCGGGTGTGGAGACGGTCAGGGGCAGGAGGGCAAGGGAGGCGGCGGCCAGGCCGCGAAGCACGGTCTTGAGCATGCACCGTTGGTAGCGGCATCGGCGGGGGCGCTATCTGGCGTTTGGCGAGTGCGCCGCCCGTGTGGGTGCACTCGTCATACCGGCATCCGCGGTCCGGCTCCCACAGCACCGGGCGCGCCTGCCCCGGAACTGGGTGCGGAAAGCGAGTATCCAGCCCTGGGGTGCTGTCAGCGGAGTGTCGACGCCTGGCCGGGGGCGTTCAGGGGCTGGCGCAGGTCGAGGTAGCAGCGCAGCCGCACCCCAGGCTGGCCAGGGTCCCGTGTCGTGCGTTCCACCGAGGTTGTCGCCCAGCGGGCGGCCAGCTCCGTGTGGAACGCGAACGCGGTCTCGTCGTCGGCCGCGGCGACGTCGACCACGATCAGTCCGGGCGAGGACACGTGCACTTCGTTGATCGCTTCCATGCCCCGCACCACGCGCTGCTCCGGCACACCGGTTCTGCCACAATCCCCTATTCACCCGGGCGAGGGTCATCCACCTGCTGAACGCCCGCCGGCCGGGAGGCCCTCCTCAGGGGCGCACGTGGACGTCCAGACAGCGGACGCTTCGGCCAGACAGCCATGGTCACAGATTCTTCACTCCGCCGCCATGATGTGATCACTTCCGGTAGGCTCCGGGCGCTCCATTCGCACCACTGAGGGGGAAATTCTCATGCGTATCCGCTACGCCCTGACCACCACTGCCGCCACGGCGGCCGCCGCCGCGCTCGGCCTGGCCGCGGCCGTTCCGGCGCAGGCCGCCGAGTACTCCTCCGCGCTGAAGATCAAGGGCGTGCAGTACGACGCCCCGGGCCGGGACTCCAACAAGTGCTCCGGCGGCAACACCAAGAACGAGTACCTGACGATCAAGAACTACTCGAAGACCGCGACCGTGAACCTGAAGGGCTACAAGGTCAAGGACGCCGCCGGGAACACCTTCACCTTCAAGAACAGCCACACCCTGCAGCCCGGCGACTACGCAAGCCTCCGCGGCGGCCGCGGCACCGACTCCGACGCCAAGAACGTCGTCTACCGCCAGAACTGCAACTTCATCTGGAACAACGACAAGGACACCATCTACTTCTACAAGCCTGGCGGTACCCGCGCCGACGTCCACGCCTACACCAAGAAGGCCAACGACCGCGACGGCAACGGCTACATCACCTACCACGGCTAACCAACCGGCTTGAGCAGGTAACTGGCTGCCCGGCAGACGACCGGCAGCCGGCACCCTCACCTCGCACCGGACGACCGCAGCGGGAGGCCACAGCACGCCATGACGGACCAAACCGGTGAGATCAGCAATGACGGCTGGCAGCGGCTGATCGCCGCACGCGAGGTGTATACGCGGTTGGCCGGGGGCCACTACGACGAAGTTCTCAACCAGGTTGCCCAGCGGGCCCAGAGCGAAGGCAGCATCGGCAAGGCCGACATCGGGGCGCTGCTGCTGTGGAAACGCCTGCGCGCCGACACCCGCTGGACCTACGCGCTGATGGCCACCTCAGACGCCGAGGTACGGCGGGCGACCGCAGCCGCCATGACTGCCGTGCTCGACAGCTCCGTTAGCATCAGCGAGGCCGCCCGGGCAGGGCGGGCCGCGCTGGTCGGCCTTCCCGGCTTCACCCGCGGCGACGCGCTGGCCTCCGCCGCGCTCACCGCGGCCGCACCCGATCGCATGGCTGTCTACGACCGACCCGCCCACACCGGACTCCGCTCACTGGGCATACCGCTCACCCACGCCCCGGGCCGATACAGCCGCTACATCGCTGCCCTCGACCACCTCCTGGACCACGCCCCCTCCCCCGCCCACGCATGGACACCCCGGGACCTCGACGTCGCCCTTTACTCCCTGCCGCCCATCCCCGCTGACACGAACAGCGCCTAGGCCCCGTGGGCATGCCCGTCGTTCGCATCTGGACTTACGTAACTCGCCGCGAGATCGACTCGTTGACCTGGGTGGCGCCGCTTGAAGCTGCCACGACGGTGCCTGGCTGAGAGCTTCCGACCCATGATCGGGAGACGGGTAGGCCCTAGACGCGCCGCGTCATCGAAGCAGAGGAGTTGTGGCTAGCCACAGTCCGCGTGAAGTCATGGGCTCGCGCACGAGGACCGTGATGACCTCTCACGCACGTAAGAACGCCGCTCGTCGGCAGCAGGACCTGACGGCAACGAACCGTCGCGCAGCGCTGCAGGACATCCGAAACGCCGTCCCGCCCACTCCACAGGCCAAAAGGGCCACCAGGATCCCGGGCGGAAAGGCACAGACGGGGGCTGTGCCAGGGGCGCTGATCGCTCTCGTCCAGGACTTCGTTCGCTGGGAGCGACGCCATCTGGACGATGCCGCAAACGCCGCGCGCCAGCACATCCACTCGCCGGCGAACTGGCACCGGCTGGTGCTCTACGCCCTCACCGATGCCCTGGCCTACAACTTCTTGCTTGTCGGCACACTCGCTGCATACCTTCAAGAGCAAGGGCTGGACGCGGAGCTTCTACGTCGGCACCTCCAGTCCCCCGACCCCGATCGATACGTCAACCAGGAAGCCCTCGATCTACTCGCAGGCCTGATGGACAGGCCCGTCGCGGAGGGCCAGCAAGAACCCACGTGGCACTTCATCGGTAGGCAGATCGCCGCGTGCGGCGCTCGGCAGAGTGACGAGGGAGTTCGCCAAACGCAATAGGGGTGGTAGCCGGGTGCCCCGGCTACCACCCCTCCGAAGAGCTCGGTGTTTACCTAGTAAGCACCCGTCAGCCGATGCGACGCTCGCCAAGTTCCTCGATCAGCTGCGGCGTGAGACGTCGCTTCAGGTCTGCGGCAAGTGCCGCCACATCCGCCCCCGACGCCTGGCACGGTGACTTCGTCGTCCATCTCACTGTGCGGGCCGCACGGCGAGCTTCACGGCCGCAGGCCCTGGCCTTGGCCGGGGTCGGGCTGCTGGCGCTGCTGCTCGTGCTCCTGGCGGCGCTGGTCGACCGGACTGGGCGGATCGGCAGCCGGGGCCTTTCGGTCCTCCATGGCGCGGCGGCGGGTGTCGGCGGCGCGGGTGAAGGTGGCGAGCCGGTCCAGGTTCTTGGGTGTGCGCAGCCATGTTGCTGGGTCGGTCGTGCGGCCCTCCAGGTATTCGTCGGGCATCGCGGCCTGCTGGTGGGCCTGGACGGCGGCGGCCTGCTGCGCCGGGGTCAGGGTGGCGGCCCAGCCCGGGTGGTCGACGGCGTGGGGAGTGGACGCCGTCTCGCCATCGAGGTCGCGGTGATCGGCGGGTGCGGAGACGGCCGAGGCCGTTGCCTCGGTGGCGGTGTCGGCTCGGATGCGAGCGTCGCGGATCGCGTTCTGCACGGCAAGGCTGGCGACCCGGGCCCGCTCGTAGCGGCTGGACTCCCGCGGCGGTGTGCCTTCTGCGGGAGCGATCCACCACCGGTGCGGCACCGGGAAGTCGGCGGTGTAGGTCATCCGGTCCGCCGCCGGCGCTTCCCGGCCGGGCTTCGTGACCGTGTGACGGCGGGAGTACCGGAGCAGGGCCCGGTGGGCGATGTAGTCGTCCAGGCCGTGGGTGAACTCGCGGCCGCGCAGCGTCTCCAGCAGGTGCCGGCGCGCCTCGGCCAGGATGTGGCGCCGGGAGAACTTCTCGCGCACGGTGAAGACGACCGCGGCGACGTCGACGGCGGCGAGCGTCACGTCCACGGTGGGACCCACCCGCGCCCGGATCGCCGCTCCCGCTGCCCGGCACCTGTCCAGGAGGCTGTCGATGAGCTGCTGGCCGAAGCGCAGGATTGCGGAGGCGCGCCACCACGCGAGCAGCTGCTGAAGCGGCTTCGGCTTCTTCTTCGCGGGCCGGGTCTCCTGCGCCGCCCACCAGCCCAGTTGGTGACGGCCGCGCTCTGAGGGCAGGTGCCCGTGGTCCTTCACGTACTGGTCGGTGAGCACCTCCAGGGCGTCCTCGATGCGCTGGCGCCGGGAAGCCGACCAGTTGATGAGGTCCTCGGGCACTCCGGCGATCTCCATGACCGGACGCAGGCCCGGCGTGACCTCGCGCGGCACGGTCGCCAGCCCCAGGGTCTCGCACACCTCGGTCGTCATGGTGAGGGTGTAGAGCGTCCCGGCGGTCACCACATTCTGGTAGAGGCGGTAGGTGTCCAGCGCGCCCCAGACCGGTTCACCGTCGGCGCCCAGACGCTGGACGCGGTTGAGGATCAGGCAGTGCTCGTGCAGGAGCGGCAGCCCGTCGCGGTTGTCGAAGTGCCGGAAGGCGGCGACCACGAGCGCGGGCGTCTTCGCGCGGCCGCGGCCTGACGCCCACCGGGTCTCGGCAACCTCATCCTCCAGCCAGCGCAGCGCCGTGGCGACGGCCCGCTCGTGGGCCCGCTCGATGACCCGGCGCACGGTGGCGTCGCCCAGCGCCCACAGCACGACCAGCGACGCCTGAGGCCGGAAGGTGAAGTCCATGCCGAGCAGCGGCGTCTGCTTGCGCGCCTCGATCTCCTCGATCGGCTGCCCCAGCACCGTCAGCCGGCGGGCCGTCGCCGCGTCGACACCGTCGTCCAGGAGGCCGCGCTCGATGCGGTCCGCGTCCGGGTGCCGGCCCTCGCCGAACAGCAGCTCCATCTGACGCCCGGACACCTCCGCGCCCTCGGTGAGCCCCAGCGCACGCAGACCACGCCCCAGCCACCGTCCTGGTGGGAGCCCGGCCAGCTCCTGGGCGTCCTTCAACGACTGTCCGACCGGACGGCGGCCGTCCCCGAACGCCACTCCGCGTATGTAGTACCGCCACGCGTTACGCCTCTGGATCTTCGCGACACTCAGCATCGCCCCAGCACACACCGGCTCTGACCTGCGAAAAAGCACGATCCCGTGAGGCGGGAGGGTTCACCGGAACTTCACGACTGATCCCGTCCGGCGGGCATCCGTGGCGACGCCGTGCCCGCCCGGCGGACACCACCAGAGCCATGTAAATGCTGCGCCGCAGCCAGTCACACACGCCTCACCAACACCAAAAACGCCAGCAGACGACTTCACCGTCAACCAGCGCACATCTACGTACCGCTCCCCCACCCAGAGGCCAAAGACGCCGCCCCCTGCACCACGTCACCGACTCTCCGCCCCCGGCAAGGCCGGGGGCTTCTTGCTGCCCGGAGGACCGACGTGCCGACCTACGAGGCCACGCCCCGCTTCACCGCCGACCATCACCGCCTCACCCCCGAACAGCGTCGCCGCTTCCGCCAGGCCGTGGTCGCCTTCGTCGACGACCTGCGCACCGGCCGTTTCCGCGCCGGCCTCCGCGTGAAGGGCGTCCAGCGCGCTCATGGTGTATTCGAGCTGACCTGGGACGGTGACGGCCGCGCCACGTGGTCTTACGGGGAGGAGATAGTCCGCGGCGAGCGGCACATCATCTGGCGCCGCATCGGCAGCCACGACATCTTTTCCGGGCCGTGACGGTCACAAACGACCGCTGCCCCCGGCGGTCCGGAGGCAGCGTTCGTGGAGGCGGTTTACGCCGTAAAGATTCAGCGGTACAGCTTCATCTGGCGGCCGATCTTCGTGTACGCCTCGGCTGCCACGGTAGAGGGGCTGTAGAGGGTCACTGGCTGAGCAGCGGTGTACGCCTCCGGGACCCGTACGTCGGCCTGCACCGTCTCCAGCATCACGACGTTGGGCGAGGTGCTCTTCAACGCATGGACTGACAAGCAGGCAGACAAGCTCATGCCGTCGCCTCCGTGTTGATCTCGATGTCCCCGACTCGGGACGCTCCTCCGAGGGCGATTGCTTCCTGTACCCCGGTGATCGTGAGGCGGTGATCTTGGGTGGTGTGGCGGTCCGGGCAGATGACGTAGACGCTCCTGGCTTCGGCGTCGGCCTGGAGCGTCAGGCCGACGCGGGCCTGGCAGCGGGTGCAGACGACTGGCAGCCGACTGAGCCCCCCGTCGTAGACGACCCAGATCACCCCGGCCGCCTTCAGGAACTGCTGGTGGCTGCGGGCCTCCTCGACGTCCACCCTGGCTCTGACCGCCCGCGTGCCGACCATCGCAGGCGCGCGGTCCCTGATGGTCGGGTGGGGCTGGCCCGTCTCCGCGGAGGACCGGGCGTGGTGAGTGATAACCGCAACCGCCGCCTCCCTTGCGATGTCGAACGCAGGGTTGCCGTACGCGGCAAGCAGTTGCTCGCGTTCGGCAGCGCCCAGGACTTCGTACGGGCTCCGCTGGAGGGCGCGCAGGGCGTGGTGCTGCAGGACTCCCCGGAGGCTGGCGGAGCTGCTCTCGTCGGGGCCGGTGAGCGGAAGGCCGGCGATGTCGGGGCCGTCCAGGCTGATGCTGGAGGCGAGCCCGTAGGCGGCGGCGCCGATCAGTGTCACCACTCGGGGCCGTTCGGCTTCCGGAACGTTCCCGCCCTGGCGCATGTGCCACAGCACCAGCTCGTCAGCGGCGGACAGGCAGTATTCCCACGTGGTGCGTGGAGGGGGCAGGGCGTCGGTCATGGGGCGACCGTATCGGAGGGACCGCCAGGCTGTGACGGGGCGATTCCAGCCCAGCCTGGCGGGGGCTGCAGGCATCAGGCCCGTCGGCGGAACAGGCCCGCCGGGTTCGTGGCCGTCGTCGTCCGAGTCCGTCTCCGCCGTGCGGCCGGGACCGCACGGCGGCTTCGGCCTGCTTGCGAGCGACGTCGGCGGCGTGGCAGGTCCCGCACACGATCAGGTTCCCAGCCTCCTACCGGCGTCTGCGTTTCTGCTCTCCTCCCAGCGTTCGTTGGTGGACTTCGCGACGCCCGCGTGCACACGGGGCGTCGCGTCTTCGCTCATCTGTACGGCCACGATCTTCTTCCGCGTCGGCGCGGGCCTCCTGGTCGCGGTCGAGGATGTCGGCTTCGGGATTGTCGAGCGTGGCGGTCAGTGTCTCTTCACCCTGACGCCCCGGTCGCCTCGACACCGCCGCGCCCGTGCCGTGCTGGAGCTGTTCCAGGGCGGTGACGACGACCAAGTGCTCTCGCTTTAGACCGGCGCAGCCGGCCCTGGCTGTGTTTGACGCAACGTCATGGTTTTTGCGTCAGGCCACTCACCTCACGACGGAGCGGACCGCAAGAGGCTTTGAGCTACAGAACCTTGTGAGCAGGATCGGTCGGAACCTCTCAGGCGGCGGTCGAGGAGGAAACGCATGAGGACTTCCCTCTGGCCTGGGCTTTGAGGCTGCTCCGGGGGGATGTGTGTCCAGGCATGGGCGAGGGCTGCTTGGTGGAAGGCTGAGGCAGACTCGGCGTCGGGCGCGGCGGACTGAACCAGGACGTGGTCCGGGTCGGGTGTTCGGGTGGGGCGAGTGGTCATGTCGTCGTCTTCGACGGGGCGGGCGGGCAGGGGGCCTGCAGTGGGGTCGGTGCGATCGTCGTGTGGGCCGGTGAGGGCAGCGAGGATGATCTGGAGCATTTCGGCGAAGTAGGGGCCTGGGGCGGGGATTTCGACGTCGGGGTGGCGGCGGTATCCGTCGGTGACGGCTGCGGTGGTGTAGGACATGACGGCGAGGGTGGTGTCGCTGTAGGCGCGGTCGCTGCCGGCGGTCATCTGCACGAGCATGCGCAGAACCGTGGAGGTGCTGGCCGCGCACCCTACGCCCGGATCGGGATCGGCGGGGTCGTCTGTCTGGTCGAGCCAGAAGTCGGCTGTCTGGTCGTCTCCTCGGGCCCGGTGGAGCAGGGACAGGCAGTAGCCGGCGCCGCGGTCGCCCGCTCCGGCGGCGTACTGCCACCAGTAGCGTGCCCCGTCCTCGGCGCTGGCCAGGTGCAGCAGACATCCGAGGATCCAGGCGCCTTCGGGGCTAGGGAGCTGCTCGGTGATGAAGTCGGTGATCTGGGGTGCGCTGGCGTGGGTGACGGCGACCTCGCACAGGGAGCGCAGGTGTTCGGCGGCGGTGTCGTCGGCAATGGTCTCCTCGGCGGGGAGACTTTCGTCGGTTGGGGAGGTGGGGTACGGGTGGGTGGTGAGGCAGGGGACGGTGTCCGCGGGGATGCGGGGGTTCTTGAGCAGGGCCGAGCGGGCGAGGAGGTCGTCGATGGCGGTCATGGCGGGGTGATCACTCCCGGGCTGTGGGGCGGTGATGGAGCTGCTCGAGGGCTCCTCGGGCGTGGTGGTCGAGGGTGTGGACGTGGGCCGGGGACAGGCCGGTGGCTTCCTGGACCTGGTCGGAGGTGAACTCGCACAGGTAGCGCAAAACGACGACGTCGAACTGGTCAGGCGGAAGGTGGCTGATCGCGTCGAAGAAGTCGGCGACTTCGCTGATCTCGACGAACCGGGCCACCGGGTCCTCGATCCGGCTCTGGGTGATGGTCATGAATGCGGCTGGGCGAAGGTCGGGGCGGTTGTCCGGGTGCCGTCTGACGCGCAGCAGAACCCGTGAGCGCAGGAGCCGCCAGGCGTAGCGGGGAAGGTTCGGGCCGGCGGCCGCCTCTGTCTCGTCCCAGCCGGCCCAGAGGATGTCGAAGGCTTCGCCGACGATCCGTTCGGGGCGCTCGATGTGCAGCAGGGCCCGGGCGTAGGCGGTGTAGTAGTGCTCCATCTGCTGGATGAAGCCGCGTTGTTCCACGGGCCGCTCCTCGGGCCCCAGCGGCCGGACATCGTGGATGCGCTGGTTGATCCAGGTGGTGGTCTTGGCGGCCTCGTAGGCGCCGGAGGTCCACAGGCGGCACAGGGGCCAGGGTGGCAGTCCCAGGGCGTGGAGGAGGCTGTAGGTGAGTTCCCAGCTCGGGTAGTACTCGACTCCTCGCAGGAGGACCGAGATGCGGCCCTTGGAGAAGCCGGTGCGCCGGGCCAGTTCCTCAAGGGTGAGTTGCTGGGCGGATATCTGACGGCGCAGGCGTTCCAGCAGTGCCTGGTGGCTGGGGCCGATCTTTTGTGACATCGGCTCCGCGCGACGGCCTCGGCGGCCGGGCCCTAACGGAGCGGGGCTGAGGGACAGCGGGGCGTCCGGGACGTCGCCGGCGGTTGGCGGATCGTCCTGGGGCGGCGGGGAGGACATCATCGCTGCGGCTCCTCCTGCCTGGTCGGCTCCGGTGCCGGAGCGCGGGCGGGTCCGGCACCAGAATCGTGGGCGGCGACGGTGAGTTGCTGCAGCAGCAGTCCGAGCGAGGGCAGCAGCGCCACGACCGCGGCGAGGTGTCCCAGCACGGTCATCGCCGTGCTCCACGCGAGGACCACGGCCAGCACGGCGGCAGTCCACACCTTTCGACTGGGCATTGCACCTTCCCTGGATGGAGAGTGAGAGGTCTGGAAGACCTCGCGCCCCGACGGTGCTCAAGCGCCGGGGCGGGAGGTGGTGCACAGCATTGCGGCCACCCCGGCAGACACTCAACGTGATCATGGAGTCACGGAACAAATACGTTCGATGAACCCTGCTATGAACATAGAAACGTCAGCCTCAGCATCTATCCGGTCATAACCGGAACGGACCATCCTCTTCTGATCGGCATTTATGCAATTGCACGGCGAGTAGCCAAGGGGCGGCACCATGGTGGGGGACGCTTCGGCGCCCCACCTTCCCGTCTGGAAGGCGCGCGGGTTCCCTCGTGCTCAAGGAACCTCAGGAGGCCCCGTGCCGCTCCCGTCCGGCACCTCGAAGCCGCCGGACGGGAGCCAACGATGCACGCCCGTTTCCACGGCATCTGTCCCACCGACCCAGCAGCTCCGATAGGAGAAGAGCATGACGCACCCGAGTGATCCTTTGCTGGTGGACGCGATGTGGCGGGCAGCCGACCTAACGCGGGCGTACCTGGCCCAAGACCGCTCCCAGATCGCCGCCTGCCTCAGAGACCTGGACACCAGCCTGCTGGAACGGATCGCGGGCTGGCTGGTCCTTGACCACGACCAGCTCTTCGTCAGGCTGGGAGAACCCACCATGTCCGTGTCACGGCTCAAGGACGCGGCGGCCCTTGCACCAGCGGAGACCAGTGTCGCGACAAGCACAGCCATCCACCGGGCCGCCGCAGGAGAGACCGCACTCACTCACGCGCTGGAAGGCCTCGCGCTGCCGGACCAGATCCACGCCCTCACAATCTGCATCGTGGTCATGCTGCTGGAAGCCCACGGACGCACCAACGCCCTCGTAGAGATCAACCACATGACCGCAGACTATGAGCAAAGGGGATACCCCAGGCCCTACCTGATCACCTGACCAGACAGGTAGCCCTGCCCGGCAGCAGCTTGTTCGGGGCCGATGGCGGTCCTGACGCCGAAGGTGAGGCGGCTGCCGGTCTGGACGCGGTCGCCAATGAGGGCACCGAAGCGGGGAGTACGGCGATCCACTTCCGCACCGCCGTCACCCAGCCACGGTCGTCCCCGACCGCCACACGTCCCCCCACCCACGCACCCGCCGCGTTGCCCTTCTGCCACAGGCGCAGGCACGCGGCCATCGGGGCAGCTTGTACAGGACGAGCGGAGCCCGCTTCCACGCAGATGACCAGCCCTGATCCTCGCGTAGTCCAGACCTGGGTGGCCCCTGTCCGTCCTGCACGTAGGCGGGCTGATCGACAAGCAGGTCCAGATGGTCAAGCCCGAGACGCCCGGGATGTGTAGGTGTAGTGGCCGCAGCAGGACCTATCACCACTCCACCGCTGGTTACTGGCCCAGCTGCGGCGCTGCCACACACCTGGCCAGGCCATTGGCCAACCGCTGCCCCGAGTCACTCAGCTGATGCCGGTGCGTGCTGGACGAGTTCATCCAGCAGCTCGGCCAGACGCTGTGGATCACGAGTGGCAGCCTTCCTGCCCAGAAAGCGCAGTAGCGCGAAGAAGTTGTCGTCGCTCTCGACCTTCCTGTCCAGGAGCATGGCGAGGTTTCCCGGCTCGTCGTAGGGAACCTTTCGCACGACGCCGTCGGTGCCGCTATTGCTCGTCCGAGGGGGCGCGGTTCTGTCGGCCCGCGGCTCCGGCACTCCCTGTGCTGGCGCAAGATTGGCCTCCGGGTGGCGGGCCACCGGCCTGTCGTCGGCCGCGGCACCCTCTATTACGTCGTAATGGTTGTCGGCCTTGCCCCCTCCCCCACGACGTTCAGTTTCCCCGGTCTCTGCAGACCTGTCGCGGCGACGTCGCCTGCGCTCGGCTTCCCTATGCGCGCGCTGATCCTTCAGGGCCTGTAGGGCGGCCTCCTGTTCCTCGGGCGGCTTGTTCCCTACTGCCCGCAGCAAATCGATCGGTTCGTCGCTGATCCTGGCCTGGAGCTCAGGAGTGAGGTGGAGCAGGGCCAGGCGCTGGGATACCCATCCCTGGGAGCGGTGGAGGCGTTTGGCCAGGGCGGTCTGGCTGCCGTGAATGGCGAGGAGCCGTTGCAGGGCACGGGCTTCGTCCAGCTCCTCGAGGTCCTGGCGATGGATGTTGGCGACGAGCGCGGATTCGAGGAGTTCCTCGGAGGTGCTGCCTTCGTCGTCGCTGACCATAACCTTGATGGTGGCGAGACCGGCCTCGCGGGCAGCGGCGAGGCGGCTGTTGCCGTCGATCACTACGTGAGTGGTGTCGCGTTCGAGGTCGGCTTCCCGCTCAGGGTTGGCCTTGACGTAGGCGTCCCGGTTCATGACCGTGATCGCTTGCTTCTGGCCGTGGGTCTTGAGGCTGCCGGACAGCTCGGTGAGGTCACCGAGGCTGGAGCGGGGGTTGTCGGGATTGAGGCTGATGTGGTCCGGTGGGAGTTCGGTGGGCGGGGCGACGCCGTCGGTGGGTACGCCGGTAGCGGCGGCCACGGCTTGTCGGCGGGCGCTGACGGATCGTGCTCCCCCGCCGAATCGTCCTGCGCCCAGCTGGTCGGCCTTGCTCATGCGATCTCCCTGGCCAGTGCGCGCATGCCGATGGCTTGCTGGGACTTCGGCGCGTAGGACAGCAGTGGCTGTTTCATGCGGACTGCTTCCTTCTGTTCCTTGAGGTCTCCGATGAGTCCGACGACTCGGGGGTCCTTTATGTCGACCCATCCCTGGAGTGAGGACGTGGCGATGTAGCCGCGGCGAGAGTCATAGAGGTTGACGACGATGCCGAGGTAGTCGACGTCGATCTGGAGGTCTCCTCGGAGATCGTCGATCTGAGTGGTGAGGAGGTCGTAGGCGTCTGCGGAGCTGTCCTCGGCCTGAACGACAATGAGGGCTCCGGACTGGCCAGGTCGTTCTCCGTCTCGGCGGCGGCCGTAGTAGGAGGCGGCGTCCATGCTGAGGCCGAGGCTGGGCGGGCAGTCGACGAGGATGACGTCGTAGTCGACCTCGAGGGGGGCGAGTGCTCGTTCAAGGGCGGCTTCCCTGGCGCGTACTGCGGATAGACGTACGTCGAGGAGGAAGGCGTCGTTGCAGGCCGGTAGGAGGTGGAGTCGGCCGTTGAAGTGCTCGTCGTCGATGGAGACAACGAGGTCGCGGAGGTCGCCCTTGGAGTCGCCGGCCATGTGGTTGGTGAGGCTGTCACCGTTCATGGGTAGCGGGCTGGCGCCGAGCTGGTTGGTCAGGTGGCACTGGGGGTCGAAGTCCACGAGCAGGACACGGAGCCCAAGACCGGGCAGGTTCTCGATCTCAAGTGGATCGCTGGATTGCTGGTCCTCGGGCGGCGCTTCGCTGGCGCTGAGTGCCTTGGCGAGTGCTTTAGCGATCCGCACAGGGTGCAGGACGTTGGGGTCTTCGGCGAGAGCTTCGCCGAGGCCGGCTGTGATCGCTGTCTTCCCCACGCCGCCCTTCTGATTGCAGACGACGATCCGTCGGGTGGTCTCGGGGCGCTCGATGCCGGGTTCCGGGTTGGTGTCGAGCCACAGTTGGACGGACTGGGCGACTCCCTGGATCAGGGAGACTCGGCGGTCCCCGGCGACCTCGCGGAACTCCTCCCACTGGCCTAGTGGGAGGAAAGTGGCGAAGGGGTCGGCTCCTGCGGTGTTGACTGCCGCTGGAGCCGAGGCCAGATTGCACCAGTCTCTGATGCCTTGTTCGACCGCTGTCTGGATCTCGATGCCGCGCTGTGCTGCTCTGACTTTGAGGTTGTGCCGGAGCCATCCCGGCAGTTTGGAGACGACCTTCTCGCGGTCGTGCGAGGTGGCTGATGAGCTCATGATGGTCACCTTACTAACGTCGTTGATCGTTTACGGCATCGACACGTTAGAAGCCACCAGCCAGCAGCGGAGGTTCGCCGTTGGCTACTACCTATTACGTCGTAATGGCTCATGCCTGCGAGGCACGGAGAGGACTCACTCCATTACGCCGTAATAGAGGAGTCTGCAGCCGCACTCCACGACCGCTGGCGTCTCACTCCTCCAGTGACTCCAGTCTCTGGCGGCAATTCGGTGGTGAGGGGCGGGAACACACGGAGCGCCGCGCCCGGCCGGGAAGGGCGGGTGCGGCGCTCCGGGGTGGTGCTACTGGGTGGTGGTGTCGGTGACCACGAGGAACTGGTCGCTGGGCAGGTCCATCACGACCTGGGCGTTGGTGCCCTGGGCGTGTTGGGCGGCTGCGTACTCTTCGGCCGGCCAGGAGCCGCGGGGAGCTCCGGCGGGGAACCGCTCCAGGATGGTCCGGGTGGCGTGCGCGGTGGTGGTGGCCATCAGGCGTCGCCGCCGTTCACGCGCTCGTGGATGTCGATGAGGGTGGCGATGGCGTCGGGGTTGTCCGCCAGGCCGACCCACTGCCCGTGCGCGGTGAAGACGGGGACCTGGTCGCGGTCGGCGTCGAAGATGACGACGTAGTCGCCGTACCTGTCGAGCACCGTCTCCCGTAGGACGGGGACCAGTGCGGTGTCCAGGACCTCCAGGGCGTCGACGGTGAGCCGGGCGTGCTCGCCGGGCGTCGGCGGCTGGACCAGGGTGCCGGTCGCGCGGAGCAGGTCGCCGGGCTGTATGCCGTTCAGCAGCTCGTGGGTGATTCGGGGGTCGCCGCTGGTGCAGGTGATGACCGTGTCGGGGGCGTCGTCGTCGAGTGCGTCGATGTCGGCGGGCCGGACGACCAGGTCGAAGGTGACGGTGTCGCGCGGTCCGGGGACGGGGATCGCGTCGACCCAGCCGTCGACGGCGCAGTGCTTGGTGTCCATCAGTTGGCCTCCGCCAGGGTCTTGGTGGGGCGAGGGGAGCGGGGTCGGGTGGTGCGCTGGGCGATGTCCAGCAGCTCGCGGTTGCGCCGCTGCTGTTCGGGGGTGAGCGGGCGGGCCTTCGTGCCATGGCGGTGCCAGAGCGGGGAGGCGGGCGGCTCGGGGTAGGCGAGGGCGTGGTCGACGTCGCGTTCGGTGCTGCTCATGGAGGTCCTCCAGGTGGAGGTCAGGCGTGGTCGCCTTGGCCCTTGGACTTGGACTTGGGCTTCGGCGCGAGGTCGGAGGCGAACCGCCCGAGGCGGGCCTCAACGGGGTTGGCGGTGATCCAGTCCTCAGCGCATGCCTTGTGCACGGGCTCGCCGGAGTGGGAGCGCATGGGCGTGGGCTGGCCGCACAGCGTGCAGGGGAGGTCCTGCCAGTGGTCGAAGTGCTGGCCGTCGCGCCAGACGAGAAGCTCGCCGGGAGCCGGGATCAGGCCCGGCTCGAACGGCGGCTTCTCCTTCTTCGTGCGTCCCTGGCGGGTCACGGCCGGAAGTCGGGCAGCTGCTGGAACACCTGCGCCACCAGGTCCGGCTTCGGCTTCCAGGCCGGGAGCGCGCCCGTGGCGGGCACGGGCAGGGCGAGCTCCTGGACGTCGTCGAGGACCAGGTGGTGCGCGCCGCGCTCCGCCCAGGGGCTGGCGCACTTCTCGGGCCCCTGATCGGGGTGGCAGCCGGTGAGGCGGGCGACGCCGATGACCGCACCCAGGTGCAGTTCGCGGCCGCGGATCGCGGTGGCGACCAGCGGGTCGCGCAGCACAGCGGGCTCCGGCTTCGTCTTCCCGGCGTGGATGAGGACCCAGCCCTCCCACGGCCAGTGCACCGGCCTGTTCTCCGGGTTCTTGCCTGCGAGGATGCACGTGGCCCACGGCTGGCGGATGGTGATGCCGCGGATCCAGTCGCCTTCGGGGAGAGTGATCACGCTCATGCGGCTCGCCCCCAGACCGCGGTGCCGGGGCGCCCGGCGCGGCGGCCGTTGATGGACGGCACCGTGGTGTGCGCGGGCGAGGCGACGGTGGCGCGGCCCGAGTGCTTGCCGTCGTACAGGGCCGCGTCGGCGGCCCGCTGCAGGACGGTCAGGTCGCGGGAGCCGACCGTGCGCGGGGTCGCGGCGCCGACCGAGGCGGCGACGTCGACGGTGCGGCCGTCCTCGAGGACGACCGGGGTGCGCAGCATCCGGACCAGCTGCGCGAGGCGCTGCTCCAGGCGCGCGGTGGGCACCTGGACGACTACGGCGAACTCATCGCCTCCGAGGCGGCCGACGGACGCGCGGGGGCCCGCCCACGCGGTGAGCCGCGCGGCGGTCGCCGTGAGGACGGCGTCCCCGGCCGGGTGCCCGAAGTCGTCGTTCACGGCCTTGAAGTGGTCCTGGTCGACGATGACCACGGCCACCTCGTCGCCGTGGCGGGCCAGGAGCCGGCGGGCGCGGGCGGTGTAGGAGTCGCGGCGCAGCAGGCCGGTCAGCGGGTCGCGGCGGGTGGCGGCGAGCTGCCGGTGCAGCGTGACCGCGTGGACTGCCCAGCCGGTCAACGGCACGGCGGCGGTCGTCAGTAGGAGGGTGCGCTGGCCGATCCGGCCCTGAACGCGCAGGAGGGACGACATACTTGGGTTCTCCGTCTCGTCTCGTGCGGGATGGATGGGCCCGGGGCAGCCGACGAAGCCGGCAAGCAGAGCGGCTGTCCCGGGGCGGAGCTACAGCGCGAAGTCGCTGCGGGTGGTCCAGCTGACGGGGTTGTGCCAGAGGCCGGCCTTCGCGGCGGGCCACTCCATCTGCCAGCCGGGCCGAAGCCCGCGCGCTCCCCAGCTGTCCGGCTGTTTGCCGGGGATCTCGCGTCCGGCCGTGTGCGCGGCGAGCGCGGCGTCGTACACCTCGTGCGCGCGGCGCAGGGCAGCGGCGGGGGAGTCGGCGACGCCGGTGAAGACGTGCACGCCGCGCCGGGCCGGGTCGGTGGTGTCGTGTATCGGGACGTCGACCTCGTAGATCCGCAGGCGCATGACGTCCATCTCCTTCCTGACTGTCCGGGGTTGAGGGGCCACTGCGACCGCCCCGGCCTCGAGGTGCGGGGCCGGGGCGGCACAGAGTGCGCTCAACTCGCGGGTCAGCCGGCCGTCGCGATGGCGTCGCGCAGGTGGGTACGCGCCCAGGCCAGAAGCGAGGGCTGGTCACCGCCGGGGCTGGTCAGGGCGTCGGTGAGGTAGGTGACCGCGGAGTCCAGGTCCTCGCTGGCGTCCTGCCAGTTGCCGAGACTGGACGCTCCGAGGACGTCGCGGACTTCTTCGACCAGGTCGATGAAGGCGTTCGGGGTGTTGCCGCGCGGCGACTGGTCGCCGATGAGGGCGGCGAGCTCGGCAGCGAAGCAGTCGCGGAGCGCGGCGAAGGTGTCGGCCTTGGTCTGGGTGCTCACGGGTGCCTCCTGGTCAGTAGTCGAGCTGAATCGTGATGGGCCGCCGGGGATCACCGGCTTGGGTGTGGACGGTGCGGCGGTGCGCGGCGAGGCCGGCGGCCCCGCTCTGGATCGGCAGGTGGCAGTCCCGGCAGCCGTGCCACCACTCATCCCCGGCCGGGGTGAGCGGGTGCGGGTGCGGGCCGTCGGCGGCGCGGCTCACGCGACAGCGTCCGCGTACTGCGCCTCGAGGTCCGCGCGGCCCTCAGGATCGTCGTCCTGGTCGTCGACGCCGTCGCCGTGGACGGTGCAGACGATGTCCGGGTCGCTGTCCATGGCGCCGGTCAGCGCCTTGTACAGGTCGGTGACCGAGTAGACCGGCGCCCACGCCTGGCCGGTGCAGTCCGTGTCGAAGGGGCAGGGCAGCAGGACGTCGAAGCCGAAGTCGCCCTCTCCGTCGACGTCGTCGCGGAACGCCAGGGTGAGGTACTGCTGCCCGAGGCGGATCTCTGCGACGCGGTCCCGGCCGGTCACCAGGTCCGAGCCCGGCCGCCACCGCCACAGCGGCAGGATCTCCGAGCCGAAGAAGCGGCGGACCAGCAGCAGATCGCCCAAGCCGTCGCTGCCGTCGCGCCCGAGGTCGGCCTCCCGGGCCTGGGAGAGCCGCTGCAGGAACGGCTCCAGGCGGTACAGGGCGTCGGCGAACACGATCGTGTTGAAGCCTTCGGCGGCCAGCCGCTGATGCGAGTGGACCATGGCCTGGTGCTGGGAGCGGACGACGTCCTCGGGCACGCGCCGGTTGTCCGGCCGCGGGCCCTGCCGCTCCAGGCAGACCGGCAGCGGCGTGGCGACGACGACCGCGACGGTCGGCATGCCGTGCCGCTTGGCAGCCATCACCAGCTCCACCCGCACGGACTGTTCGACGTTGGTCGCGTCGATCACCGTGTTGAGCTTCCGGGCCATCCGGCGCTCCAGGATCAGCTTGAGGACGTCGGCGGCATCGGCCGTGGCGTCCTGCCGACCCGGGTCGTCACTGACCATGCCCCGCAGACCATCGAGCGAGAGGACCTGTGAGGCCGGCCAGGTGCGGGCCAGCGTCGACTTGCCCGCGCCGGAGGCACCGATCAGCACGATCAGCCCGTTCTCGGGCAGGTCCGGGTACACCACCGAAGTCATGCGGCATCTCCTTGCGGGTCGAGGGAGCGGGCAGCCCAGTTCAGGCGCTGCCCGGCGTTGTCGGTGATCAGAGCGGCGGCCTCGTGCAGGGGGAAGGAGGCGTCGCCGTCGCGGTCGGGCTCGATCTGTTCCGCCCGGCGCGCGGCGGCGGTGACCAGCTGCGCGAGCATCGGGAAGAGGCCGCCGGGGACGTCGACGTCCTCCTGGAGCTCGCGCAGGATCGCGGCGAGCTCGCGGGCGTCGACGTCGTCGGCGTTCAGGTCGTCCTCGATCTGCTGGAGGGCGAGCTGGGCGATGCCCACGGAGGCGCGCACCCGGTCCAGGCGCGTGCGGCTGGTCATCGGGTGGTCGCCTTGGAGGTGGCGACCACGGCCGCGACCGTTTCCCAGCCGTGGTGCCAGGCGGAGTCGAGGTGGAAGGCGCCGTTCATGCCGAAGTCGGCGAGCTTGTAGAAGCCACCCTTGCCGGTCTTGGTCGCGATCTTCTCCAGCAGGCCCTTGCCCGGGACACGTCGGTCCGCGGCGTAGTGGGTGCCGAAGGAGATGGCGAGCGCGGCCGCGGCGGCTGCCGGGTGGACCCGGATGCCGAGCGCGCGGGCGCCGGCCCCGGCGATGATGGCCTGCGTGGCCGTGTAGGTCAGGCAGTGCTGGAGGCACGCCTTACGGCCGTCGGCCGTGCCGTGGGTGGTCTTCTCCTCCGTGGCCGGGTCGACGTAGGTGACCGGGTGGTCGTCGGAGGCGCCCTTCACACGGGCACAGAAATCCGACTGCACCCAAAAATCTCCGATCGCGCTCCCGGCGCGGGTCAGTCCGAGAAGGGCGGCGAAGACGGCGGGACGATGCTGCATGCTGGATCTCTCCTGAGCTCGAAGGGGTGAAGGAGCGGGCGGCCGGCCTTTGCCGGTGCTGCGGCCGCCCGGTTGTGCGGGCCCCGTCCCGGCCTGGACGGTCGGACGGGGCTGGCTCACGCGGCCAGCCGGTGAACGGCCGGGGCCGGGAGGGTCATGAGGCTGCTGGGGTCGACGGGCGTACCGTCGAAGCACTCCAGGCAGCAGCCGAGTTTCTTCGACGAGGGGCACGGTGACCTCCGGGGAGGGCCGGTCGTCCGGTCTCGGCTGACCAGACGGACACCGCACGGCCCCGCCGTCACCCGCCCGGGGGCGGTGCGGCGGGGCCGTACGGAGAGCGTCCGGTCAGCGCTGGGGACGGCGCAGGATCGTGAACTCGGTGCCGGGGCCGTCGGTACGGTTAGCGATCACAGGCCCTCGCGGGGTCCCCCGGGACCAGCGGGTGTAGTCGATCGCGCTGGACACGTAACTCGTGTTCATCAGGCTTCCGGCGTCGTCGATGCGATCTCGCAGCTCTTCCAGGTGCCAGTCCGCCCACGCGAGCCGGTCAAGAAGCCATCGCGCGTCGTCCGGCGTGAGCCGATCCGGGCGGGCTTGAAGCTCGGCAATCCGGGCTCGCTGTTCGGAGACGTAGTGGTCACCCTCTGGCGTCATCGCGACCGTGTCGGCGGTGTCGCGGATGCTCTCGGGCTTGGGTTCGGTCATGCGGATTCTCCTTGGGGGTGAAGAGCGCGGGCAGCCCAGATCACGCGCAGCCCGGCGTTGAGGCGGCGGCGCGGACAGCGGTACTCATGGGCGGTGGTCCTCTCGGATCAGGCGGCAAGCAGGTGCTTGGCCGGGGGAGCGATGTAGGAGGCGGGGTCGGCGGGCGTGCCGTCGAAGCACTCCAGGCAGGACCCCAAGGTCTTCAGCGGGAGGCAGTGGAAGTAGCGCCGGCGGCAGGTGCCGCACGTCTGGCGTGCGGCCATGGCCTTGTCGAGCGCGGCTTCCTTCGCGAGGGTCATCGGGCGCTTCGGCTTCGCCAGGTCGATCCGGTACAGCCATGCGAAGCGCGTGCCGCCGCGGCACTCGATCCGGGCGACGGGCTCTTGGCCGCCGGGGCGCAGTCCCATCTCCCGCAGTTGGCGGCGGGTGGCGAGGGTGGCGCGCCCGGCCTGTTTCCACCGGAAGACCGGTAAGGAGCCGTCGCCGGGGTCGTACGGGTCGACGTCGACCAGGTCCTGGTCGGCCATCACCTGCTCCAGGTACCGGACAACCGGCGCTGAGGCAGCGGGTAGCGAGGTCCGGGACGCTGCGGGCGGGGCCGGCCGATCCGGCGGCGCGGGCGGGGGGTGAGCACGAGCGATTCCTCCTGGTGTCGGTGGACAGCAAGCGCCGCGCCCCGCCGACGTCGTGCTGGTGTCGGCGGGGCGCGGTGCGAGGTGGCCGGTCGGCCTGTCCAGTCCTCGTCCACCCGCGAGCGGGGTGGGCGAGGACCAGGCGGAGCGACCGAAGGTCAGTCCGGGAACGGGCAGCCGGTCGGCGAGGCGTCAGCCGTACCATGCGAGTGCGGGGCCGGCGCGTGTGTTGCCTGGGTGCCTCGCAGGCGGTCGATGGTGCGGGTCACGGCGTCATGAAGGGCGCTGGCTGTGCGGCCAGGGGCGTCATTCCAGACGGTGACGTCGTCCACTCCGAGGGTCTCCGCCAGGGCGTCCGTGGCCGCTTCGGCGAGGACACTCGGCTGGTATGCAATGGGAGGGCGCGGGTCTCCCGCGGCCGCAATGTTGATGGCTCCCCGGGCGCAGACACGGCAGTCGCTGGAATCCAGGTCGTCGCCGTCCTCCTGATCGACGTCGTGGAAGCTGGAGGCGTCGCCCTGGTACCAGCCGTTGGTGATCAGCACGGTGAGGGCCTTGCTGAGGAGGTCGGCGATCTCCGCGTCCGTGGGCGTGTAGGGCGGGCGCCGCAGCCTCGGCCCGTCAAAGCCGTCGACGGATCCGTGGTGCTCGTCGATGGCCTGGAAGATCGGCTCGGTGAGGACCGTGGCCGGGCTGGCCCAGTCGGCCACGTCCCGGACCGCCTCGACGAAACGCCGAGCCGCTGCCGGGGTCGCCCAGGTCGCGGGCATGCGGCGATTGGACGGCTCGTGGAGGACGAAGCAGGCGTGGGGATGGTCCGGGAAGCGCTGTGCAGGTGCAGCTGTGATGACAAGGCCGGGGACACCGGTGGGGATGGTCACTGCTCGTCCTCCTTTTTCGGGCGGGTGTAGTGGGCGTGGTGCGCAGGCCGGGCGGCCTGGCCCGCACCCGACCGGTGTGGGTTCGGGTGCGAGGCAGGTGGTCCGGAGAGCTGAGATTCACAGGCCTCGGGTGTCGGCGAGGCTTGCGGCCTGGTCGACCATGCGGAGCGGGGTACGGGCCGATCCGTGTGCGTCGTTGAAGGACGGCACGGAGTCGACGTCGTCGCCGAACTTGCGGCGGATCGCGTCCAGGAGCACGGAGGCGGCGTCGGCTTCCAGGCCGCCGTCGCCGCGGGCCTCGGCTCGGATGGCTCCGAGCATGCATCGGGCGCCGTCCTCGTCGACCAGGACGTCCTTGCACCAGCCGCTGGTGAGCAGTCGGTGGTGGGCGCGCTGCAGAAGGGCGGCGACCGGGGTCGGGTAGGAGGCCGGCGTCGGCTGGTGCGTCGGGGTCAGCGGGAGAGTGACGACGTCGGCCAGGTCCACGGGCTCAGTGGGGATGTGCGCGGTGTTGACCTCGTAGGCGACGGCCGCTTCGTCCAAGCGCGCGGTCATCTCCGCTTTCACAAGGATGAGGCGTTCCTCGAGGGACAGCTCCGCCGGCGGCGCGGCGGCCGGAACGGGCTGGGTGGTCGGGGCGGGGTGGTCTATGGCGGGGGAGAGCGAGGCATGGGACATCGGGGCTCCAGGCAGGGGCGCCGAAGGGCGCCGCCAGGATGGGTCTCCGGCGGCGCCCTTCGGCGTTGCGTAGGGGGGAGTGGGCGTTTGAGTGTCGACGCACCCATGTCCCGGGCATCCTCGGACCATCAGGCACGGGGAAGGGGCCGGAGTGGAGTTCGTCTTCGAGTGCGGATGGTGCGGCGGGGACAACTACTTCGTGGGCAAGCAGGTCGGCTTCTGGGTCGACAAGTGGGAAGTGCCCGCAGAGTGGGACTGCCGTTTCTGCGACGGGCTCAACTACACCCCTGACCCGCCGTGGACGGAGGCGTAGTCAGAGGCTGGAGATCAGTCCCGCGAGCGAGGCGAGACCGCTGTTGATGGTCGGGGCCAGGCCGGTCGCGGCGAGGGTGAAGCCGAACAGCGTGCAGGCCAGCGCGGAGCCGACGCGGACGTAGCCGCCCTTAACCAGGACGACGACGATGATGCCCAGCAGCACGGCGGCGGAGATGGACAGAGCCACGGTGGTGGTGCTCCTTCACAGGGAGTCGGGTGGGGCCGGCCGCACTCGGGCGGTCCGGCCCCAGGGACGGGTGGGTGTGATCAGGCGTCGGTGAGGCTCTTGATGGCCTCCAGCGCCTGGCGGGGAGAGGCGACCTGCTCCGAGCGGCGACCGCCGCCCTTGGAGCCGCGGCCGCCGCCCTTGCCGCCTCCGCCTCCGCCGCCGCGCCGGCGGGAGCGGCCGTCACCGTCGTCGTCCTCGTCGGGCTCGGGCCAGAACTCGCCGGGCCGCACGGGCTCGTTCCAGTCGAACCACAGGCCGCGCCTTTCCAGCTCGCTGATCTCGTAGTCGGTGAGCCGGTTGACCTCATCGGGGAACAGGTTGGACAGGTCGGTGTCGAAGTCCGCGTACAGCGACCGCATGAGCACGGCGCGGCCGTTGTCGAGGACGATGACCGCGACGCCGCCCGTGGAGACGCCGTTCTCCGGATCGGCTTCGCCGCGCATGGCCCGCTCGATAGCGGACCCTTCACTGCGGGAGTAGCGGGCCGGGATGGTCGGCACGTCGTAGGCGTTCTCCATGGTGCCCTCCGCCGCCTTGCGGGTGGCGCCGGGCGAACCCATGTTGAAGATGACCGGCCTCGAGTTCTGGCGCAGGTTGTCCTTCATCTCGGTGGAGAAGCCGTTGTGTGCGAACGGCGACTGGCCAGCCGGGTTGAAGCCGATCCCGTACTTCAGCCCGGTGACCGTGAGGTCCTCGCCGTCCTTCTGGATGAACTCGCCGAAGTCCGCGTCCTGCGCGGCGGTCATGAACTCGTCGCCGTAGACGTTGAGCTGCCGGTAGGGGCAGCGTGTGTCCCCGGGCTTGTAGTCGTGCGGCTGGCCGTCGTGCGGCCAGGGCATGTCCGCCCGGATTTCGCAGAGCGCCTTCGCCGCCCGCAGGGAGCGGGCCATCCACAGCGCGTTCGAGCCCTGCCGGTCGATGTACTTCCCGAGCACGCTCGTCTTCTCGTCCTTTCGGACGGTGCCCAGCCACACGACCTGGCCGTCCAGGGACTGGGCGGCCATGTGGATCGCGAAGAACTGCGTCTTGCCGGACCGGCTGACCCCGAGGGTGAGCCCGTGGGCCGGGGCGTTCTTGTCATGCTGGTACACCATCGTCTTCACCGGCTGGCCGGTGATGGTGAACCCGCACACGTACATGCCCTTGGCGTCCGGGGTGAGCAGCTCGCGGGTGGCGGGGAAGATCGCGGACAGCGGCGGAGTGTCGAACGCGCTGATCAGGAACTCCGAGCCGTCGATGAGGACGAACACGCAGGAGTCGTCCTCGGGCAGGTCCAGCGCCCGGCAGACCTTGGGCAGGTCGATGCGCGGGGACTCGGTGGAGTCGCTCATCTTCGCCCGGTAGAAGGTCACCCCGCGCTCATCGTCGCGGGTCTTGTGGACCAGCTCGGAGCCGGGAGCGCCGCCTTTGGGGCCGGCCACCCGGTCGATCCAGCGCTCGGCGTCGGTCGGCTTGGTGCGCCGCCGGGCGCCCGCCTCGGGGGTGATGAGTGCCTCCATCCAGCCGGGTCCGCCCTGGCGGCCGGGCTGGATGGCGACGTCCGCGAGGGTGACGTCGGCGGCGGACACGCCGAACGCGGCTCCGACGATCTCGGGGGAGAGGCCGGTGATCGGCCGCCCGGTCTCCGAGGCGCGCAACAGCAGGGTGAGGTCGTGGCGCATGGCCGGGTGCCGGGTGGCCTTGACGACGTGGGTGCGGGCGGGCATCCCGGCGCGCTCCCACAGCATCCGCGCCTCGTGGGTGAGCTGGTCGGCTCCGTCGTCCGGCTGCGCCACGGTCGGCTGCGGGGCCGGGGCGGGCGCCGGTTGCGGGGCCGGGGCGGCGAGCGCGGGGCGGTTGCGGCGGCGAGTGTGCCGGGAGAACGGCAGCACGAAAGAGCCGGCCGCCGCCCATCCGGCGGCGAGTAGTCCGTCCAGCCAGTAGGGGCCGAAGCCGCCTGTGTGGCCGGCGGCGACGTCGACGGCGGCGGCCAGGACCAGCGGCGTCCAGCGCAGGATCCTTCGTCCGGCGCCGGTCCCGTCGCTCTTGGCGGCGAGGAGGATGCCGGCAGCTCCAGCGGCGCCGGCCAGCTGCACGACCGAGTTGACGGGGCTGTCGGGGTAGACGTTCGGGGCCACGGCCAGCACGGGTGCGGCCAGGGTGTAGGCGAGGCGTTCGAGCGCGACACTGCGCGGCGTGGTCACCGGCTTCTCCTTCGAGAACGAATACGGGCGGCCCCGCGGTATGCGGGGCCGCCCGTGGCGGGGTGGGGAAGTGGGGTCAGCGGTTGAAGAAGCCCGGTTTGGGCGTCTTCTCCCGTCGGGTGGAGCGGATGTCGTCCAGCGCGCCGTAGAGCTTGGCGTGGGTGCGCCGGGTCACGTGGGTGAGGTCGGCGGTCTCCTGGGCGCTGTCGGACAGCTTGCGAACCCCCCGGGCCGCGCCGTCCAGGGCGGCGGCCACGTTGGCGGTGAGCTCGACGAACTTCGGGTCCAGGTCGGCGTTCTCGATGTCGGTGGCGACACTGTCGGTGTGCTTGGCGTTGGCCAGCATGCTGCGCCACAAGGCCACCAGATCGAGGCTGGCGTCGTCCAGGACCTTGCTGAGCTTGTCCAGCTTGGCCTGAACGGCCTTGTACCGGTTGTCGTCATCGGCCACGGCGGGGGCCGCGCTGGTGTCGCGCGGTGCGAGGTCGCTACTCATCGGCGGGTTTCCTCTCGTGCTCAGTCGTGGTGAGCGGCGGCCGACGCGTGGGTGAGGCCAGCATCTTCCTTGGCGGCCATGTCCTCGCCGTAGACGCGGGCGACCATCACGGCCGCGAGTGTGGCGGCCTCCTTGGCGAGGCCACACTGCTCAGCGCAGCGTTCGGCCTGCCGCTTCATGTTGTCGGCGGAGTCTGCAAGGTCCGCGATCAGGTCGGTGACGTCGGTTTCGATGTTGTGGTCGCCGACCAGGTCCGCGGCCATGTCTCGCAGGGCGTCGGCGACCTTGGCGAGGGCCTCCATCAGGGCTTCGGCACGCTCCTGGTCGGAGGCCGCCTTGATGGCGATGTTCGCCATCTCCACCAGGTACTGGTCGAACGTGATGTCCGTCCGGTGCTGGACACCAAGGCCGCTCTGCCCGGACGGCCTGCTGACTTCCGAACTGCTCACGCTGCTCCCTTCCGTGCTGGTCGGCCGACTGGTGCCGGGCCGTGCGGTGTGCTTCTCCGGCGCGGGCTGCAGGCCCCCCACGCCCGTCGTGACGGCCGCGGGCTGGTCGGGCACGATGTCCGCGTCGACGATGTCGTCCTCGCCCTTCGGTGCGTGCTTGGGCGGGCGGGTGTCGTGCTCGGGCCACTCCACCGTCGGGGTGGGATCCTCCTCGCCGAACGGGCTGCCTGCCGGACGGCCGCGCCAACCGGCACGCCCCCAACGGCCACGTCCCGCCCGGCCGGTGCGACCGGTGCGGCGGGTGCGTCCGCGCCGACCGGCCCGGCCCGTGCTGCCGGTGCGCCGGCGCCGGAACCGGCGCCGCTTCTTCGCGCCGTCAGACGCCCCCTCACCGGCCGTGGCGTCCTTGCCCGACTCATCACCCCCCTTACTGTCCTTCGCGGCGCTGGAGGCCCCGTCAGGGGCGTCCTTGGCGGTCGTGCCGTCGGTGCCCTTGGCCTTGGAGTGCTTGTCCTTGGTCAGGTTCACCTTCTCGATACCGGCCGCCTTGGCGCCCTTCGCGTCCTGGGCGGCCTTCGCGTCGGCGCGGCGCTTGTCGAAGCGGCGCTGAGCTTCCTCGCCGACGGCCTGGCCCAGCGTGGTGCGACCGGCATCGGCCGACGCCGCGGTTTCCCGCTTCGCCTTCCGTGCCTCTGCCCGCTGTGCCTTCTTGGCCCGGCGGTCCTCCCACGCCTGCTGCCGCTGGGCGCGGGCCTGGTCGCGGTCCTTGGTCCGCTCCGCGACGCCGGCGGCGTGCCCGGCGCTGCGCCGTTCCTGCCGTCCGGCCTGCCGGGCTCCGGCGCGCTCCTGGCGGCCGCGGGCCCGCTCGGCACGGGCACCGGACGCCGGACCGTTCTGTGTCCGGCCGCCGCCGTCCCTCTTCGCACCGCCGCCCCGGCCGGAGCCGCCAGAGCCCGTCTGAGAGCCTTTCGAGCCCCCGGACGGACCGCTGCGCCCGGAACCGGCTGCACGACCGCCAGAGCCTGACGGAGAGCCCTTCGCGCCGCCCTTGCCGCCCCCGCTCCCCCCGGTCGATCCAGGCCCGGAACGACCTCCGGGGCCGCGGGAGTTGGTGCCGCGTGGGCCGCCGGACCGGTTCGCTGCCGAGCCGGAGTTGGTGCGGGACGGTCCGCTGCTGCCACCGCCGCGCGAGGACCCGCCCCCGCCGCCGGCTTTCGAGCGGCCCTTGTCCGACCCCAGGCCGGAGGCGGACGACTTCATGCGGTCGGCGTCCGCCTTTCCGCGTGCCGCCGCCTTGTCGCCCTTCGCTTTCATCATCGCGGCGCGGAGCTTTCCGTTCTGCTCCATCATCGCGACTTCCTGCGCGGTGCGCCCCTCCAGCAGGGCAGCCTTCCGCGCTATTTCGGCTTCACGGAAAGGCGCTTCGCCCTCATGGAGAGCCCGCGCCCTTTCCAGCCGGAATTCGAGCCAGTCACCGAGACGGTCGGCGAGAGAACGAGGCTGCTCGTATTCGCCTTCCTCGTATTCGCCGTCATCTTTACCGGCTTCCGGTGTCGTAATTCCTTCGGAACGCAGGGACGCCGTCGGGTCCGGGGCGGCCGGAATCGGCGGCAGTTCCATTGTTGTCTCTTCCGGCGATTCCGGTGGTGCCGGGGGAATGTCTTCCGGCGGCGGAATGGTGTCGCCGTAATCCGGGATCGGCGGTGGCACGTACGTGGAATCACCGCTCCAGGGGCCTTGGACCAGGGTCCCTGTGCCGTCCTCATCGGACACGGTGCGCCTCCCTCCTGGGACTTGACAGAGCGTGGGGTCTTGTGTGCACGCGTGTGCACGTGCACGTGTGCACGCTTTACGCGCGCGAGGCCGCGCCGGAGCCCGGCGCGGCCTTCGCTGGTGACGGTCAGTGACGCGGGGGGTGCTTCGCCACGACCTGCTCCGCGTACTGCAGCAGGTCGTTCCAGATCCGTCCGTCACCCTCCACGCGCTGATCCATCGCCGTGATGAACAGGCGGCAGATCAGCGCGAATCCGGAGTAGACGTCGCCGCTCCCGGCTTTAACGTCCTTGGCCATTCGGGATCGTGCCAGGCGGAGCCAGAATTCCATCTGCCCTGCCTCGCCGCGAGATTCGCGGGCTTTCGTCGCCTCTTCCTTCAGCCAGTTCTGACGCCGCTGAACGGAGCGTTCGGCGCTGCTGAGGGGGCGGTTCACGCCGACTCCCGACCCATGTCGTAAATCGACGTGGGACCACCGTAGCCGAGATTCTGACTCTGTGCACCTTGCTGCGGCGGATTCGGTGCGGCCTGGAGGGTCGGCGGGTTCTTCTTACGCTCCCTTTCCAGCGCCTTTTCCTTTCGCTTTCGGGCGGTATTTGCGACCGCCTCATCGTGGGCGCGGCGCTTGTAGGCGCCTTTTTCGAGGCCCTTGGTGACGGCCTCGACGTTCTTCAGGACATCCTTGAACGCCCTTTCCACGGGCTGGGCACGCAGCCAGGCGTCGTAAAACCGGTCTCCCTCGACGTGGGTGTCGCGGCAGTGGACGCGGATCTCCCGGGCGAGGGTCTCCAGGTTCTTGCCGATGTCCAGCAGGACCCGCTGAACATCGGCCAGGTACCGGGCGGTTGCCTCCGGGTTCTGCGCGACATCGCGCAGAGGGGAGTGGTTCGGGTCGTTGCTGTTCACGGCGGGGTTTCCCTCCTGGTGTACTGGTGGTGCTGTCGACTGCTTCCGGCAGTCGCAGCGAGGGCCAGCCCGATTCCCGCGGGCTGGCCCTCACTGGTGTGTGCCGGACGGTGCGGTGCGCCGGCCTTTCCGGCGGTCCGCTGAGTGGCGCGGTGCGTCAAGGCTCGAGGCCCGTCGGTGGTCGGTTGCCGCCCTGCGGTCTCACGAGACGTCGCGGAAGCGGGCCCGTGCGATCTCAAGGCGGCGGCCGGCGGTGGCGCGTGAGACACCCAGGACGTCCTTGGCTTCGTCCACTGAGACGGTCTCCGCGCCCTGGCGCCGGTACATGAGACTGAGCAGCGAGGTGATCTGCCCCTCGATCTCAGCGTCCCGGGCGAGAGCGGGGCGGCCGGTCTCACCGGAGCGCAGCGGAACCGGAGTCACGCCGTTGCCGGAGGAATCCGTCTCACCGCCTGACCTGCGCGTCTCACTCGCGTGAGACGCCGTCTCAGTCCTGCTCACCGGACCGCTCATCTCAGCCGAACCGGTCTCAAGCTCCCGGCGGGTCTCACCCTCACCCGTCTCAGCAACGAGTGCCGGGGCGGTGCGCGGGTGGGGAACCGTCTCACCGAAGCCGGTGAGATCGGCGGCCCGGGTGTGCTCGGTCTCACCGGCGGGCGCGGTGCGCGTGGTCTCATCCGGCCCGGCGCCGCCCGTGGTGCCGGTCTCACCGGAGTCCGTCTCACCGGGCTCCTTGGTGATCTGGTGGATGCGCCACATCACCCACGGGGCGATGGCGGCGACGCCGACGATGAGCCACCACAGCGGGTCGCCCTTCTTGTCGACGCCGACCAGTCCGGCGTCCGCGAGGTGGTAGATCGCGTTCGCGGCGACCATGAGGATCAGCGCGCCCGCGACGTCGCGGTGCCGGCGGAACGCCTGCACGACGTAGACGTCGATCGCCAGCGGCAGCGCCCAGGCGACCTCTGCGGGCCAGCCGCTCAGCTTGGCCAGGGCGAACTCGCCGGAGGCGGTGAGGACGATCGTCGCGCCCAGGGCCACGCGCGGCCCCCAGGTGTTGACGAAGTTCTTCCTCTTCTCCTGCTTCGCGATGAGCGCCTGGGCCTTGGCGACCTCCTCGCGGGTCGCCTCCAGCTCCTTCCACGCCGACTGCTGCTCGGTACGGGCGCGGTTGCGGACCTGCTCGGCTTCCCGCTTGGCGTCGGCGACCAGGCGGCCCGCCTCCTTCTCCGCCGCGGTGATCCGCTCGGACGCGGCGGTCTCCGCGCTGGAGATGGCGCCGGCCGCCTTGGCCTCCGCGATCGAGCGGACCTTCAGGACGTCCTCTTCCGCTCGGGCCTGCGCGGCCTCGAGGACCTGCTGCGCCTCGCCGCGCGTGTGGTCCGCGTCCTGCTCCGCCTCGCGCAGGACTTCGGCGGCCTGGCCGCGGGCGTGATCCAGGATCCTCGCCGCGTCCTCCTCGGCCGTGGCAAGGTCCTCGCGGGCCTGGGTGCGCAGCTGCTCGGAGTCCTTCTCCGCCTGCTGGCGCATCTCGGTCGCGGCCTCGCGGCGGGCGCGGGCGTCGTCCTCGGCAGCGGCCACCAGGTCGGCGGCCCGCTGCTTGGCTTCCTCCACCAGGTGCGCGGCGTGCGCGGCGGTGGCGTCGGCCTCGGCCTGGACGCGGTCCTTGTCCTGCTCGGCCTCAGTGCGCAGCTCCGCCGCGCGGGCGCGGGCGGCCTCCACGATCCGGGCGGCCTCGGCTTCGGCCTCGGCCTGGAGCTTCTCCGCGGCCTGGCGGCGGCGGGCGAGGGTCTGCTCGGCCGCCGCCAGGTCGCCGTCGGCGATCGTGCGGGCGCGCTGCACGGTCTCCTCCGCCGACGCGATCTGCTCCTCGGTGAGCTTGCGCATCCGCTCGGCCTGGTCCTTGGCGACGGCGAGGATGCTGTCCGCCTCCGCCTGCGCCTTCTGCGCGGCGCCTTCGGCGTCGGCGCTCTTGCGGCGGGCCTGCTCGATCAGGTCCTCCGCCTCGGTGCGCGCGGCAGCCAGCATCTGGTCGGCCTCAGCGCGGGCGGCGGTCACGATCGCCTCGGTGTCGACCTCCGGCACCGGCGCGGGGGTGGGGGCGGGCTCGGTGGCCACCGTCGTGTTGGCGGCCTCGCTCGGGCCGGCCGTCGTGGTCGTCTTGGTGGCCGGGGTGGTCTTGACCCTGGTCGTCGTCTTCTTGGCGGGAGCCTTGCGGGCGGGCTGGCGTCGGGTGCTCACAGGCGGGGGCCTTTCCGATGTGTGCCTGCCGGGCCGCCGTCTCGCGGGAGGGACGGCGGCCCGGCAGGGCTTGAGGGGGCGGGGTCAGTGGGGCGGCAGCTCCGGGCGCCGGTTGGCGGTGGCGGCCTGCTGGGCGAGCCAGGCCATCGCGGCCGCCGTCATGCCGTTGGCGGCGTCGGCGGTGTTCAGCGGGGCGGTGTCGATGTCCCGCATCGCGTCGAGCGGCGGCAGCAGCCGCATGTAGTCGCCCTGCGCGTTACGGATCAGTCCGCCCGTCACCGGCGTGAGCGTGTAGCGGATCGTGCCGCTGGTGTACCGCTCGGCGTAGGTGACGCGGCAGACGACGGTGTGGCCCGGCTTGCCCGCCCAGAACATCTCGGGGTCGCGGTACAGCACGAAGTCGTCGACCTTGAACATGGTGGCCGCCGCGGTGGTGGCCGGGGTGGAGAAGGGCATCCGTAGCTCCTCACGGATCACGCGGTCCGGACTGTCCGGCTCCCCGTCACCGCCCGACCCGGCCGCCACGGTGGTGGGCGGTCGGTGCGGGCGGATCAGGCAGCCGTCAGTCAGGCCGCGGCCGCGAAGGGCCGGTGCGGGGCGACGGTGCGTCCGTCGGGGAGCAGCTCGCCGGTGTCCTCGAAGAGCACGACGGCGTTGCACAGCAGGCTCCAGCCCTGCTCCGGGTGGCCGGCCACGACGGCGGCGGCCTCGCGGTCCGGGCTGTCGGCCGACGGGCACTTCGGGGTGTGCGTGCACAGCGAGTCCGGCAGCCGGGTGCCGGTGACGGTCGTGGTGGTGCGGTCCATGAGCTCTCCCGGGGAGGAAGGGAGCCCGAGGCTTTCCCGGGCTGGAGACGTGCGAAAGACCGGCCGCCCGTCGTGTGGGCGGCCGGTCGATGGCAGTGCTGCGGGGCGGGCCAGAACTTGCCCGCCGGTCCCGTCCAGCGGTCAGGCGTCGGCGCGCTTGCGGGCGGCGCGGCGCTTCATCCGGCGCCGGTCGTCCTCGTCGATGCCGCCCCAGACGCCGTGCTCCTGGCCGCTCTCCAACGCCCACTGCAGGCAGCGCTCCATGACCGGGCAGCGACGGCACACGGCCTTCGCCTCCTCGATCTGGAGCAGCGCCGGGCCGGTGTTGCCGATCGGGAAGAACAGCTCGGGGTCTTCGACCGCGCACGCCGAGCGGGCCCGCCAGTCGGTGTTGACCGGCAGGTCCGCGTCGGGCGCGTAGCTGGTGCGTACGATGGTGGGGCGATTCATCAGGGCCTCCCTGAAGGTCCAGTGCAAGAAACAGCCCCGGGGTGGCCTCCCCGGGGCTGTTGCGCTGTGGCGGCCGGATGGCCGGAGCGAGGGGTGAGCTCCCGGCGCTCTCCGCCGGCCCCGCCCGGGAAGGGGCGGGGACGACGGGCAATGCCGGAGGATCGGTCAGCGGCGGTTGTTCTCCGACCGCTTGTTCTGTTCCTGGTTCTTGCGCGAGAGCTCCTCGCGCTCCGCGTCGGTCAGGCTGAGGACTGCGTTCACCGGACCGTCTCCATCTCGGAGAGGGTGCGGCGGGCGCGGCGGCCGGCCTTCGCGGCCCGCGCGTCGCCGTCGGCCACCAGGCGGCGGACCAGCCGGTGGAGAGCGACGGTGCGCTCGCGGTCCGGGCCGTTCGCCGGGGCGGGGATGGTGCGTGTCATGCTTTGCTGCATCAGGTCCTCCGAGTCAGGTCCTGGACAGCCCCGGGGCCCTAATCCTCGGGGCTGTCGCGTTCACTCCCCAGTTGGGGAGTCGACTGCTGTACGAGCAGCCACGGCCCCGGCCGCCCCTTCGATGTGGGGCAGCCGGGGCCGTGGTCGTTCGTCGCTGTGGTCAGACATTGACGCGGAGCGGCATGGTCGGGACCTGGGGGCCGCGGTATTCGGAGACCGCGCCGTCCAGACGGGGGCGGCACTGGTTGTTCGCCGTCTCGACCGTCTCGCCGCCGCGCTGGCTCCACTGCGCCTTGCGGGCGGCTGGCGCCGACTGCTTGCGGGCCTCGCGGCGGGCGGGCTCCTCCTTGCGTACGAGGACGTAGCGGTGGGCGAGGGCGCCTCCGTGCGTGCAGTGCTGACCGGTGCCGCAGCGCACGCATTCCTCGAGGTGGGCGAGGTAGGTCCGCCGGGCCGTCTCCAGCGTGACCCCCGCGTGGATACGGGCGACCGGGGCGGCCGGGGCCGGGAGCGGCTTGTAGAACTGCTGGGCGGCGCGCCGGTTCTCCTGCGGCATCGCGTCACGCAGCAGCCGGTTCTGCCGGGCCTGCCAGCGCTGGACGTCAATGTCGATGACCACGATCTGATCGCTGCCGGGGCAGGTGACGTGCTTCTTGCCCTCCGCGACCTTGTCGGAGATGCAGTGCTCGCGGATCTTGAGGACCTTGTCGCCCATGATGCGACGCCAGGTGCGGCAGTCGGGGCAGGCGATCGACTTCACCTCACCCGGCCGGACGTTGTAGTCCTCCGGGGCCATGCTGCTGAGCTTGAGCGCCTCACGGCGGTTCGTGTTCTTGGTCCGGACGCGGCCAGGACGCTTGCGGGGCATCGAATCCTCCTGACGTGGATCGGGTGCGGGTGCTGCCTTCTCTGCCGCGCCAGGCCGGCCTTTCGGCAGGTGTGTCCTGGCGGACAGACAGCGCAGCAGCGCCGTTCGAGGTGGATCAGGTGGAGCTATTCGGTACAGGCCTGCCGGGGGAGCTCGGCTCACCCCACTGCCGCCGCCTCCGAAGAGGCGACACCTGCTGTTTTGCTGTGGTGCTGGTGCGTAACTCCTGCTCAGCAGAGAGTTAGGGCTATCGCTATCGACTAGTAGAGACCATGCCGGGCTATCGAGTCAATAGCGATAGCTCTATTCGTGTCGATCGGTTGTGCTCGCGCATCGCCGACTGATAGAGCTAGCCCTAGAATCAGATCCGCGCAGCACTCTGAAAGGTGGCTCCGATGCCCGTCTCGTATCGCGACATCGCCACTGACCTGCGACAGCAGATCGGCGAGGGGCGGTACATGCCGGGTGACAAGCTGCCGATGCTCACCGAGCTCCAAGCCCAGTACGGCGCTGGCTACCAGACCGTGCGAAGCGCCATCTCTCTCCTGGAGCAAGAGGGTCTGGTCGTCGCGGTGCGCCGCAGAGGGACCATCGTGCGGGAGCGCCCTGAGAAGCGGCGGATCACCCGGTCCCGCCAGGTCTTCCGTGATGAGATCGGCTACTACTTCGACCCGACGGCCCAACCGTGGGTGGCCTTGGAGCCTCCCACCCTGCGTTGGGGCGTCGTGCCGGTCGACCTCGCTGCCCTCATGGGTCTCCCCACCGGGTCCGAAGTCCTCGTTCGTGATCGCGTGATGGGCGATCCTGAGAGCAGAAAGCCGAAGCAGTTGGCCACCAGTTACCTGCCGGCCGACCTCGCTCGAGGAACTCGACTCGCTGAGGCCGACACGGGACCCGGAGGCATCTACGACCGCCTGGAGGAGATGGGCCACAGGCCGCTCCGCTGGAGCGAAGGTGTCTCCGCCCGCATGCCCTCGCCTGAAGAGGCGGAGGCACTGAACCTCCCAGCCGACGTTGGCGTTCCGCTCCTGCGCGTCGTGCGGGTCACGACCAGCTCCAACGGTGAGGTCGTCGAGCTGAACGACACCAGGATGAGCGCCGAAGAGTTCGAGATCGGCTACTCCATCCGACGCCACGCGAGCGCTCGACTCGCTGATGACGACGGAGATGGTGACGACGACCACTGACTGCACCTCACGTGCCACGGTGTCCCTTCCCTCGGCTGATCTCGTGAGGGCCATCACACTCGGGCCGGGCAAGGCGAACCATCACAGGCGCTTGTCGAAGCTCGTACGCACCGCCATTCACACGTTTTCAACATCCGCGTATACATGCGATTTGCAGCCCGAGCCCTAGGCTCGCGGCCATGACGATCACGGAGGGGCACGGGGTGGGGAAGCAGCGAGCAGGGTGGCGGCCTGACCGGCTGCGGGAGCAGCGCGAGGCTCACGGCCTGACTCTGGAGAAGGCTGGCGAGCGGCTGCGGGAGGTCGCTGAGCAGGCCAAGCTGAAGGGGATCCCGGCCGCAAACCCTCAGACCCTGTGGCAGCACGAACAGGGCGAGGTCTACCCGGGCCCGCACTACCGTCGCGCTTACTGCCTTCTCTACCGCGCGACCGAACCGGACCTCGGCTTCCGAGCCGCTCTACCTGGCGAAGAGACGTCCTTCAAGCTCACGCCGATGGACGACCGCCTCAACGGCGCCCATGTCCTGGCCGTCGAACGGGCCATCCACCGCATCTCGCCCGGCAGCGAAGACGCCGGGCACTTCGCTCTCCAGCAGCGCATCATCGACGCCTGGAAGCGAAGGCACACCGGCGGCGACCCGCACCGTCCGGTCCTGATCCTGGTCGGCGGCTTCGCCGGTTCTGGGAAGACGGAGCTCGCGCGCTTCTTCGTCCAACTCACTGGCTGGCCGCTGCTCGACAAGGATCCACTCACCAGGCCGTTGGTGGAACGGCTCCTGGTCGCGCTGGGCGGCGACCCGAACGACCGGCACACAGAGCTCTACCGGGAGCGTGTCCGGTCGGTGGAGTACGACTGCCTCATGCAGTCAGCCATGGCGAACATCAAGTGCGGAATCAGCACCGTGCTCTCTGCGCCGTTCATCGCGGAGTTGACCGACGCAGCCTGGATGCAGCGCCTGACCAACAAGGCTGCGGCTATGGGCGTGGACGTCTTCCCGGTATGGGTCCGCTGTGATGAGGAGTCGATGCGGGAGTACATCACTTTCCGGTCTGCTGCCCGGGATGCGTGGAAGCTCCAGCGGTGGGACGAGTACATGGCGACCATCGACCTGGACCTGCGCCCTGCGGTACCACACCTGGTGGTGGACAACCGGCTGGGCACCGCCGTGAGCCTCGCGGACCAGGCTCGTCAGGCGATGGGGGCGATGTACGCGTGAACCCGAAGCAGGGCGTGATCCTGTACGGCCCGCCGGCGTCGGGCAAGGACACCGTTACCGCCGCGCTCACCGAGCTGAACCCGAGGTACGCGCAGTTCGCGCGACTCAAGGTGGGGGCGGGCAAGTCCGCCGGCTACCGGATGGGCACGGCGGAGCGGCTGCACGAGCTGGAGGCCGCGGGCGACGTCGTCTACGCGAACGCGCGGTACGGCAACACATACGCGATCGACCGGCCCGGCGTCGATGCAGCGTTCGCGGCCGGGGTGCCGGTGGTGCACCTCGGGCAGATCGACGGCATCCGCGCACTGGTCGACAGCTATCCGGCTGCCTGGTCGGTGGTACTGCTGTGGTGTCCGCGCGAGATGACCGAGCAGCGATCGGCCGGACGCGGCGACAGCGACACCGCGGCGCGCCTGGCAGCTTGGGACGCGACCCGCGAGGACCTGGACGCGCACCCGGACATGGTCTGGGACCTGACAGTGGACACCACGGCGTCGGCGCCACAGGACGCAGCGCGGCTCATCGACCAGCTGCTGACGCAACGGGCAGGAGCGGCGACGGCATGAGCGCGGGCTACGGCTGGGCGAGTCGGTCCAAGGCATCGGTGAGCGTGAGCTCGACGTCCTTGGCGTCGTTCCACCGTGCCAGCGTGGACGCGGCCGCGCGCAGCATCTCCGGCGGAAGGCCGGCGGCCGCGAGAGTGTCGGCAGCCTCCTCCAGTTCCGGGCCCCACCGCCAGGCGCGGGCTGCGGTTTTGGCGACGTACTGCGGCTCGGAAAGGTACGAGTCGGTGCGCCGGGAGGCGACCTCGATGAGCTCCTGGTCGACGCCGTGCTCGCGTGCCATGCCGACCGCGAGCGCCACTAGCACTCGGCTGGTCTTCTGGAACGCGGCGTACGACAGCTTCAGCGCAGACGCCTTCCCCACCTCCGTGCCCAGCACCGCCGTTCGGACCGCGGTGCCCGCGAACAGTGCCTCGATGCGCACGATCGCGCTGACCGGGCCGGACAGGTACAAGGTCGGCGTCTTGCCGCGCACCGGCGGGGAGCCGACGACGCCTCCGTCTACGACGGTCGCGTCGGGTTCGAGCAACCCGGCGATCCGCTGTGCGCGCTCAGGGTTGATGGCGTTCGCCTCCACGTACACCCCGGCGAAGCGGTGCCCTGCGACGTCACGCGCCAGGTCCTCGGCAGCGGCCGGCGGGCAGAGGCTGATGACGATGTCGCTGCGGTCCAGCAGCTCATACATCGTGGCTACGGGCGTCAGGCCGAACTGGTCGGAGCGCGCAGCGGACGCGGCACTGCGCCCGGCCTCGCACCATAGGACCGCGGCCGCGTTGGTCGCGGCGCAGGCGGCGACGGCGGCGCCCATGCTGCCGGGGTGGAGGATGCCGACGGTCGGCTGGTCCACGGTGCTACTCCGTCTCTGCGAGCAGGATGGTGATGGCGTCGGTGACATCGTCGACGATGTGATTCGCGGCGGGGAGTCCGTCGGGCCAGGGGCGACCGCGCAACCAGATGGTGCGCAGGCCAGCCTGGTGACCGCCGCCGACGTCGCCGGTCGGGTTGTCGCCGACCATCCAGCCGCCGTCCGCGAGGCTGACGCCGCACCGGGTGGCCCCGAGTTCGAAGAGGCGCCGGTCCGGCTTGCGGATCTCGAGGTCGCCCGAGGCAGCGACTCCGTGCACCAGGTCGGCGAGTCCGGTCCCGGCAAGCTTGGCGCGCTGGATGTCGCCAGCCCCGTTGGTGATGACGCCGATCGTCCATCCAGCAGCACGCAGGCGAGCCAGGCCCTCAAGGACTTCGGAGCGGCAGGTGACGGCGGCCGCCATGAGGTCGACGTACTCCTGCCACAAGTCCGCGGCCGACACCTCGAGACCGAAGGCCTCCCGCAGTCGGGCAAAGTCGCCGACGGTCGCGCGGTCGGCCAGCTCAGTACGCAGCCACTGCTCGGCATCTGGGGAGAGCGCGCGGCACAGTCGGGTCAGCGCGTCGCCGAGCGCCGACTGCCGGTCGGCCAGCGTGCCGTCCAGATCGAAAAACGCGAGGCGGGACATGGGCACGGACCCTACCGGGCGAGGCGCGGAACACAGTTCGCGGTGACAACGCATCCCGAACCTAGATCACGTGGTGTATCTTTTCACGATACGTTGCCTGAGATGGAGGCTGGAATGCCGGATCCGATGCGTCGATTCGACGCCGTCGTGGACGCCGACACGCTTCCCCCGCCTCGCGTTCGACAGCAGCTGCGTATCGCCGGGGGTCTCACTCAGGCGGAAGTCGCCAAGACCATCGGTGTCCAGCGTGTCGCCGTCGCACGGTGGGAGGCAGGACTCACCCAGCCCCACCGCAACAATCGCCTGAAGTACGCCGAGCTCCTGCGCCAACTAGCCGAGGAACATCCGGCCGCCGTACAGGAGGTGTCGGATGAGGACTGACCTCCCACCCGGTTTCGGGTACGCCGACTCCGCCTTCGGTTTCGAGGGGGTCGGGGTGACGTAGCCGCCACCGGCCGCGCGCGCCAAACAGTGGACTGACAATCCACTCGGCCTCGCGCGGCCCTTCGCTCCGACCGGGCTTGACACCCCAGTCGGCTGCTCTGTCCCGGTTGACGCCGGTCCTGAGCTTCGGCTCATCGAGCCGCTCTTCCAATCGCAAAACCCCGCCTGACAAGCGGGTCAGGCCCCTTTGACAAGGGCCATCAGCAACACCCCCGATCGCTGACAACGACCGGTGCTTCACCCCGCCCGAGGGCCCTGGACAGGGGCCCGCAGCAAGACCCAGACGAGAGGAGAAATCTCCCCCCACCACAGGCCGTGGTGGTGACGCTCACCCGCTCCTCCCGGAGGGGGCTCGGTGTCTCCCAGTCAGTTCGTCGGCCGTCCCGCTTTCGCGGGGTGGTCCGGCTCGCTTATGAGAGCTGGTGTCCCCGCCATAGTGCACGACCTGGCGTCCCCTTGTCAGCTCGACCGTGCCCGATTCACACCGGTTCGAGCCCCTCACGCTTCCCGCGTGACAGGATTCGCACACCCTGTTTGCCCTGTTCAGGGCATTAGTCACGAAGATTCTTCGGGGTGGAGTGTCACACCGCCTCCGGTCCCCGACGCCTTTTCCGAGAGGGGACCCCTGTCCTCCTGGCGGCGCCGGTCGCCGCGGTGCTGCGGGGCTACGTCCCGTGAGGCGGGACGCGATCCGAAGTTGTTGCCCGCCGGGCGGGAGGGATCGGGGGTCTCGCCGGATCCCGGCCTCTGTCCACAGGCGGTCCACGCGAGGCTGCCGAGATGATCTCCTTCTCGTGCATCCGGGTGGGCTGGTGAGCGCCGTGGCAGCGTCAGCCGCCGTGATGGTGCCCGCTCCGCGTCCGTCGGTCGACGACGCCGACGCGGTCGTCGTGCTGCCCGTTCTGTTCGTGCCGGAGGCTTCGCAGTGGCTGTCGACGTCGGCGGGCCGGATCGCGGGCGACGGCTACTCGTGGATGCAGGCGGTCCACTGGGTCGCCGGGTCCGGGCTCTACAAGCCGCGGCGGCACCGGTCGCACGGGCCGCGCTCGTTCGGGCCGACGACCTTGCGCGTCGCCCAGGAACTCGCGCAGCTCTTCCCGTGCCGTCCGGGGATCGAGTACCTGGTGCGCCGGACCGGGCTGTCGGAGCGGTCGGTGGAGTACCACCTGGGGATGCTGCGGGAGACGGGGCTGCTCGCGTGGATCGTCAAGGGGACGCGGGTGTCCGGCGGGCCGGCGCAGGCCAGCGAGTTCGCGCGGATGATCCCGCCCGAGTTCGACGCTGCGCTGGGCATCCGCACGGTGCAGCGCGATGAGGCTGCTCCGGCGTACACGCGGGCGGTGTCCGGGATCGCGGAGGCCGGCCGGGATCTGATGGCGAAGCTGGCGGCAAAGGCCTCCCGGAAGGTGCGCAAGCCGCGGTCAAAGACGTCGTCGAAGACCCCGGCGAAGGCCTCCGTGAGGGGTGCTGAGCAGCGGGTTGTGACGGCTGTTTCGGATGAGGCTTGTTGCACCCCAATGCAGGTAGGTACCTCAGCGTCTTCTACTGCGGGTACTACTTCCCTCCCCCCTGAGAGCAAGCTCGCAAGCGGGGTCAGCAAGTCCCCCACCCCGAAGAAGTCAGGCGGCAAGGCCGGCGGTCGCCGGAAGCTGAACGCGGTCGGGCGCCGCTTCCAGCTGGCCCGCGAGCTCACCCAGGAACTGGCCTGGCTGCGCGGCTGCTCGGTCCCCCGGATCGCCTGGGTGGCCCGGAACGTCTCCGATGCCGGATGGACCGTGACCGACGTCCGTGGCTGGCTGCACCTGCGCGGCGAGGCGGCCAGGGTCCGCCGGGGCTCGGGGCTGCTCGCCGTGCTGTTGGCCGGTGCCGAGACGGTCCTGGACACCCCGCAGAAGCGGGCCGACGCCGTTGAGCAGTGGCGCGGTGCCCAGGAAGCGGCCCGTCGGCACCGCATTCAGCAGGTCCGCGCCCGCACCGAGCGGTACGAGGGCGACTGGGACGCCCCCACCAGCCGCGCGGTCCGCAGTGAGGTGGAGGCCGCCTTCGCCCAGGTCAGGGAAGCGGCGAACGGCGGTCGCCATCACGACCAGGCCCTGGCCACCGATGACCAACGTGAACCGCAAGGGCTGGCTGACCCGCAGATCGACCAGATGCGCGCCCAGGCACAGGGCGAGCTCATGCGGGGCGAGACCGACCTGATCGAACTGACCGTCGACTCCATGGGCCCCGAGGCCGCCGAACGCATCTACGGCGCGGACATGATGCGCCGCGCCCGCCAGCTCGCAAGTGCCGCACGCAGCTCGCTCATGACCATCACCCACCGGTAGGAGGCCCAGATGACCGAGACCACCACCCTCACCGAGCAGGCCACCGTCGACGGGCCGGAACGGACCGGCGTCGACCTCGCGCGGGTCGCGCTGCACGCCGCCCGCGAGGCCGCCCGCAAGCGCGGTAACACCGAAGACCGGACCCCGCGCTGCCGCCCCGAACGCCGCGCCGTGAAGCGCGACGACCGCGAGCCGAGCGGCTTCGCCGCCGTGCTCCAGGGCCTGATGGCGGAGCGGGCCTGGGCGATCCCGGCCGCTGGCGGCAGCGTGCTGGACCGCTGGACGGACATCGCGGCCGCGGTCTCCTCCCGGCTGCCCGAGCACGTCCAGGCCGTGGCGTTCCACCCGGCCAGCGGGCAGCTGGATCTGCGCCCGGACTCGCCTGCCTACGCCACCCAGCTCCGGCTGATCACCGCCCGGATCATTGCCGCAGCGAACCAGGAGGTCGGCACCGACGCCGTCCGCGCCGTGCGGGTCCTGGCCGTCGGCGCCGCGCACACGCCCCGTGCGGCGGAGCCCGCCCCACAGAGTGCGGCCGAGCCCCAAGCGCCGGTGAAGACCCGCAACACCGCTTCGCCGGGCTATCAGCAGGCGTTGGCAGCGCACCTGGCCGTCGTCACCGACAGGCGGGTGGACCCAGGCATCGCGGAGGCCGTTGAGCGGCAGACCAGGGCGATGCGCGAGCTGAGCCAGCGGGCGTTCCCGGAGCCGAAAGCCCCCTCGGACGACCAGCCGGCCTGGACCGGGACGGCTCGCATTCAGCGCCGATGCGAGTCCGAGGCCACCCGCGCCCTGGCACTACGCCGGGCCCGGGCGGAACGTGCTGCCCGACAGGAGCAGACAGTGGCCGACATAGCCCACCCGGCTGCACTGCGCACCACCGCGTAAACCGTCGTGGCGCCAGGACAACGACTGCGAACCTCGAAGCACCGAACTCTCCTCGAGACAACCACCCGACGCCCGACGACGGGGCTGCCCGGTGGAGGCAGCCGTCGTTGGGCATGACCAAGGAACCCTCTTGCACGGCGCGCGCCGCCATGCCGGAACTGGAAGGCCAAGGCGATGGACATGGAACGCCCGGACTGGTTCGGCCAGGCCGACGACTGGTGGCGCGCTGCCGCGGGAGCCGATGTGGCCCGCCATGCCCAACCGGTTGGTGTCTCTTCCGACGGAAAGCTCTGCGTGCTGTGCTCCGACATGCCCTGGTCCGTCAATCTGCGCCTTCTTGCACCGCATATCGCCAGCCGCCTCAACGCCCAACGTCCTCCAGCTGTACCGGAGGTATCGGGGATCGCCGTGCTGAGGCCTTCCCCTCCCGAGGTACTGATCCAGCAGTGGGCGGACCTGGTCGGCGCGGACCTGGCCGACCAGGTCCGCCCACGCAGCCTGGCAGACTGGGGCCAGGAACTCGTCACGGAAGCGGACACAACTCAGGCACGCGACCAGCTGGCCCAGCGCGCCCCCGATGTCCTGGCCCGCCTGCGCTCCGTCCTGCCCGAGACGTCCATCGTCCGGCTGCGCGAGAGCAGCCTTCGCCCTGTGTGGGTGCTGGTCGCTACCTCACCCGACTTCTCCGACCGGCAGTGTCTGGAGAACGTCCTCATGGACGTATGGCATGACGCGACGCAGACGGCCGGCCCCGAACACCCACTGTGTCTTCTGCACGCTAATGAGACCGCGGCCGACCAGATGATCGAGGAATGGGCAACGTCTGTCCGATCGACTGATCTCCCAGCCCCACCACACGTCGACACCTTCACATACCTCGGCACGGTCAGCCAGAGCGATGCGGACGCGCATCGCCGGCGCAATGAGTGGCTGGTGGGCACAGAGCGCGATCTCTGCGTCGCCTTCGTAGTCCGTGAAGGTGAAAAGATTCCCCTCGCCGAACTCGCCCGCAAAAGCGGAGCAGCCGTCTTTCAAGCTTGCATGCCGTGACCGTCAGACTCATCGGATGTCCGAGAAGGCGGCATGATGTCCTCATTCACCCCTGTAGGCCGAGCCTGGACGTTCCGGAAACGCCGCAGTCACCGTTGCATAAGGTGTGCAACTGTGACTGATGAGATGAGCGCGGTGCTGGCAGGGCTGACTCCCACCGTTGTTCCGGTCGACGGCGCCGACCCCGAGCTGATCGCGATCGGCGAACGCTACTGGGCCATGGCCGGCTTCCATCCTGAGCTGGGCACGCCTGTCTGGTGCGAGAAGACCGCAGACATCGACACACTCGGCTGGGGTGGCCCTCTCTACGTGATCGCGGCAGGTGGTGTGCGTGCCGTCGTCGACCACACCTGCCCTGAGTGCCAGCAGCAGCTCAGCCTGACCTCCCGGACCGCGCTTGCCGACCTGGCCAAGGGCGAGAGACCTGTGTGCGTGGCGTGCACGGAATCCCTGACGTCCGCTCTGCAGACGCTCAACGACCCGAAACGCAAGGCCAAACGTGAAGCAGCCCGTGCCCGCGCTGCAGAGCAGCAGGCACTCGATACAGCTGCAGATGCCTGGCGACACGCACAGCGCGAGGTCATGGAAGATCGGTACCAGCTCACGTTCTCCGAGACGGTGCCCAAGGCCTCGGTGCGCGAGATGGTGGCAGCCTTGGCGTTGCTGCGGTACGCGCCGTCGACCACGCCGATCTCCGCGATCGGGTCCTGGCTCGATCCATTGCACCCCGCCCAGCGCGAAACCGTCCAGCTCCTGGGTGCACTGGTCCGGGCCGGCCTCATCAGGATCCACCCCACCACCTCGGTCACCGCTATGGAGTGGGAACCGGCCTCGTTCCAAGCCGCCCTCGCCGCGGCGGACGGTGATCCCGAGTCCGTACATGTGGACCCCCGGCTCACATCGCAGTTCTTCCCCCTGGACAGCTGCTTCTACGCACCGTTCGCCACGAGCGCGGGGACCGGGGCCCAGCACCTGGACACCGTGCTGAGCGAACGACTGGCACCGCAACGCCTCACCGCAGGCCAGCACAACGACCTCCTCGCCCTGGCGCAGGAATGCATCGCTGAAGAGGCCCTGCGCTACTTCACCCACCGACTGGAAGACCTCAACCTTCCAGCCGTGACGGAAAATCACATCGAGAGATTGCGTGAGGCCGCCTACAAAGTGGCACGGCACCGGCCGCTGGGAGAGATCTACAACCTGGTCTGGCGCTCCACCCGGGCTGCTGCGGAATCTGCGCAGAAGAACCCCCGCGCCCCGCGCGTCAACATCAGTACACACGCGGTCAACCAGTTCGAGACCCACGCACTGCGCGCTGTCACCGAACCCACGTGGCCAATCAAGGCCTTCGGCGAGGTGACGGGCTGCGGACTGAGCGCCATGACCCGCACCCTCTTCTACACGGTGCTCGATCTTCAGCCGCTGGAGACGGCTGTCTGCGACATCGAGCAGGGGCTTCCCCAGCCGGCCCCTGCTCCGGCACCCTCAGTTGCCGAAACCGGAGTCCAGCCCGAGGCAGGCGTCCCAGACAATGACGACGAGCTGGCGTTCTTCCTCCGGTGGCTCCACACCTACCCTGGCAGCTGGGACCCGGAGGCCGTCTTCCGGTGCCTCGAGGACTTGGAGCAGACCGCTGCGGGGATGGAGTTCGACGTTGAGCAGCGGGTCGCCAGGCGGGCGGTCGCGCACCTCAAGCTGCTGCACGAGCGTCTGGCCGTTGTGCTCGACCCGCGTCAGGCCGCTCTCGCAGTCGTGGCGGCTACCGATCTTCTGCAGCACCCGGTCACTGGCAGCAACCCGGAGTCAATGCGGCCCATCGGAGCCGTTGTGCGCCAACGCCTGGTGGAGACCGTCCTCCAGACGATGCCGGAGGCCTCGGCTGATGAGTGATCCGGCAATATATCGAACCTTCCCGGGTTCAGACCTCACGGCGAAGGCCGCCCGGAGCACCCGGCGGCCTTCGCGCTGCATCGAACCTCCGTGCCACTGCGTAGTTGGTTGTGCCGCTATGGGGTGCGGTAGCGGTCGTGGAGGATCTTGACGGTCTCGGTCCAGGCGCTGTCGGCCTGCTGGGGCAAATGATGGCCGGCGTGGTCAGCGAGCTGCCGGTAGACCGGGTGCATGGCCCCGTCCTCCGTAGTGATCAGAGCGGTGAGTAGGGCCGGACGTTGGGGTTTCGCGCTACGGGGGCGCGCGGTGGGCCTGACCCGGCGCAGCACCTGCGCCTGATCGGATTCCGTCAGCTCGCCCAGGCCCTTGACCTGGGCACACAGGTCGGGGAGGGGCACGGTCTTGCCCAGTCGGGCTGCGTGTTCCAGAACGTCGCGTACGGCGTCAGCGAGGCCTGCCCCGTTGAACGGTTCCGGGCGGGAGGCCGGGGGGCGCGGTGAGCGGCCGCGCGGCGGCTGAGGGGCCCGCGGCGCGGGTGCGGGTTCCGGATCGTTCTGCCACTCCTGCACCTGGAGGCGTTGTGCGTCGGTGAGCCAGGCCGAAGCCTGCTCCGCGGCCTTCGCGAGTTGGTTGAGCTGGCGGAGCGTGACCCCCATACCGTGCGCCTTGTGCTGTGCGAGAACCTGCAGCAGTCGTTCGACGTTCTGCAGGGCCTTGCGCTCCTGGAAAGTCGGTTCCCGTGGCGTCGGCACGCCGACTCCGCGCTCCAGCCTCAGCAGCGCGTCGGCAGCCTTCCTGATCAGTTCGTTTTCTTCCGCGGTGGCCCCGCCGTGCGTCACTTCCTCTGCCCTGTTCAGCCAGCGGCGGATCTCCGTACGGCTACGCCCGTCACTGACCGCCTCCTCGAGGGCGGCCATGACAGCGTCACGGTCCTGCGACGGGACACCGTGCGTGGCGTCGCTGACGGCCCGCGGGGTCGGCCGACTCTGTGGCGGTGGGGCCTTGGGCGTCCGTACACCGATGGGCCGCCGTATGGTGCGCAGCCGGCGGATTTCTTCGACCGCCGGGGTGGTGAGCCCCGAGTCGGTGAGCTCCACCTCGTCCAAGTCGAACCAGTCGGTGGTCCCGCCATGGCGTTCGGTGCCTACCTGGATCCGGCGGCGGGTGCCGTCGGGGACGAGCTGGATGCGGTTGACGTAGCCCTGCCGCAGCAGCACGTCCGGATCCGGCGTCATCTCCGGGCCGAGCACCAGTCGGGCGGGGTCCTCTTCCTCCGATGCGGAAGAGCCGGGTGATGAGAGCAGCACCCGAAGGCTGTCGCGCCCGGCGGGGTCGAAGAGCACGTCCCGGCCGATCGAGCCGTCGGCATCGCGCGCGATGGTGGCTGTGGCGGTGATGTCCTGGCCCGCCAGCCAGTCCAACAGTCCGTGCTTGATGTACAGGTGGTCTGCGCTGGAAACCCCGGATGCCTTGCGGGCGCAGGTGGAGGTGTGCTCGGGGTCGGGCCTGTGCGCGAAGTGGCAGGCGCGGTCGGTGTACAGCTTGGTGAAGAGCTGGTGGCCGCACCCGCCCAGCCACGTCCCGCACCAGTAGGTCTGGTTGGCGTGGCGGGTCCGGAAGTCGTCGAGCTCTATCGCTTCCATCGGAAGGACCACGGGGAGCTCGGAATCGGGGTTGCCGATCACTGCGGTCTGCACGCGGCGTTTGTCCAGGGCCATGCAACCTCCAGCCGTACTGGAGACGAGATCCGCCTCCGGTCGGCACCCGGCCACACTGCCGGGCGCCCAACTGATTGACGGTACCTCCCGCCACTGACAACGCTGGAGCCGCTAAGCGTGGTGTTCGGCCCGACAGTCTCCCCTGTCGAGGCACGGGCCTCGGCTGTCGGTGCCACGCCGTAGCGTGCGCCCATGAGGTACACGTTCACGCCGCCGGTTCCGGCGGAACAGATCCGGCAGCTACCCACCCGAGACGTTGCGCTCCTCCTTCTGAAGCACCTCTCCGCCGGTACCGGCTTCCTGCAGTACGCAGGAACGATGGGTTCGGCCCGCCAGGCGTTTCAGGACGAACCGGATGCCGAGAACCTCGTCGACCGCCTCTCCGATGCCTGGGCCTGGCTGGAGGCACACGCGCTACTGTCCCGGGTGCCCAGTCAGTCGGAGGGTTTCCGTCAACTGTCCCGCGACGGCAGGAACCTGGCGGAGGATCCCGAGGGCACCATGCGGTTCGAAGCGCGCCAGCGGCTGTCCGGCCCGCTCCATCCGGCCCTGGAAGACACGGTGCGCACCAACTTCGACCTGGGCGACTACGAGACCGCGTGCTTCGCCGCGATGAAGGCGGTGGAAGTCGCCGTCCGGAACGCGTCCGGCCTCGACAACTCCCTGGTCGGCGTACCGCTGATGCGCAAGGCGTTCCAGCCGCACCAGAACGGCAGGGTTGGCGGCCCGCTCGCCGACGCCGGAGCCGAAGGCGGTGAGCAGGACGCCGCCTCATCGCTGTTCGCTGGCGCCATGGGCGCGTACAAGAACCCCGCCAGCCACCGCACCGTCGACTTCGACGACCCCATCGAGGCAGCCGAGATCATCCAGTTCGCCGACCTGCTGCTGCGGCAGGTCGAACGCGCCAAGCGCCGTCAGGCCGCCACGGCAACGTAGAGAAGGGGGCGGGCCTGGGATGAACCGGGGCAGGGCGCGTGGCGGAGCGAGCGGACCAGGTCGACGGAGTGAACACTGTCCTGCGTGAGTCGAGCAGTGTCGCCGGCTGTCCGTGAACGCGCCCGAAGCCGAAGCGCCGGACCGGGGCGACGGTGCGGCGTTACGGCCGGGAGCCGACCGGGTTCGCCGCCGTGCTCCAGGGCCTGATGACCGACCGGGCCTGGGACATCCCGGCCGCCGGCGGGGGCGCCGGGGCAGTGGCGCCCACCGGCCAAGACGCGGACGGTGCGGACTGCCTGGGTGCCGACCGCGTCGTTCGCCGCGGTGACGATCCGGGAGGTGATCAGGCGCAGCTGGGTGGCGTACGCGGGTGAGTCCGGGTGCAGGTCCATCTGCCCGGTGTCCGCGTGGAAGGCGACCGCCTGGACGTGCGCGGCCAGCTTCGGGGAGAGGCTGGCCGCGATGTCCGGCCACTGGTCCAGGATGCTTCCCGCGAGGCGATCACCGCTCCGGCGGCGGCCGCGCCCGAGGCGCCGGTGAAGACCCGCGACATGGCCCCGCCCGGCTTCCACCGGGCCTTGGCCGCCCACCAGGCCGTCCCGCGTGTCCAGCGCGTCAGCTCGGACGTCACCGAGGCGATCGAACGGCAGCACAGGGCCATGCGTGAGCTCAGCCGGCGCGCGTTCCCCGAACCCGACGCCGCCCCGGACGATGCGCCGGCCTCGATGAACGATGCTCGCCTCCAGCGACGTCGTCAGGCAGCGGCGACCGAGGCCGCCGCCCTGCGCCGGGCCCGTGCCGAGAAAGCCGGCCGCCCGATGGCCGCACCGCAGCAGCTGGAGCGGACGGCGTGATCCCGCAGCCGTCTGCCCAACCCGACCGTTTCACTCATGTGCCGCCGAAGAAGGAGACCGCCATGGAGCCCACATCCCCTCTTGTGCCGGATCAGCCGAGCCGGGAGCGCGCGCGTGCTGCTGTTCATGCAGTCCTGAACGGCCCCGGCCTGGCGGGTGAGCTCGATGCCGTACGGCTCGCCGCGGTGGTCTTGCAGACCCTGATCCCGCCCGGGGAAAAGTCGGTGACGCTGCGCTCACAGAGCCTGGGGGAGTGGGTCGGGGTGTCCCTCTCGCATGTGGCATCGCTCGTGACTCCCGGGCTGCGCCGGGCGGCTTGGCACACCGCTCCGGACGGGGACCCGGGCCTTGTGTTCAGGTCGCCCACCGCGGCCGCCCCGGACGGGACCCTCCGGCCTGTGGTGTCTGCGCTCTTCGCGCCGGGCACCGGGTTGATGGGAACGCGCACGGGACGCGGGGCGGCCACAGACCGGCTCGCGTTTCTGCTGCTGGTCCTGGATACCTCGGCAACGGGCGAGGTCCGGCTGATCGACGGACCAGTCGACAGCCAGCGCGGCCGTATCTCCGCGACGATCGCGGCCCTGCTGGGGTGTGGCCTGCCGGGAGCATCGAAGATCACAGACCGGCTGGAGGCGATGAACCTGGTGGAGCGGCGGCGGGAAGAGACCGCGTCTGGCCTGTATCAGGGCACCCGCCTGTTCATCCCCGCAGCCCGCCAGTAGGTGCTGCCGCCAGGCCAGGCCGACCCGAACATCTGCCCCCGGGGCGCGCGTTGTTCGTTCAGTGCGGGGTGTGACAGTTCGGGTCGGTGCAGCTGCCGGCCAGCGCCAGCGTGCGGTCCTGCGGGGGCGCATCCAGCCACTCCGCACGCATGGCCTGGAGCCGGTCGATGTCCGAGGCGAGTTCTGGCACCTTGGCCCGCAGCGTGTCGGCCCATTGCTGGGTGAGCGCCCGCCCGTTGACGTACAGCTCCCCGTCCCGGCCTCCGACGGCGAACAGCACGCCGCCCCTCTGGGCGGGGATCACCATCGCGCCCACCGGCTCGGCGACCTTGCCCTGGCGTACCAGCACCGCGGTGGCGGTTTGAGCCTCGGCCAGGGCTTCCTCGTCCACCGTTGGCATCGGGTCGGGGCCGGCGGGCGGCAACAGGGGCGTCACGCCGTCCTGGGGCGCATCGTCCAGGCAGCGGCCGGCGAGCTGGTTGTTCTCGTAGAAGGTGACCATCCCCGCCAGCAGCGGCATGTCCTGGCGCAGCCGTTCGGCCACCGACGGCGTGAGCCGTTCGCCGTTGGCCAGTACCTGCCCGCTTCTGCCGACGGCGACGGAGAGCACCTTGCCGTCCGGGGTGAAGTGGTACTTCACATCCGTGCCGCTGGCCATCAGCCCGGTGTCGATCGCCCGGTCCCACAGCCGCATGACCCGCTCGACTTCCGCCTGCGGGAACGGCGGCGCGGCCTGCGGCTGGATGCCAGGCTGGCGGCGCGCGTCACGTGTCGCGCGCTTCTTCTTGATCCGCCCCATCGGGGTCTCCCTTGCTCGTCGGCCGGCCACCCGCCGGTCAACGAGCACCCCGTCGCTGCGGACACGACCGCGCCACCCGTCCGGCTCCGCTCGTGCGGTGTGCCGGACGCGGGTCAGGGCCGGGTGTGCAGCAGGTCAGGCACACGGCTGGTCTGGCTCAGCCAGGCGGAGACGTCCTGGTCGATGTACTCGACCAGGCGCAGGACCTCGGTGTGGGCCTGGGGCAGGGTGAGCCGGCGGGTTCGGCCGCGGCGGTCGTTCTGGCCCGGGAGGGGAACTCCGTCGATCAGCGGCTCATGGTGGGCGGCCCGGTTGCGCAGGGAGCGGACGTGGCTGGCGGTGGTGAACACCGTCGTCCGCTTGCCGCCGCTGTTCGGGAACGCCTTGTGCAGGGCCTTGCGCCACAGGGTGGAGTCGTAGTCGACGTTCTTGCGGTACGGCCCGTCGCCGCGGGTGCCGCCCTTGTCGAGCAGGTTCACCCAGCAGCCGAAGGTCGACTCCGCCACGATCTTCCCGGCCGGGACCGCCTGGAGGGTCTTCTGCGCCGGCTTCCCGGTCGCCAGGTCGGCGGGCATGGTGATGTTGCGCCACGTCGTCTTGAAGCCGCTCATGGTTCGGTCGTCGAACAAGTCGGTGCGCGCGTACCAGGTCGCCCCGTACGCGGCGGCGAGCTGCTCCGCCATGGCGTTGCGCAGGATGACCTCGGCAAGGGCGATCACCTCACCGAACGCGGCCGACAGCCGCACGTTCCACAGGTACAGCTCCATCGCGGCGGCCGGCGTGGCCGTGGCGGCGACGAAGGGGGCCAGGCGGGGCCGGGAAATCAGCGGCTCCAGGAGCTTGAGCTGCTCCGCCGTCGGTTGTATCTGCACCCCCCTGATGTATCATGGGCGGCAGATTCCCCGGTTCAGCCTCTGGCTTACGTCACGCGACCGGGGTCAGACTTTTGAGGGCCCTCACCAGCGGTGAGGGCCCTCAGCTCTTTGCCGGTACGCCCACGATGCGTCGACCGCGAGGCTTCCGTTTCACCTGTTCAGGAGATGCGCACCCGGCACGGTCATGGCCGGGCGGGCACCCGGTTGTCGATCGTCACCACAACGGGATCCCCTTCTTCGTAGTAGGCCTTGCTGAGGACTCGGGCGGTCGCGTAGTAGACCTGGGAGGCCATGGCCCAGTCGGCGTAGGTGATCAGCTCCTCGGTGTCCTCGCCGTCGGGCCTGCGAATGGAGGCATTCGCCGTGCGGTAGAGGGCCAGCAGCATGGCGACCAGCGACCGGCCGGAGAGGACCGCGGCCACCAGGCCGTTCTCGCGTTCTTCGAGGGACGGGGTCCGGAAGTGCGGGTGGCTGCCGACCTGTGCTGCCACGAATTCCCAGGTGTCCCGGTGGCAGACCAGGGTGGCCGACGCAACCTTACCGGCCCTCATGATTGCCCAGATTCTGCCCTTCCAGGTGAGCGGAGACGGCTCCTCCACCGAATCGCTCGGGCCCTGCTCGCTGGCCTCCAGCGCCGCGCGGGGAACGTCGTGGTCCACTTCTTCGCGGTCATCGGCCACCGGCACGGACTGCTCAGCTTCAGGTGTCGACTGATCGGCTTGGTCCTCGTCGGCACTGGAGGCATCCGAGCCGGTGGAGACATCCAAATCGCCCCCTTCGGGCGGCTTGTCCGCAGAGAGCTTCGCGGCAGCAGGTTCCACCTGCGGCGCCGACTCCTGGCCCGGCGCCTGCCTTTGCTTGGGGAGGACGACAGAATCCGGCTCGTACTCAGTGCTGGCCCCGGCCTGGCCCGGGGACGGGTTTTCCGCCGGACCGGCGGCCGCCGGAACCCGTGCCGCGACCTGCAGAGCCTCCAGGATTTTGCCCACGTCCTCGCGCAGGCCCTCGAGCCCGTAGTGCAGCCGGTCCACATCCCGGCGCAGGTCAGCCACCGCAGCAACGGCTTCGCTCGCCCGCTTACCCGCGTTGTAGGAACTGGTCCGCGTCTCGTGCTGCGACGACTTCAAGTCAGCGAGGGCCGTCTCGCGCAGCCCTGTGATCTCGGCGGTGACCGAGGCCCGAAGGTCCCGCTCCAGGTCGTTGACCCTGGCGCCCAGGCTGTCGATCGATCTCTTCATCTCGTTCTTCGTGTCGATCACGATCGTCACGATGTCGTCCCTACGCGGCAAGGAAGCCCTCCACCTGTCAGCATGTAGTCGAATAGCTGCACCGTGTAGTCTCCGGCCGCGTGATAGGCGTACGCAGACGGCTTGCTGAACTTGGCTTGAACCACAGCGACGCGGGCTGAGAACACCCCGGCGCGCCCACCCCTCCTCCCGGCGCCGCTCGCGCGCAGGCTGAGGCCGGTCAGGGCTGGTTGGGCGAGGTCGGTTTCCGCGGAGGCCTGGTGGGCGCGTGAAGCGCGGTGTCGAAGGCCCGCAGGGCCTGGTGTGCGGCGGCAGGTTCGGTCCTGGCGTGCGCGGCATCCTCTTGTTCGGTGGCAGGCGTTCTGCTATCGCAGCCGCTCCGCCTGAGGACCAAGCCCCGCTCGATCACGGCCCGCAAGGTTCACGCTGCAGCAACCAAGGTTCCAAACGCTCCACAGCTAATCCGGCACGATCCATGCCGACGTTCTCGCAGTGGATCGACCAGTCAACTCCCGTCCCAGGACACAGCGGCCAGAAAAAATCGACATCATTACGTTTACCGCTTCCGATCACCCTGAAATCCAGTGTTTTCGTTAAGCATTACTAGGCATAAGCATTACTCATTCAGCACGCATCTCAACTTAGAGTGCCATTAAGTGCAATACCTGGACAAAACACCCTGCTTCGCGGCCACATACCAGCCACTTTGTGGAGAGCATGAGGATCTTCCTTGTGGGGCCTGTAGATAAATGCATAGGGTCAGGAACGGTTCGAATGACCAATCGAACCCGACCGCAGAGAGGCCAGGGCTGGTTTCTGCAGCCCTTGTCTCCCAAATCGAGGGGGATCAGATGAACAGAATTGCGGCCACTCTCGCCGCAGCTTCTGCTGTAGTGGCTGTCGGAGTATTCGGCACCCCTGCCGCATTCGCGGCCGAAACGCCCTCCGCTTCATCGACCGTGGAGCCGAAGGCGTCGACGTACACCTGCACTTCGAGTCACTCGGGCAATACCGGGTCGGCGAAATGCGTCGACCTGGCCCGGCTCGACCGTTACCGGGCCAAGGTCACCTGCATCGATTCCCGCGGCATCCAGCACACCGGCTACGGCCCCTGGAAGGGAGGCACGAGCGGCCAGTGGTCCAGCTACACCTGCCCCGGGGCCGGGTTCTTCTACAAGGCCGGCTACCAGGTCGAGCTCTTCTGACCAGCCCGGAGCAGCTGGGCCATCACCGAACCAAAGGGGAGAAGAGAGTGAAGGCGAAGAAGATCGGAATTCTGGCGGCAGGAGTTTTCCTCGGCCTTGGCGCGCTCGCGCCGAACGCTTCGGCCGGCGAAATGGGCACGCAGTCGGCAGACTGCAACACCTGGTCCAAGGGCAACACGGGATACGCGTACTGCTCCGGGCTGGGAGTCGTCGGCGCCCACCAGGTGAAGATCGTCTGTACCGACATCCGGGGGGTCGAGACCACCTTCTACGGGCCCTGGGTGGGCAATGCGAAGACGTCGTCGAGGGCGTGTCCCGGGTCGGGCTTCCTTCGTCGCGTCGGCTCCGTGATCCAGGACTAGCCAGGAATTCTGTAGCTGCTGGTCACGAGTGGGGTGACCTTGCCGCAGTTGAGGCGCGCACAGTGCGGGCACCGTGCTGGACAGGTTGGTCATCAGGCCGGTCCCGCACCAGCTCGGCAAGCTGATCACCACGTGCGGCGGGCGGGTGCGGGTCCGGTACGCAAGAGCCGGCCGCGGAGTCTGCCATTGTCGGACCAACACCCGCCCGCAGCAGCGGAAGCTGCCCCGTAGAGGTACTGCGCTGGTCATAGGCCTTGCCCACTCGTTACATCAGGCCAGGTCATAGAGGGCGTATAGGTCGTAGTAGCGGCCTCGCACAGTCCGAAGGTGAGAGGGCCGCTAAGGTTGCTGCATGACGGTCAGTCTCGCAACGCCGGTACGCAAGCGTGAGGTTACGCCCCGGTCTCCCTTGGTCACCGCGTGTGTCGTCGCGGTAGCCCAGGTCCCGGCGGCCGCTTACATCTGGCACCTGTCACGTAACGGCTCACACGGCCTGATCTCCTACGCCGCGCTGGGAGTTACATGCGCCGCGCTAGGCGCAGGGGTGGCAGCGTGGGGGACATGGGCCGCAGGTTCCCGAATGCGCAACAAGCTCACGCGGCTGTCGGCGACGTTGGCCATCATGGTGGTCGCGGTAGCGGTGCTGGCAGCAACGATGGGCGCCTGGGCCTACAGCGTGCCCAACGGCCGGTACGACCGTGCCTACGGGGGCGTGGGGCAATGTCTTGCCAAGACGGACTACGCCAGTTCACGTGTCGACATCAAAGTCGACACGTCCGGCGTCATGACGGCAAGTCCGAGTCAAAGCGGTCCCCAGCGTCCTAAATTGCACTTTGATCACGCCTCAAAGGGCGACCTGTCTCCCGCTGACGGGCAAACGCGACAGGTCCTCGAAGAGCACGGCTGCTAGATGAATTCTCCGTGTGAGGCTGCAAGTGGCCGCTGCCAGCGTCCCTGGCTAGCGTTCCGCTCCAGGACGGCGAAGCAGGGACACTGAACCTCTTTCCATCTTGATCTGATGGCGAGTTCAAGGGTGACGACGGCTCGGACGGGCGCTGGCCGTCTTGCCGCCCGGTCAGGGAAGACGCTGCTGTGGCGCCGCATTGCTCGGGCGTCTGGCTTCGTCGATTGCTGAGGACAGCGTTTGTCGACCGGTTTCGGAGTCAGTTGGAGATCAACAGGCCCGTGATTGTCGAGCAGCAGTGACGGCACCGGAACGACTGCGGGCGCCTGGCGGTCAGCGGCCCGCAAGGGCCGCTGACCGCCCAAACACGTGGTGGCAGAAGCGAAACTCGAGCTGGCCCCGACGAGCCTCGGCTGATCAGGTGTCCGGATCCGCTTGAAGGATCTCCGCACTCCAGGTGTCCACCACGGGACTGCGCCGGTAGAAGACGTTCGGCTGCACCGGGTCGCACGTCACCAGGAGAACGTCCCCCTGACCGAGCACAACGTTCTGCTGGGTCTGTGTGCAGCGACGTTTGCGATGCCGCGTGACCTCAAGGTGCAGTGGGTGCGGACCTGGTGGCAAGGGGATGAAACGGACCTTTCTGATGCTGGTCCGATCGACACTGCAGAGCTGGCGCCCACTTTCGGTGACCGAGACCAGGCACCACTTGAGTGACATGCTGCGGGGCGGGTCACGTAGGTCCACCTGCAACAGCATCCCGGTCCGGCCTCGGCGGCGGGCCCTGTGGATCAGATAGCGAGAGCGCCATTTCAGCCGGCCGTCGAAGTCGCTATTCACCTGCACCGCAATGTCCCTCACCCTGCCCCCTCTACGACCCCATCAAGTCCCGCGGACGCCTCAGGCTGGCGCCGGCTGTCTGTCATTCGCCTTGGCGTCCTACAGCAGTGGTTCCTCGTTGCTCTCTGCAGCTGGGCTGTCCGGACGGTAGCGCCCCATGCTCCCGCCGATCAGAACGGCTCCTAGAGGGGCCATCCCGTAGAACAAGGGGAAGTCCTTGCCAAACCTGGTGATAAGGAAGCCCAGGCCTGCAAGGGCGAGGAGCAGGAAGGGACGCCTGATGACGTGACCGCCCACGATGACCAGTCGGCGACGCACTCCGTGCGCTTCGGTGAGGCGTCTCCAGCCTGACGGTGACATGACGTCAGCCTAATCCGTGCAGCAGTCGAAGACCGACTGAACTGCTGTACATCTACGGCCTGAGCAGGACCGTTCACCAGGAGCACCCCAACGCGGCACCGGCAAGAACCCCAGTGCCTCCCGAACTCATCAACATCACCTGACAGTGGTTCTGAGCGCCCTCCGCACTCGTCGACAAGTGACGTCACTACCGCTCGATAAAGCCAGGCGTCAAACCTAAGCCGCTAGTCGGTGTGCTCTTTGCGGCGGTTCCAGCGGCTCCAGGCCAGGGCGGACAGCCAGGCGATCGCGGTGACGATGGTTCCGGCAATGACGTTCTCGATGATGTTGTTCATGGGCATGCCTCCTGACGTGCCGGCACTTGAGGGCCGGCACGTCGTTGTCATAAGGACGGTGGGTTGCTATCTGGCCATGAGGGCGTCGGGCAGATGCTGGCAGCGCAAGAAGGTGTGAGCCTCGTGACGCAGCGCGAGCCCGCGAGCGAAGTTCGGCGCGAGTTCAGTCCGGTGGCGTACTGGCTGCGGCACGTGCCGGTCCGGGCGGAAGCCCAGCAACCTGCAGAAGGCGACCCAGGCACGGGCGTCAACGTTGGGCCCGATCGCCGTGTAGTGGGCGGCCAGCAGGTGCGCGGCGAGCGGGTCGCCGGCGCCAGCGGCGAACCGCCACCAGTAGGTGGCGGATTCACGCTTGTCGAGGCTGTAGAGCAGGCAACCGAAGGTCCGGGCACCGGCGGCGTCGTAGTCGGCCGCGAAGGCGTCCAGGGTGTCGATGTCGGCGGAGCGCAGGACGGTGCTGCACAACTCACTGACGTAGCCGAACGCAAGGTACTGGCTGGCCCGCAGGTCGACGGGATTTATGGGTGTCGGGCGTCGCCGGCGCGAGCGCGGTCGCAAGTGCGAGCGCTCCGCCGGCCGCACGGTTCGCGCCTTCGGCCCGGAGGTCGGCGGAGCCAGCTGAGTGACCTTCCTGGCCTCCTCCTGGTCGGTGGGATCCGGGTCGGCGAGTGGTCCCGCCGGCGCATACTGCACCCGTGCCGGCCGCTTGGCCCCCGCAGCAAGGCGCGCCGCGAGACGCTGCATGAAGTCCTCGGTGCTCTGCCGCAGGACTTGCGCGCGGATGGTGTCGGCCTGGTGGTGCAGCAGCGTCGTCGCGTCCTCCGTTCCCGTTGCCTCCAGTGGCTGTCCGGTACCGGCTGCCCGGCCCGGGGCGTTCCCGGCCGTGCCGCCCTGGGCGGTACCGGTCTCTTGGTTCAGGAGGTCTTCCGGCATCAGGAGTCCCCTTTCTCCTTGGGAAGGTCCGCGTGCATGAGCTCCGTCAGGTGCTTGCGCCCGCGGCAGACATTGGTTTTCGCCGCGTTGTCGGTAATGCCAACGATCTCGGCGATCTCGGCGTACGACAGTCCGAGGAGGTCGCGTAGCTGCACGCACTGGGCTTGCAACGGTGAGATGACTTCCAGTTCCTCCATCGCTCTGTCGAGCCGGTCATAGCGACCGAGCTCAGTCAGGTGGTGAAGGTGGGAACCGGGTGGCATCTCCGGCACCAGACGCTCGTTGTCGGCGATCCGCACACTGCGCCGGCAGTAGTCGGTGATGCTGTCCTGGAGCACCTTCATCGCCAGCTTGATCGGACTTTCAGCCGCCAGGATCCGCTCTATCTTCCGGTGCATAGTGAGAACCGCGTTCATCACAGCGTCATCCGCGTCGTGCGGGTTGCGCAGACGGTAGACGGCGTACCGCCGGAAGGACTCCAGGTGCTCCCGGAAGAACTCCTCCCCCCGGGGGTCAAGGCCCGGTGGACCAGAGCCGAGGCCGTCGGGACCGACGAGGTCGTACGGGTCGTTCGTCGGTTCGCTCATCGCTCACCCCATGCTGCCGGACGGTCACAGGCATGCGGACGTACGAGCGGTTGATACGGGTGGATCTTCCGGCTGCGCCGGCGGCCGACCAGACCGGGGGTGGAGCGAGCCCAGCCGGCGCCGCCGGCAGACTCTTCGATGGCTCCGGAGCACGCAGTGGTCATCCGGTAGGCGCAGGCCGAGCCGTGCGTGTACCGGGTCCGAGTGGGCCCCACGAAGCCTCCTTAATGATCCAGGATCGAAGCCCGGCGGCAACGGCGCTGTCGGGCAGAACAACGGCGTGTTCTGCCCGGACGCCGATCCCTACCCCCATACGAGTTACATCGCGCCCCAACTTCTTCGCACACACAGTCGTCGATTAATCACACTTAGTTGCCTCACCAGCAGCAATGCGTCACTCAGGTGACGCAGATCACAGCAGGCGCCGTCCGGTGACACCGAGCGCACCACGGCGCACAACGAACACGTCACCGCCTAGCTACGGTTGGGGGCACGTCAGCTCAAGCCCTCCGACGGCGTCCCACCACGAGCCCGCCGCACCTGCCGCTCAAGGATCTCGTTGGGCTGCCAGTCTCGAGCACGCGCCGGGAGGGCCGGGAGCCGACCGGGTTCGCTGCCGTGCTACAAGGGCTGATGGCAGACCGGGCCTGGGACGTTCCGGCCGCCGGCGGCAGCGTCCTGGTCCGCTGGCCGGACATTGCCGCAGCCGTCACCCCGCAGCCGCCCCACCGCGTCGCGGCCGTCGCGTTCCACCCGGAGACCGGCCAGCTCGAGGCGTCGGTCTGCCGCAGCGCCAGCAGTGCGGTGACGGGCGGTGCGACGACCGGGTGCTGCTTGACTCCGGGCAGGACTGCCCGCGCTGCGAGGAGAAGCAGGCCGACTGACGGGACCAGCGCCGCGCGGTCGCGGCCGCCGTCGACGCCGCGATGCCCGGCGCCTCGGTAGCGGAGCGGCGGGCGGCCACCGCCAAGCAGCTGCATCAGGACGTGACGGCCAGGGCATGGGCGCACACGAGTGGGACCAGGTCCGCGCCCGGCAGGCCGCCGCAGCTCAGGCCCGTGCCGAAGCCGCGGCCGCGCGGCCGGGCCCCGACGTACCGGCCGCGCCGGTGCCCCCGGTCGTGCTGCCCGCGCCCCGCCCGGCTGCCGTTGCCCCCGCTCCGCAGTCGGACGACGTCGACGGCGGCCAGGAGCTGGTCCTCGAGGACCTGACCCGTGAGCAGGTCCGCGACTGGCGGGTGCGGGCGGTGAAGGACCACACCACCAGGTGGTGTTCGACCACATCGACCAGTACGGGGAGACGTCTGCCAGGCGCTGTTCAGCAACCAGCTGGTCGACCAGGCGCAGCGACTGTCGGGCACCCGCCACCTGGTCCTCGGGCACACCGCCTGGGGGCAGGCGTGAGCGCGGAGTTGTCCGGCGTCGACCTGGCCCGCGTCGCCCTGCAGGCCACGCATGGAGTCGGAGTGGAAGACCCGCAACAGTCGTACGGCGAAACCGAAGCCGCGCGCGGCCCGGGCGGTCCCGCGTGCCGGGCGCGAGCCGATGGCGATGGCCGGTTTACGGCACTGCGTACTAGCAAAAGAAGGGGAACGCCTGTTCGATGTGTGGGGTAATGGGTACGGCGCGGACGTCGGATGGTTGGATGCCGGTATCCGGTGGCGTGACGGGTCGTTGGGCACACAGCGGGCCGCGGCCGGGCCGTCGGAGATGAGGCTCGGTTCGAGGGGATGGAGGGCCGGCCGGTGAGTGACCGCAGTGCGATCGAGTGGACCGAGGCGACGTGGAACCCGACTACGGGGTGCGACCGCGTCTCCCACGGGTGCGACAACTGCTATGCGTTGACGCTGGCGAAGCGACTGAAGGCCATGGGATCGCCGAAGTACCAGACCGACGGTGACCCGCGCACCTCCGGGCCCGGCTTCGGGCTGACGCTGCATCCGGACGCCCTGCGCGTGCCGTATGGATGGAAGAGTCCGCGTACGGTGTTCGTGAACTCCATGAGCGACCTCTTCCACGCTCGGGTACCGCTCGACTACGTGCGGCGCGTCTTCGATGTGATCGCAGAAACCCCGCAGCACACCTACCAGGTGCTCACCAAGAGGGCGCGACGTCTACGGCAAGTCGCCGACCGGCTGGAATGGCCGGACAACCTGTGGATGGGCGTGTCCGTGGAGAGCGCGAAGGAACTGCCGCGCGTCGACGACCTCCGGCAGGTGCCGGCGGCGGTGAAGTTCCTCTCGTGCGAGCCGCTGCTGGGGCCGCTGGATGGGCTGGAACTTACGGCGATCGACTGGGTCATCGCGGGCGGCGAGTCCGGGCCTGGGCACCGGCCGCTGGAGGAAGCGTGGGTGACGCAGATCCGGGACACCTGCCAGGAGGCCGGGGTGGCCTTCTTCTTCAAGCAGTGGGGCGGCCGCACGCCGAAGGCCGGCGGTCGCGAGCTGGATGGCCGCACCTGGGACGACATGCCGGACCGCCAACTGGTGCTTCCTGCCAGCTAGGAGGCTTCGTCGGCGACGTCCTCGGGGGCGTAGAAGCGCACCGTGCACCCTTCCGGCCAGGAGGTGCGCGCCCGGACGGGGTCAACGCGGAAGGCCAGGCCCTGGGCGGCCAGGTTGTCTAGGACCTGGCGCAGGTGTTTGTCCATGTGGTTCAGCCGGGCCGCCTGGCTGGACAGCGTCTCCCACCGCTGCTCGGTGCCGGCATGGGCGCGCAGTGCGACGTCCAGCCGGTCCACGACCGAGGCTTCGTCGAACAGCGAGAGGGCCCCTGCCGTCTCCGCGGAGGCGCCCTGACCGCTGTAATGGTCCAGCTTCCAGGCCACAGGGGCCCAGCACTTCAGGCCTGCTTCGCTGTGGGTGGCCAGGATCAGGTGGTAGCGGGCGCTCTGGTTACTGACCTTCACACCGAAGCTGCCGGTGAACAGTCCCTGGTTCTTGAAGCCCTGCTGGTAGGCCGTGGCGAACGCTTCCCTGCGGCCGCGCCGCTCGGCTTTCGCCACCTGCCAGTGATCACCGCCGAAGTACGAGGTCATCGTCTTGTCGAAGCCATCGCGCTGGCAGAAGCGGTGCAGTTCGTTTGTGAACAGGGTGAACAGCACTTCGTCACGGGGTCCGGCGAGACATTGCCTGATCAGCGAGAATGGTGCGCTCTTCAGGTCGAACGGGTCGATCAGCCACAGCACGGGAGTCTCGGCGCGGCCGCGGTGGGCGAGCGCGGACAGCCGGGGCTGCTGTTCGGCGAAGACGCCGGGCGGCTGCACGCTGATGTTCAGCTGCGGGGACGGGGGCAGCTTGGCGAACTGCCGCTGGAGTTCCTCCACCCGGTCGGGCCGCTCTTCGAGACACACCAGGTTGAGCTTGCTGAAACGCCGGTACGCCGTGTGCTCGAGGAAGGTCTTGGCGACCACAACGGGGGAGCCGGGCGGACCGTCGGTGTAGATGCCCGGGCCCGCGAAGGCGTCCACGATGGTGGCCTCGGGGAATGTCTGGAGGATCTTGCCCATCCAGCACTGCAGGTAGTGCCGATACACGAGGTGCTTGACCTGCGTATGCGGATCGCTCTTCCAGACAGTCCGCTCCCGCAGTTCCTCCACTCGCCGCATGGTCCCTCCCCCTGACCCCCACCGGTTGGACACAGCGTCACCGCTGAGGGACTTGTTGTCTAGAACACCGGATCAGCCATCTTCATCACGCACGGCTGCCCCACCCGGCGCACGGCTTCGGCCGCCCGGAAGGAGAGAGGCAAAAGGCGTCGATGCCGGTTCTGGCCCTACTCCGTTCGAGTGCATGCCGGCCTTCCTGGCCTGACGACTCCCGAGGGCAACGTTCAGACGGATGGGAGCTGGCCCACTATCAGCCCTCACAAGGATTGAGGTTGCGAAGTTGGTCCACCAGAGTGGGCTGGGGGAGGGGGATGGTGCCGATTTCGGAGTGGTGCTGGCGGGTGACGGCATGACCCCTGACGAAGGCGTATCCGCCGGCAGCCGGGTCAGGGAGTCCGCGCTTGGGCGGGTGCGCCGTCCAGGGAGTCGAGGAGCTCTCCGAAGGTGATCTCCTCGCCGTCGTAGTCGAAGGTCATGGCGGCGGCGAGTGCTTCCCACCGGTCGGTGCTGCGCCCGCAGTGGTCCAGCAGGAGCTTCAGCGCGACCTCGGGTTCGTGGCGGGAGAGGATCTCGTCTGCTGGGATCTAGCGCAGGTGCGCCAGGGCGCGGTAGCGGGATTTCACGACGGCGCGGTAGACGTCCCGGCGTGACCACAACCCCTCGGATTCGGAGGCGTCGAGCCAGGACTGCAGCACAGCGGCCCTGTCGGGATGGCGGTCGAGCTCCTCGTCAGTGAGCAGCCGCAGCACGGCTCCGTTGGTGTCGGCCGGGGCGAGGGCGGCCGCGGCCGTGTGCAGCCAGTCGGGGACGTCGTTGTGGTGGTCAATCCAGGCGAGTTCGAGCGGGTGCAGTCCGGGGAGGGTGTCGGTGACCGCGGCGGGCGGGGTGTACGGGTTGCCGGCGAGTGCGGTCAGCGCGGTGACGCGCTGGTGCTGGTAGTTGTGCTCCAGGAGACGGACCGGACTGAGCAGGTCGGTGTCGGCGGTGATGCGGGACAGGTGAGGGCTGGGCGGGGTGGAGACTACGGCGGGTTGTTCCAGCGTGGCCAGCAGCGCGCAGGCCTTGGCCAGGTGCGTGGGGTTGGTACTGAGCAGGGCCAGGTCCTCGGCGATCGCGACGGTCCGGTGCTTGTGGTCGTCGTTGCGCGGTGGGGTGAGCAGGCGGCCTCAGCGGACGCATTCGTCGGCGGCCGCCTGCAGCTGGGTGGCAGCGATGTCGGTGAGGCGGGGGTTGTAGCGGACCCGGTTGGCGATGTGGTGGAGCCTGTGGCGGGCGTTCACGCTCGGCTTGGGCAGGCCGGCCATCTCCGGCAGGCACAGGGCGGGCAGGCAGGCCGTGGAGGAAGGGACCCGGCCGGTCCGCTGCCGCGAGACCAGCCGGGCCGGCCATCAGACGAGGCCGAGCACGGCCAGCGTCGTGAGCCCGAGCGTCATGGAAACAGCGAAGGTGCCCCCTGCGGACAGAACGGCCTCGGCGGGGGACACCCCGGTGGTGTAGGTGAGGATTCCAGCGCCGGTGGCCACGATTATCGAGACCAGGGCGCAGATCACGACCAGCAGCACTTTGACGCCGAACGACGGGTTGAACTTCAACGGTCCGGATGACCTTTCCGGTGGCCGGACCGGGGGCACACGGCTCTCAGCCCGACCACCACGTTGCCTACGTGGAGTCTTGCTGAGGCCGTGCCGACGTTCACTGGTCTCGGTGCCTTGCCAGGGCCGCTCTATGGCTGTTTCATCCCCGGTGGGCTCGGAAACAGAGGGTCGTGGGCTCAACAATCGGGCTCTCGAGGCATCAACCACGGGCCCCGCAACGGCCACTCAGACAGCGCAATAAGGCTCAAGCCCGCTTCGGGGCGCCTTGTTGTCGGCCGACCCGGGACACGTCGGCGTCCCAGGCTCACGCATGTCGCACGCGCCCCGCACTATAGTGGAAGCACAGCGCGCCAACACCCGCGACACGCACACGTGTTCAGGCCGGCTGGCACCCCGTAGCCTAGCTACGGTCTCGGACCTTCGCCACGCTCTCCCCATGTTGCTGTCGACGTCGTCGTGGGCACCGTACCGGCCGCGCACACCTGGAACCGCCGATCAGCGGGAGCGTCCGGGAGGGGGCCCGGCTACTCGCGGCGGGCGATTTCCTCGGAGTGGGCACGTGCCGGGTGACGTACGGCTGGCCGCTGAAGTCGACGGTGATCGTGTGTCACAGCACGTCGTCGTCGGCGTCGTAGAAGACGTGCTCAATCTCCAGGCACACCCGGTCGGTGGAGATCCCGAAGTCGCGGGCCTCCTGCTCGCTCACCTGTCGGGCCCGGCCGCCGGTGACCATCCGCACCGTCCCGGCCGGTGCGCCCGGCGGCGGCTCCACAGCACCCAGCCGCGCCCGCTCCGACCACGTCTGCGCCTCGCTCTGATCCACCATGGTCGTCACCGTAGCGAGCCCGCCCGACCAACGGGGTGATCTCTCGGCAACTCGGCCTGCCGTCTATGAGCCTCACATCGTGTTTCCCCAGGTGAGGGCGTTGCATGCGGAGCCTGTCAGCTGTGAGCCAGGGCCTTGCGCCGGTCGTCCACTCCGACCCGGAAAGTGACTCCGACAGGGTTAAAGAAACGGGTTAAAACGTAGGCTAAATGCTGCTAGGGTGGGGGTACGAGAGGAGATGCACGCATGGCATCCGAGGAAGAGCTGTTCGCGAATATCGACGCACTGCTGGCGGAGGAGCCGCAGCTCCCGCCCCCGGCGGAACGCGCCCGGCTCCGCGAGGCTGCCGGCATCACCCAGGCCCGGCTCGCGCAGGCCCTGAAGTCGACCGTGCAGACGGTCAAGAACTACGAGAACGGCCGCTCCGAGCCGAAGTCGCCGCGCCTGGAGGCGTACCAGCGGCTGCTGAAGGGGTGGGCGGCGAAGTACCCCGCCCACGCGGCTTCCGCCGCCCCGGCCCCGGCCATCGCACCTCAGCCCGAGGTGCCGCAGACGTTCACCCGCGTGCCCACCGTTGAGCAGGGCGAGGCTGAGCCCGAGATCGGTGTTGCGGTGAAGCCGGTACCCGAGGGTCCTGCCCGTCCGGCCGGACGCCCGGCGACGTCGTCCCGGCGTCCGGCGGCGAAGAAGGCGACAAAGCCTGCGGTCGACTCGCGTTTCCCGCACGGCCCGCTCGCCGTGCTGGACGGCGACGGCTCCGCGTACGGCGTCGACGGGATCGTGCTGGACTGCCCGGCGACCACGATCCCGGAGCTGGTGGAGTGGACGCTGCGCGAGTCCGGCCTTGGCGCGCCGAAGCTCAACCGGTACGGCAAGGACTCCGACCCGCTGATCGTGCTCACCGCTGCAGCCGCCGTGAAGCTCGGGCTGCCGGAGCGCCTGGAGGGCCACGAGCAGCGCCGCTCCCTGCGCCTGCCGGAGGACCACCCGGTCGTCAAGCAGGTGGCGAAGACCAAGTGGCAGCTCACGCAGCGCGGGTTCGGCCCGTGGGCGCGGATCTACCGCAAGGCGCAGGGACGCGAGCGGCAGTGCGTGCATCTGGCGATCCTGTCGTGGGACGCCCTCGATGAGCGGTCCTGGCCCGGCGTGGCGGAGATGGAGCCGGCCGACATCGCCCGCGTCCTCGGGGTGTACGCGCAGCGGGTCATCACCCCGCGCGGGTCCACGGCCGTCTCGGGCCTGGAGCTGATGACGGCGCTGCGCCCGCCGACGAAGCCGGAGCGCGATGAGGAGACCGGCAACTGGATCTCCGGCTACAACCCGGGGTCGCTGGGGACGGAGCCGATGGACCCGGCGCCGCCGGAGGCCACCGCGGAGCACCCGGTGGTCGTTCAGTCCGGCTGGACGGGCGGGTTCCTGAACGAGGAGGCGTACCAGTGGGTGCGGTCGGTGGACTCGCTCAGCGATGAGGAGTGCATGATGCCCTTCGCGGTCGGCCTGGACCTCAACACCGCGTTCCTCGCCGCCGCGGCTCGCCTGGTCGTCGGCCTCAGCGCTCCGGACCACTTCCACGCCCCGAAGTTCAATCCGAAGATCCCCGGCTCGTGGCTGGTCGACCTGTCCCACATTGAGCTGGACCCGCGCCTGCCCTCGCCGTTCACGCCGGACGGCTCCCGGCCGACGGGCCCGGCCTGGTACCAGACGCACACCGTCGCCTACGCCCAGGAGCTCGGCTACGACGTCCATCCGATCGAGGCGTACCTGCGCCGCGAGACCGGCGCGTACCTGGACCCGTGGCACGACCGGCTCAAGAACGCGTACGTCGACACCCTTGCCGACCTCGGCGTCACCAAGGACCTGGACGACCGCCAGTTCCTTGCCGCGATGGAGCAGCACAAGCAGGTCGACCCGGCTCTGGCCGCTGTCCTGTCCGCTATCAAGGCCACGGTGAAGGGCGGCGTCGGCAAGCTCCGCGAGCGCCCGCAGGGCAAGCACTACAAGGAGGGCGAGCGGTGGCCGGCCCTGGAGCGGCCGACCTGGCGCCCCGACATCCGGGCCGCCGTCATCAGCAAGGCCCGGGTCAACATGCACCGCAAGCTCAACAACATGGCGAAGATGACCGGGCTGTTCCCGCTCGCCGTGCTCTCCGACTGCGTCGTCTACCCCTCGCCGGGCGCGAGCCCGCTGGACTTCCTCCCCTACGCCGCGTCCGGCAAGCCGCAGCCGGGCGGCTTCCGCCTCGGGCCGACGCCGGGCCTGGCGAAGCTGGAGGGCGTCCAGCCGATGCTGTGGGCGGTGGAGCTGATGGAGAAGGGCCTCAACCCGGCCCGCCACATCAAGGGCGGCGACGCCGTCCTGGACGAGGGCGAGTAGGGACGTGGCCACCGACACCAGCGGCGCACGGTCTCTCGAGGCCGACGCGCAGCGGGAACGGACGCTGGACCGCCTGGAGGCGCGCATGGAGGCCCTGCAGTTCTCCCTGCGCGCCCGCCGGGCCTCGCCGCGGTTCGAACTGTGGCGGCATGACCTGCGCGAGACGCGCGAGACCTGGTTCCGGCTGGTCGACCCCGACGGCCAGGACCCCACCCCCGAAGGGAGCTAAAGCCGTGGCCGGAGAGATCGAGGACGCCATCGAGCGCGCCGACCGGGAGGCGTTCACCAAGGAGCCGCCCAAGACCCTCAAGGGCCAGATCGGATTCCTGATCAAGCAGTTCGGCAGCGCGAAGGCCGTCGCGGCGGAGCTCGGAGTCACCGCCGACTCCGTCAACCGCTACCGGCGCGGCGCCCGCAAGCACGCCCGCGCCGACGTCGCCGCGAAGATCGACGACGCCGTGCGACAGCGGTGGCAGCCGCTCGTGCGCAAGCGCCGGCAGAAGCAGGCGGCCACCAGCACCGGGATCACCGTGGAGACCCGGGCCCGGTTCGGCTACACCGCGCCGGTCGGCACGACCGACGACGGACGGTTCCGCCGCCTCACCGTGCACCTTCCCCCGGAGTACGCCCGCCGTCTCTTCGACGCCCGCGACGCGGGGGCCAGCGACCAGCAGATGCGCGGAATCATCGCTGAAGGGTTCAAGGAGGTCTATTTCCAGGACGGCGGCGGTCGCGCTATGGGACTGTCGGACGTGGAAATCAACGACATCGACTACCTGGATCTCGACTACTAATTCCGGAACCCTTTATGGCGAGCATCAATTACTGTGACTGAGCATTTCAGTTGGCGGATGAGCGCACGAGTTGGCGGACTGAGGGGCCGTGCGGGGTAGTCGGATGAGTCGTCAGCCTCCGAGCAAAGACACCACTCGGTCCAGTAGAGCGACGATGGTGGCGGCTCCGACCGCAGTCCCACCCTCAGTCAGGGCGGTTCGGAGCCGCTGCAAGGCGCTGACCCGCTGCGCCGAAGGCTGCTGCGGATCGGCGGCTTGTTGAGCGTCCTGGACCGCTGCCGTTCGGTCCGCCTCGTCCGGGAAAAGTCGTGAGGCCATCTGTCTGACTAGCGCAGCAAGCTCGCCAGCTCCGGCATCAGCAAGGTTCTGCGTGACGTTGGTCCCCTGCGCGACAGTGGAATTGACGATGTACTGCACCGACGCCTGCGGTAGTCGTGCGGCGGCCCCCTGAGCCAGCACCATCGCATAGACCTGCAGCACGTCTTCCACTCGGCCGCTGATCGTCGTGACGTTGCCGTACGGGTCGAGTGAAACGCCGCACTTACCGCAATAGCCCTCCACTCTGATGTGACGCGAGCACTCAGGGCACTGGTAGCCCGAGCCATCCGGGCTGAGTACGGCGACGGCTCTGCAGGATCGACATAGCAGCTCGTAAGGCTGAGGACCGCAGTAAGGACAAATCGGGCTGACCGGGCTGTCTGCACCGTCGGTATCGCGCGTTTCCGTCATCCCGCCACTTCCTCCCGGCTAACACCCGCAGCTCAACGTTTCGCCCAGTGTCCGGGACGTCTCAACTCGCCAACTCGGACACTCAGTCACAATTACCCGTACCCGGACCCGAAGAACGAGGCCGAACGCGCGGCGAACCGCCAGGCCGCCGACGACTACCAGCGCCAGGAGGAGGAAGGCGCCGACTTCCTCGACTGGGAGAAGGAGCTGGACTGGCGATGACGGAACTCGAAGCCCTCGCGGCCCGGGTGCGCTTCGACCTGGAGAGCGCCGGCTTCACGCCGGTGGCGCCCGGCCACGAGGACGACCCCGAAGGCGGCCTCCTCGTCTCCGTCTTCGAGGACCTGGACCACGTGCACGTCAGCTGGGGCATGCACGACCGGCTCCACGAGGCCGCGACCGACATGCAGGATGCCGGCCGCCAGAGCGAGGACGTGGTCGTCCGCTACGAGACCACCCGCGCGACGATGCACCTCGCCCTCGGCAGCATCCTCAACGCCTTCGGCTACCACGCCAGGCCGCACGCCCTCGGCTTTGGCCACATCATCCGGCCCAGCACCCAGTAGGAGGGGATCCGTCCATGCCCGCATCCACGGCCACCCGGCGCGCGTACCGTGAGGAGACGACCCGCCGGGAGGACCAGATGAGCGCGCAGCCCGACCACGCACCCGTCACGCCGTACGCCCCCGCGCCCGGGGCGCCGGCCGAACTCCTCGCCCAGCTGCGCGCCGACCGGCGCGCGGACACCTGGGTGCCGGCCTTCGAGCGGGAGTGGGCGGCTGCCCTCGAGGAATCGCGGCGCACGTTCTCCCTCGCGCCGCTGTACGAGGTCGTCCAGGAGTGGCAGGGCCGTCTCGCCTCCGCCCCGGCCGTCGACGCGTTCGTCGCCTCCGGCTACGACGACAGCGAGTTCATCGACATGGCGGAGCTCCGCGGGCGGCGCCGGTGACCGAACAGCCGCCGTACGCGGTCCGTTTCTCCGCCCCGGCCGCGAAGGTCCTCGACACCCTGCCCGAGCACGTCGAAGACATGGTGTGGGACGTCCTGGACGCCGCCGCCAGCGACCCGTGGGGCTTCTCGCAGTGGAACGCCGACGACCCCGAGGGCGACGACATCCGCCACGCCTCCGTCGGCCAGATGTCCCTCACCTACTGGGTGAACCGCCCCCTGCATCGCCTGTCCGTCCTCACCATCACCTGGCTCGGATAGCCACCCAGTGGCAACGCCCTGACCCCGGCATCGCAACTGCCGGGGTCAGGGTGTTCCGCATCGTAGCCACGGCCGTATCCACCGATTGCCACCCCGACGGCAACGCGTAGCCGCCCGGCAGTCATCAGCGGCTGCGGGGCCGTTCGGCACCAAGCTGGACCTCGCGCAGGCACTCGCGACAGTCCGGCAGGCCGTCCACGACACGGCCCTCCTGCGTCGACCAGCTGAAGCCGCACAGCGCCTTCGGCCGGGGACGCCGGGGATCGCCGGAGGCGGCGTGGGAACCGTAGCCCGGCACGTTCCACACGACCGGCGTCCCACCCTCGTACGGGGCGCCCGTGGGCCAGGTGTAGGCGGCCTCGGTCGTGGTGCAGCGCATCCGCAGATCGGGGCCCTCCCAGCGGTCACCCCGCCGGGCCGCGGTCGCCGCGTCGACGGCGTCGGCCAGGCGCTCGAAGGACAGGTCGTAGTCCGTCATGTGGCTCCAGCTGCCCGGCTCCTGCTTCGCGACCAGCGCACGGAACTCCAGCAGCAGCCGCTCCAGCTCGTGCCGCCCGACCCGCAGGGTGTCGCTCTCCTCGTCGAACGCGTCGTCGGGGGTGATCTTCACGGGCATCGCATTGCTCCTTGTCCACGCACGCTGGTGGGCTGAGTGTGCCGGGACCGAGGGCACCCCCGCAGCCACCGCACCCGGTGTCACGCTGTGAGGTCTGTGAGCCTCACAGCCTGTTTCCCCAGGTAGACGAGGTGAGCTATGAGGCTGTGAGGGTGTGAGGTGAAGCTGGCGCACCCCGCTCCCGCGCGCCCTGGTGCAGCCCGCCGGCGCGCAGGACGATGGAATCGTGGGCGAGCACAACGAGGACCAGGAGCACGGCGCCGAACCAGCGCGGCCGCCGCTGACCGCGTCCCGCGCCCGGGAGATGACGGCCGGGCTGCGCGAGGCGATGGACGACGTCCGGCGCTCCGTGGCGGTGCTCGCCGCCCGGGTCCGCGACGCGCACGCCGCCCGCGTCTGGGTACCGCTCGGGCACGGCAGCTGGGAGTCGTACTGCGCCGCGGAGTTCGGCATCAGCCGCGCGCAGGCGTACCGGCTGCTCGACGTCGCCCGCTCCCTCACCGCGATCCACGGCGCGGTCACCGCCAGCACCGAGACGTCTCGCACGCGAGACAGCGACCCGGACGGCGCGGCCGCGCTCGACTACGGCCTGTCCCAGCGCGCCCTGATCGCCGTCTCCGGCCGTAGCGGTGACGTCGCGGAGCTGATCACCCGCCGACTCGCCGCGCTCGCTCACAGCGGCCTCCAGACCCTCGATGAGGCCACGGTGCGCGCGGTGGTCCGCCAGGCCGTCCGTGACATCCGAACCGCGCCGCCCCCGCCGCCCGTCGATCCGTCGGCGGACCCGGCCGTCGCCGCGCTGCGCCGCGTTATCGACGAACTCGCCGCCAGCACCCACGCGATCGGCGAGCTGATGCTCGAAGTCGCGCCGGCCTACCTGTCCGACACCGACGCGGCCGACGTCCTCGCCCTGCTCTGTGAGGAGATCGGTGAGCCCCTCGAACACGGCCTCGCCGCCCGCCGCTACGCCATATCCGGTGACCGCCGCGCCCTGCACGGCACCGTCCTCTGACCGTCGCCGCTCGCGGACACCCGGCTCCTACTGTGAGTCACACACCCTGTTTTCCCTGGTGGGCGTGGGGTGCTGTGAGGTTGTCAGGTGTGAGGCGAGGGCCTGCGGCAGGGACCTGGTGCTGCTCCTGGTGGTGGCCGTCGGATGCCAGCAGGGCGGTGTCGTGGGTGCAGCGCAGCATTTACATGGGCCCGCGTAGCACAAGGGTGCTGCACGGGTTGCAGGCCGGCCCCGGGATGGTGCAGCGGGTGGCGCCGGGGTGTTCTGCTGCTCCAGAACGATCGGGTGTAGCCGGTGCTACTGGCGCGCTGCGGTCCCGGCCGGGAACGACGACGGCGCCCTCCCGGTCGGGGGGCGCCGTGATGGTGCGAGGGTGCGGCGGCGGTTCAGCCGGCTAGCCGGAGGGTGGGCCGGACCTCGGGGGCGGGGGCGTCCTCGCCGCCGTCCGGGTCGGGGTCGAAGTCGGTGCCGGTGCGGGCGTCTCGGGCCCGCGGGGGCCGGATGTCGCCGGTGGGGAAGTTCAGCGGCCACACGAACGTGTCGGGGTCCTTGAGGTGGTTGACCATGTGGGTCAGCGACTCGTAGCCGGCCAGCAGCGGGTGGATGAGCACGGTGCCCTTGCGCTGCCGCTCGCTCAGGATGCCCTTGTCCCGCAGCTGGCCGATCGCGCGCGAGACGACGGACTGGGTCAGCCCGAGGCGTTCGGCGATCTCCTGCTGCCGGATGCGGACCAGGCCGCCGGGCTCCTGGCGGGCGGTGAGGACGTCGAACACGTCGCGGGCCGTCGGCGACAGGCACGCGTTCGGCAGGACCTCGAAGATCTCCGGGTTGTGGAAACCAGGGACGGTGCTGCTCATCGCGTGGCCTCGTTCCTCACGGTCGGAATGACGATCTCGTGCTCCAGGAGCACCTTCTCCAGCGACTTCACCAGCCGCCGCTGCTTCACGCTGCCCCACCGGTAAGCGTAGAGCGGGTGGACCCGGTACACCCCTCGCCGCTCCTTCCAGGTGAAGTTGTGACGGCTCAGCTGGCTGATCGCGCGCGACACCTTCGACTGCGAGCACCCGAACTTCGCGGCCAGGCTGCTCTGGGTCATCTCCACCAGCGCCTGGTCGTCGTGGTGAGTCTTCAGGTGGTCCAGCACATTGCGGGACATCGTGCTCAGGTCGAACTTCCAGAGGTTGTCCTCGATCACCTGGGCCATGCTCAGGTGCTGGGTGCCGTAGAAGACGTACGGCTTGACCTCGGGATTCGTGCTGAACGTGCCGCCCTTTTTGGCGAGCTTCTCGAACCGCTTCAGCAGATCCCGCGCCGACTCCATGCCGTTGACGGCATCCGAGGGCGGGGGCGCGGGGGCCAGCCGTGACGCCTCCACCAGCGCCTCCGCGCTGCGCCTCAAGGGCTGGGCCACGGGCCTCTCCTCCATGATCGTTGGTGCCGCATAACATAGCAGATCTGCGATGTTATGCAGGGGATCCATGCATGCGGCGGGCGTGTCTCTGGACAGGAACGATCTATTCACCTACGTGCATGCATCTCGCCGCCCGCGACCACGATCTATGCACCCAGGGTGCATGCATCGTCCGCGTTTTCGCAGGTCAGCGCGTTGCGGCTATCTGATCTTTAGAGGCGCGCCCTCCACGGCCCGCGCCATGCCCTCCAGCCGCTGCATGCAACGGCGCAGGCTGCGGCCGGGCGGGTGAGGCCACGGATCCATCCGCCGGCGGCCCACCAGCTGCTGCGCCTCGGTTCCCGGACCAGGGCTGAGGCGGCTTCGCGTGCGGCTCCGTGGGACCGGTGCGGACCGTAGGCGGCACCAGCGGAGCTGCGTCTCGGGTGGTACCAGCCGTGACGATCAAAAGCATGGAGGCGTGGCTGGTGCCGGTGGATGGTTCCGCCGCCCGGCCTAGCGGCCGGTCGGCTCCGGTACCTCCGCACGCCAAATTTTGGCTTACTCATGTCTGGGGTTCCGTTCTGTGGCTGAGCAATTCAAGGCAGCGCAATTCTGGAATGGTGCGGGTCTCTTTTGAAGGGGCCAGGGGTGGCGCAGCCGGAGCCCAAACGCTACACAGCAGGTGTCCGTGATGCATCAGCGCCATCGCTTGTTCGCTCTCTCGGGTGATGCATCGTCGGATTCCCTCTCATCGAGGCCGGTTGACATGTATG
>NZ_JOGV01000031.1:0-171839 GCF_000721365.1 Streptomyces sp. NRRL F-5650 | reverse complement strand
GTCGACGACACCACTGGACGCCCGCTTCCCCGACGCCTGCTCGGGCGACATGTACGCCGGCGTGCCCACCACCATGCCCGTCCGCGTCAACTGGCTCTGCTCCGCCGCCCGCGCCACCCCGAAGTCGATGAGGGTGAGCCCGTCCAGGGTCAGCATCACGTTGGACGGCTTCAGGTCCCGGTGCACCATCTCCAGCGCGTGCACCGCCGCCAGCCCCTTGGCGGCCTCCCGCAGAATCAGCCACAGCGCCTCGGCGGGCAGCGGACCGCCGTTGGCCTCCAACGCCTCGGTCAGGGTGATGCCGGGCACGTAGGCGGTGGCGAACCACGGCGGCCGGGCCTCCCTGTCCCCCGCGAGCAGCGGCGCCGTCGCCTCCGCGGGTAAGCGGCCGAGGTTGTCCAGCTCGTGTCCGAACCGGCGCAGGAAGTCCTCGTCCTCGGCGACGACGGAGGGCAGGAGTTGTTTGACGGCCGCGTACCGGCCCTCGTGGACGCCGAGGTAGACCCGGCCCATGCCGCCGGAACCGAGGCGTCCGATCAGCGGGACGGGGCCGATCCACCGCGGGTCCCCGTCCTCCAGCGGCTCGGCTCCGCTGCCGTCCAGCTCCAACACGTCAGCCCCGTCTCCCCGTTGTCCCGACGAGCGGGGCCCGCGGTCCGCCCACTCCCCTCCGAAGTCCGGGCGGACGCGAGCGTCCCGCAGGAGTCAGTCTGGGACAGGAGAGCATAGGATTGGAAGGAGCTTCTAGAAAATAGTTCTAGAAACGGACAACCGCGAGCAGCACCCCGGGACGACGACCGACGAGAGCGCGCCTGCCCATGAGCCCCAAACAACACCGAGGCGAGGTCACCTACGACCTCCTCCTGGACGCCGCCCTGCGCCTGTACGCCGATGAGGGGGAACAGGGACTCACGGTCAGCGCCATCACCAGGGCGAGCGGCGTGAGCCTGGGCAGTCTCTACCACCACTTCGGCAGCATCGACGGGCTCGTCAACGCTTTGCTGACGCGCTGGCTCGGACGGCTGCTCGACGAACTGGCCGACGCCGTGCGGCACTCGGACGACGCGCGGACCGGCGTCCGTTCACTGGTCCGCGCCTACCTGGCCTTCGTCCAGGAGCATCCCGACGTGAGCCGCCTCCTGCATTCCTCCCGCGCCGACCAGGTGGGCATGTCCGGGGGCAAGGAACTCCGCGACGTCCAGGAGGCCAGGATGCCCCCGCTCACCACCTGGGCACTGCGGTACGTGGAGCAGGGCGAGCTCGCCGCGCTGCCGCCCGCCCTGCTGGAGTCCCTCCTTCTGGGCCCCGTCGTCGGGGTCAGCCGGCGGTGGCTGAGCGTCGGGGACGTCGATTTGGAGGAGGCCGCGCGGATCCTGCCGGAGCGCATCTGGCGGTCGATCGGCGCGGACGGGACGTAGAGGCCGGCACCGGCCGGGCCCCGGGACGGACCGCGTCCCAGGACGGACCGGGTCCCGGGACGGGCGCCGGGGACGAGCCGGCCCCCGGTGGGCGTCCGTCCCCTGAAGCGACACGTCCCGCGTTACGGGCCCGCCCGCCCCGGCATAGGCTGCGCACGGTGACGAACGGCGAGCGGCGGCTGCGCACCGTGGACCTGGCCCGCGCGGCGGGGCTGTCGACGCAGCAGGTCCGCAACTACGAGGACGCCGGTGTGCTGCCCCCGGCCGCCCGCACCGGGGCCGGGTACCGGATGTTCGGCGAGCGGCACCGGCAGGCCCTGCTGACGTACCGGGCGCTGCAGCCCGGGTACGGCGCGGTGACGGCCACGCGGATCATGCGGACCGTCCACGACGGTGACGTGGCCGGCGCCCTCGCGCTGGTGGACTCCGCGCACGCGGCGCTGCACGAGGAGCGGACCGCGCTGCGGACGGCGGGCGAGGCGCTGGAGGCCCTGGCCGGCCAGGAGTTCGACGCACGGCCGCCGACCCGTTCCGGCGGCGGGCTGCGCATCGGCGAGGTGGCCGCGCTGGTCGGCGTACGGACCTCGGCGTTGCGGGTGTGGGAGGCGGCGGGGCTGCTCGTGCCCGGGCGGGAACGCGGCACCGGGTACCGCGTGTACGGGCCCGCGGACGTGCGCGACGCCCGCGTGGTGCGCGCGCTGCGGCGCAGTCACCACCTCTTCGACCGGATCCGGCCCGTACTCGACGACCTGCGGCGCGAGGGGAGCGGCGAGGCGCTGCGGGCGGCGGTCGAGGCGCGGGGGCACGCGCTCACCGCGCGGACCCGGGCGATGCTGGCGGGGGCGGCCGCCCTCGACGCGTACCTCGGGTGACGCGTGCCTCGGCAAAGGGGTGAAGGCCGCAAAGAGAAGGCGCGGGGGAAGGGTGAAGGGGCCCCGGTCCGGGGACGGATCGGCGTTCGAGAGGCCATCCGTTTCGTTGAACAGTGTCGACACACCCGGTGCACGGTCGCGGAGACGGCATTCCCTTGGTCGGGTCTGTACATCTGCGAACGGAGACCTTCTCGTGCGAATGACCGACATCCAGCGCTGCGAGATCCGGCCCGGGCGCCTCGTCGAGTGGACGCTGAGCCCCGGCACGCTCGACCTCGCGGCGGCGCTGCCCGAGGACACGCGCCCGCCCGCGTACATCCAGGAGTCGCACATCCGCACGGCCCGGTCGGTGCGCGAGGACGGCCTGTTCGTGCCGACCTGGCTCGGCGCCGCCTTCGACATCCCCGGCCCGGTCGACCTCGACGTGCTCCAGGAGGCGTTGCGCGCCTGGACCCTGCGGCACGAGACGCTGCGCAGCGGCTTCCGGTGGAGCGCCGGGGACGGCGAGGACGGGAAGGACGGGAAGGACGGCGGGACGATGCGGCGGTTCACGCTCGACGCGGACGCCGTGGCCCTGCACCGCGAGGACGTCGGCGAGTTCACGGACGCCGGCGACCTCGCCCGGCACCTCCAGGACCGCTTCGACCAGGTCGCCGACGCGCTGCGCTGGCCCAACCTCATCTACACGGCGGTCGTCCGCGACGACGGCGTCGGCGTCTACATGGCCTTCGACCACAGCAACGTCGACGCCTACTCCATCTACCGCATCCCCGCCGAGGTGAGCGAGCTGTACGCCGCCGGCGCGGCCGGGCGGAGCGTGCCGCGGCCCCGGGTGGCCTCCTACGTCGACTTCTGCGAGGCCGAGCGGGCGGACGCCGACCGGATCGACGCGAGCCACGACGTCGTCGCCCGCTGGCGGGAGTTCATCCGGCGCTGCGACGGCCGGCTGCCGTCCTTCCCCGTCGACCTGGGCCTGCGGCCGGGCGGCCCGCTGCCCGAACAGCGGCTGCTGCGCGAGCCTCTGGTGGACGCGGCCGACGCCGCCGCGTTCGAGGCGTACTGCCGCCCCTACGGCGGCAGCCTCGTCGGCGTCCTGGCCGCGACCGCGCTGATCGTCCACGAGATCGGCGGCGAGCCCGTCTACCGCACCGTCGTGCCCTTCCACACCCGGTCGCGGTCCCAGTGGGCGGAGTCCGTCGGCTGGTACGTGGGCGGCGCGCCGATCGAGGTGCCGGTCGACCGGGCCCGTGACTTCCCCGCCGCCCTGCGCGCCGTCCGCGCCGAGCTCCAGGCCAACCGGCGAATGTCCCGCATGCCGATCGACCGGGTGCTGCGCCTGCTCGGCACGGACTTCCGGCCGACCTCACCCGACCTGTACTCGATCGTGTCGTACGTCGACGCCCGCGACGTCCCGGGCGCCGACGACTGGCCGGACCGGACCGCGTACGCGCTGCTGCGGGTCTCCTACGGCGACCAGGTGTGCGCCTGGGTCACCCGGCTCCCGGAGGGCCTGTGGTTCGCCAGCCGCTACCCGGACACCGACGTCGCCCACAAGAACCTGCGGCTGTACGTCGAGCGGCTGCGGGACGTCGTCACCTCGGTCGGTCAGAAGCCCGCCGACTGAAGGACGCCGAGGCCGACGTCCGCGTAGGAGTGCTTGCCGGAGACGAAGATGTTGACGCCGTAGTAGTTGAACAGCCAGCAGACGAAGGCGGCCAGGGCCAGGTAGGCGGCCTTGCGGCCCTTCCAGCCGGCGGTGGCGCGGGCGTGCAGGTAGCAGGCGTAGGCGACCCAGGTGATGAAGGACCAGGTCTCCTTGGGGTCCCAGCCCCAGTACCGGCCCCAGGCGTCGCCCGCCCAGATGGCGCCCGCGATGATCGTGAAGGTCCACAGCGGGAAGACGGCGGCGTTGACGCGGTAGGCGAACTTGTCGAGGGAGGCGGCGGCGGGCAGCCGGTCCAGGACGGAGCTGGCGAAGCGGCCCGGGGTGCCGCCGGAGGCGAGCTTGCTCTCGAAGTTGTCCTTGAAGAGGTACAGGATCGTGGAGACCGCGCCGACGTAGAAGACCGCGCCGCACAGGATCGCCGTCGAGACGTGGATGTACAGCCAGTACGAGTGGAGCGCGGGCACGAGCTGGTCGCTCGCCGTGTACAGGACCGTGACGGCGAGGCCGAGGTCGAGCAGGACGGTGGTGGTCAGGGGCAGGCCGAGCCAGCGGACGTTCTTCTTCAGCAGGAGCAGTACGAGGTACACGCCGACGGCGACCGTCGTGAACGTGATGTTGAACTCGTACATGTTGCCCCACGGCGCCCGCTTCACCGACAGCGCGCGGGTGAGGACGCCGCCGGCCTCGATGGCGAAGGCGAGGACGGTGAGCGAGACGGCGATCCGCCCGTAGAGGTCGCCCTTCTCGGTGCCGCCGTGCGCGCCCGGCCCGTCGGGCACGTCGCGGGAGCCGGAGGCGGCGCGTACGACGACCTGGGGCCGCTCGAGCACGGCGGTGCCGCCGGCCTTCTTCACGGTGACGGCCGGACCGGCCTTGGCGCCCGCCTTGGACTGGCCCGCGGCGGTGAGCGCGGCGGCGGTGCGGCCGACCTTGCTGCGGCTGCCGAAGAGCCACTCGGCGATGTGCGCGAAGAAGGCCAGGGTGTAGACGGCCATCGCGGAGTAGATCAGCGTGTTGCTGACGTTCGCGAGATGCTCGTTGGTCGCGGCGGCCAGCTCGGTTGCGGCGGCGAGAGTCACTTCTCAGCCCCTTCGGCAGGTACGACGTGGGTGTCGGGGGAGGAATCGGGGGTGTCGTCGGTCTCGGGGGCGTCGTCGGTCGCGGAGGTGTCGGGCGCGCCGGGTGCCTGGTCGTACAGGACTCCGGCGAGGTCGCCCAGTTCCTCGGGGACCTTCGCGGACTCGCTGCGGCCGAGGCCGGCCATCTCGACGACGGTGACGCCGTCGGCGCCGCGCACCGCCCGCACCCAGACGCGGCGGCGCTGGATGAACAGGGAGCCGGCCAGGCCGAGGATGGCGACGACGGCGCCGCCGAGCGCCCAGCCGCTGCCGGGCTGCCGCGTGACCTGGAAGCCGGCCCACTCCTTGACGCCGTCGAAGGTGACCGTGCCGGCGCCGTTCGGGAGGGTCATGGTGTCGCCGACCTTGAGCTGCTTCTTGAACAGCTCGCCGTCGGTGTCCTTGAACTCCTTCAGGTTGGTCTTGTCGAGCTGGTAGATGCTCTGCGGGATGCCCGCGTCGACGCCGAGGTCGCCGTGGTAGGCGGACAGGGCGAGCATCGGGTTGAGCAGCGCCGGGAAGGTGGAGCGCATGCCGCTGTCCTTGCCGCCGTAGGTCGGCAGGAAGAAGGCGTTGAAGCCGAGCTGCTCCTTCTCGCCCTTGGCGTTGCGGTAGCCGTCCATGACCTTGACGGCGCCGGAGGAGGTGACGTTGCCGTCCAGCGGCAGCAGCGCCACCGCCTGCTTGTCCATCACCACGTCACCCTTGGCGTCCTTGACGGTGAGGATGGGGGCGTAGCCGTGGCTGACCAGGTACACCTTGGAGCCGTCGACGTTCAGCGGCTTGTTGACCTCGACGGTCTTCGCCTTCTCGGCGCCGTCGGCACCCTCGCTGTAGGTGACCTTGGCCTCGTAGACGCGCGGGGTGCCGCGGTTGGGGCCGGTCGCCTCGTAGGTGCCGTGGAAGTCCTTCAGGGTGAAGCTGAAGGGGGCCAGGTCGTGGTCCGGGTCGAAGAGGTTGCCGGACTTGAAGTCGTCGTACTGGGTGAGGGTGTTGGCGAAGCCGTCGCCCTCCAGGACCAGCTTGTTGCCCTCGTACTTGAAGAGCTGGCCCCAGGCGAAGGCGACCAGCAGCACGATCAGCGCGATGTGGAAGGCGAGGTTGCCGACCTCCCGCAGGTAGCCCTTCTCGGCGGCGACGGCGTCCCCGGCGGCGTCCGCCCGGAAGCGGCGCTTCTTGAGCAGCTTCAGCGCGGCCTCGCGGACCTCCTCGGGCTCGGCCGCGGTGCGCCAGGTGGTGTAGGCGGGCAGCCGGTCGAGGCGCCGGGGGGCGCGGGGCGGGCGGCCGCGGAGCTGGCCGACGAACTGCCAGGTGCGCGGGACGATGCAGCCGATGAGGGAGACGAACAGCAGGATGTAGATCGCGGAGAACCACACCGAGCTGTAGACGTGGAAGAGCCCGAGCTTGTCGTAGACCGGCGCCAGGAGGTCGTGGTTCTGGCGGAACTCCTCGACCTTCACGGCGTCGACGCCGTCCTGCGGGATCAGCGACCCCGGGATGGCGCCCAGCGACACCAGCAGGAGCAGGATCAGCGCGACGCGCATCGAGGTGAGCTGGCGCCAGAACCAGCGGGCCCAGCCGATCACGCCGAGCGAGGGGAGGTTCGGGGCCTCCTCCGCGGGTGCGGTGGACAGCCGGGAGCCGGCGGCGCCGAGGTCCCGCTGGTCGCCGTCGGCCTTCGGCTGCTTGCCGGGGTCGGTCCCGGGGGTGGTGTTCGAGGTGGTGCTCATCGGTCAGATCCCCACAGTGAAGCCGTTGGACCAGGTCTGCATGTCCTGCACGAGGCTGTCCCACGCGCCGGTCAGGAGCAGGAGGCCGGTCGCGATCATCATGACGCCGCCGACGCGCATCACCCAGACATAGTGCCGCTTGACCCAGCCGAAGGCGCCGAGCGCCTTGCGGAAGGCGACCGCGGCGAGGACGAAGGGCACGCCGAGGCCGAGGCAGTAGGCGACGGTCAGGACGGCGCCGCGCCCGGCGGTGCCCTGGTCGGCGGAGAGGGCCAGCACGGAGGCGAGGGTCGGGCCGATGCAGGGCGTCCAGCCGATGCCGAACAGGGCGCCCAGTATCGGGGCGCCGACCAGGCCGTTCACCGGCTTCTTGTGAAAGCGGAACTCGCGCTGGGTGAGCCAGGGCATCAGGCCCATGAAGAAGACGCCCATGAGGATCATGAACGCGCCCAGGATGTTCGTCAGCACGCTCCGGTTCTCCTGGAGCGTCTGGCCGAAGTAGCCGAACAGCGCGCCGCTGGAGACGAACACCGCGGTGAAGCCGAGGACGAACAGGGAGGCGCCGGCGACCATGCGGCCGCGCCGGGCCTCGCCGAGGTCGGTGCCCGTGACCCCGGTCACGTAGGAGAGGTAGCCGGGGACCAGGGGCAGGACGCAGGGCGAGAAGAAGGAGACGAGACCGCCGAGCAGGGCGATGGGCAGGGCCACCAGCAGGGCGCCGTTGAGCACCGTGCCGTTGTAGCCCGCCGTCTCGGCGAGGATCACCGTGGCCGACACGTCACTTCCCCGGCTTGGCGGAGTCGGCGGACCCGTCGGCGAGGTAGGGGGCGAGCATCTTGCGCAGCTTCTCCTCGCTGAGCGCCTGGAGGGTGCGCGCGGCGACCTTGCCCTCGCGGTCGATGACGAGCGTGGAGGGGACGGCCTGCGGGTTGAGGGTGCCCTTCTCGAAGCGGAGCAGGAGCTTGCCGCTCGGGTCGTACAGGCTCGGATAGGTGACCCCGTAGTCCTTCTCGAAGGCGCGGGCCGGGCCGGTGGAGGTGTCGCGGGTGTTGATGCCGACGAACTGGACGCCCTGGTCCTTGACGTCCTGGTAGACCTTCTCGAAGTTCTTGGCCTCGGCCCGGCAGGGCGGGCACCAGGAGCCCCAGACGTTGAGGACGACGACCTTGCCCTTGTAGTCGGCGACGTCGGCCTGTCCGCCGTCGACGGTCACGCCGGACAGCTCGGGGGCGTCGGCGCGCTCGCCCTCCTTCGCGGTCGCGATGCCGTCCGAGCCGGTGATGAAGCCGGTCTGGCCGCCGCCACCCGAGGTGCCGCCGGAGCTGCACGCGGACACGAGGAGCGCCGCGGCGGCTGCGCCGAGGGCGAGGGCGGCCCGGCTACGGACGCGGACGGCGGTGCGGTTCGAGCGGTTCGAGCGCAGGGGGGCGCGGCTGGCGGCACTCATGTGAAAAGTTTCGCATGTCCGTTCCGGGGATCTTGCGCACCCCCCTCACGGGCGGGAACCCGCATTTCAGGCGGCGTTCCGGGGGTCCGCGGAGCCCGTCGCGGAGGTGTCCTTGAGGAAGGCGTTCCAGCCTCCGGCGGGCCGCTGTCCGACCTCGACCGTGCGCAGCTTGGCGAGCACCTCGGGCTTCTGCACGTCCAGCCAGTCGGTGAACTGCCGGAAGGAGACGAGGCGGATGTCCTCGCCCTTCTCCTTCTCCCGCGCGATGTGCTTGAGGGCGTTCTCGACGGCGTCCATGTAGATGCCGCCGTTCCACTCCTCGAAGTGGTTGCCGATGAAGAAGGGCGCCCGGTTCGTCTCGTACGCCCGCTTGAAGCCGGATATATACGCCTTCGTGGCCTGTTCGCGCCAGCCCGGGTAGTTGTGCGCCGGGGCCTTGGTCGAGTTGACCGACTGGTTGGCGAGGATGTTGTAGTCCATCGAGAGCACCTCGAAGGAGTGTCCGGGGAACGGTATCTGCTGCAGCGGCAGGTCCCAGATCCCGTCCTTCTTCACCGGCCACACCTGGCGCCCGCCGGGCGAGGAGGCGTCGTAGCGCCAGCCCAGCTCCCGGGCGGTGGGCAGCAGGTTGTCCTGGCCGAGCAGGCAGGGGGTGCGGCCTCCGACGAGTTCCTTGTCGTAGTCGAAGGGCAGGGCGGGCAGGTCGGTCCAGCCGCTGTTGGTCTTCCACTCCTTGACGAAGGACTTCGCCTGGTCGATCTCGCTGCGCCACTGCGCGGGCGTCCAGTTGCCGACGCTGCCGCCGCCCCCGCAGAAGTGGCCGTTGAAGTGGGTGCCGATCTCGTGCCCGTCGAGCCAGGCGCGGCGGACGTTGGTGAGCGTCGCCTTGATGTGCTCGTCGGTGAGGTAGCCGATGTCGGAGGCGCCGCGCGGGTTGTTCGGCGGGTCGTAGAGGCGCTTCTTCGACTCGGGCAGCAGGTACAGGCCCGAGAGGAAGAAGGTCATGTGCGCGCCGTGCTCCTGGGCGAGGTCCAGGAAGCGCGGGAAGAGCCCGTTGCCGACCTCGCCGGCCCCGTCCCAGGAGAAGACGACGAACTGCGGCGGCGTCTGGCCCGGCTCCAGCGGCACGGGGGCGTCCGGCTGGTGCGGCTGCTTGCCGGTGTACGACGTGGAGCCGTCGCCGATGGGCTTCGCCGGGGCCTTTCCGCTGCCGGAGGGCGACGGCTTCCCGGCGTCACCGGCCTGGTGCGAGCCGTCCGCCGAGGAGTGGGAACCGGTTCCGCAGCCCGCGAGCCCGACCGCCGCCGCGGCCCCCGCGCCGAGTCCGAGTATCCCCCTGCGGGTGAGAGTGCGGTTGGTAGTGCGCATCGCAACCTCGTTCGTCGCGTCCTTGGGTGGTCACTAGGTGAGAGGACGCGACGAACGAGCGGGTTCCGGAAATTTGTGCGGGTTGCGTAACAGCGGACAGCGAATCCACAGGAACGGTTCCGCGGCGGCGGAACCGGCCGGGGCGGGACGGGACGGGATGGGACGGCACGCGACGGGGCGGGGCGGGGCGGGGCCTGGACGACGATCGCGCCGACGGCCCGACGGCCCGACGGTCGGCGGGCCGGCGGGCCGTACACCGTCAGCCGCCCGGTCAGGCCGTCAGGCCGCCCGGGCCGTCACGCCGCCCGGGCCGTCAGGCCCCGAACGCCTTCCCCTGCCCCTTCACCGGCTTGGCCCCCGCGAGGAGGTGGGCCGGGACGAGGTCGCGGGCGGGCTCGGTGTAGCCGACGGAGACGATCCGGTCGCCGCGGTAGGTGAACGTCGTCAGGGACGCCAGCGTGCACTGCCGCTTGCGCGGGTCGTGCCACAGCCGCCGCCGCTCGACGTACGACCGCAGGATCCAGATCGGCAACTGGTGGCTGACGACCACGGCCTCGTGCCCGCGGGCCCGGTCGCGGGCGGCGTCGATCGCGCCCTTCATCCGCACGACCTGGTCGACGTACGGCTCGCCCCAGGACGGCTTGAACGGGTTGACCACGTGCTTCCAGTTGGCGGGCCGGCGCAGCGCGCCGTCGCCGATGCCGAAGGTCTTGCCCTGGAAGACGTTCCCCGCCTCGATGAGCCGCGTGTCGGTGTCGAGGTCGAGCCCGTGGGTCTTGGCGATCGGCGTGGCGGTCTCCTGCGCGCGCTCCAGCGGGGAGGCCACGACGTACGTCACGTCCCGGGACTCCAGGTGCTCGGCGACCCGCTCGGCCATGCGCCGGCCCAGCTCGGAGAGGTGGTAGCCGGGCAGCCGGCCGTACAGGACGCCGGTGGGGTTGTCGACCTCGCCGTGCCGCATGACGTGGACGACGGTCAGCTCCTCGTCGTTCCGGAGGCTCATGCCGTCGCCTCCGCAGCCGCGCGGGCCGCCGCCGGGAGGGCGTCGGCGATGCGCTGGACGGCCCGCTCGTCGTGGGCGGTGGAGACGAACCAGGACTCGAAGGAGGACGGCGGCAGGTAGACGCCCTGGGAGAGGAGGGAGTGGAAGAAGGCGGTGAACCGGAAGGACTCCTGCGCCCTGGCGTCCTCGTAGTTCCGCACCGGACGGTCGGTGAAGAAGACGGAGAACATGTTGGAGGCGGTCTGCACCGTGTGCGCGACGCCCTCCTTGGTGAGCGCCCCGGTCACCAGGGCCTGGATCTGCGCGGAGGCGGCGTTGACGGTCTCGTACGCCGCGTCGTCGAGGAGCCGTAGCTGGGCGAGCCCCGCGGCGGTGGCGACCGGGTTCCCGGAGAGGGTGCCCGCCTGGTACACGGGTCCGGCCGGGGCGAGGTGCGCCATGACATCGGCCCGCCCGCCGAACGCGGCCGCGGGGAACCCGCCCCCCATCACCTTCCCGAAGGTCATGAGGTCGGGCACGACCCCCTCCACGCCGTACCACCCGGCACGGCTGGTGCGGAACCCGGTCATCACCTCGTCGGACACGAACAGCGCGCCGTCGGCGGCGCAGGCGTCCTTCAGTCCCTGGTTGAACCCGGGCAGCGGCGGCACGACGCCCATGTTGCCGGGCGAGGCCTCCGTGATCACGCAGGCGATCTCGCCGGGGTGCGCGGCGAAGGCGGCGTGCACGGCCTCCAGGTCGTTGTACGGCAGCACGATCGTGTCGCTCGCCTGGGCTCCGGTGACACCGGGGGTGTCGGGCAGCGCGAAGGTGGCGACGCCGGAACCGGCCGCGGCGAGCAGCGAGTCGACGTGACCGTGGTAGCAGCCGGCGAACTTGATGACCTTGGTGCGCCGGGTGAACCCGCGGGCGAGCCGGATGGCCGACATGGTGGCCTCGGTCCCGCTCGACACGAGCCGCACCTCCTCCAGCGGGGCGACGCGCTCCACCATCGCCTCGGCGAGCGCGACCTCGCCCTCGGCCGGCGTGCCGAACGACGTCCCGCGCGCGACCGCCTCCTGCACGGCGGCCACCACCTCGGGGTGCGCGTGCCCGAGGATCATCGGCCCCCAGGAGCAGACGAGGTCGACATACTCGCGCCCGTCCGCGTCGGTCAGGTACGGCCCGGTGCCGGACACCATGAACCGGGGCGTGCCGCCGACGGCGCCGAAGGCGCGCACCGGGGAGTTCACCCCGCCGGGCGTGACGGCCGCCGCGCGGTCGAACAGAGCCTGCGAGGCCGGTGCTTCGTATGGATATGCCAGTTCGCTCATGACCTGCGACTTCTCCGACCTTCTCGACCTTCTCCGACGTATCGGACCCCGTGCGGGTCCCGCTCGGCCGCTGGTTGCCCAGGGTGACTTGGTCAAGGGTAGACAACCGCCCCGAATGCCGTGCCGTCTGCCAGACTGGAGCCCATCCACGCAGCTCACCGGAGCGACGCGGGCGCGGCCGAGGGCCGTCCCGGGATCGCGGGCCGGACGCATGACGGCCGTACGACGGCGGCATGACGGCCATATGTCTCACCGCACGTTTCGGCGAGCAGCCGTGGGGGAGGTCACTGACACGATGATCGGGTTGCGCGGCGGGGGCCACGCGTCCTAGAAAAGCAGTCGGGTGGAGATATGCATCGCGGTGGCGGACTGGGCGAGGGGACCGACGACCTGGGTCCTCGACGTGCCCGGCGGGGAAGGCACCGACGCGAGGCGGAGGAAGCGTCCGAAGCACGTCAGGCACACGGCACCCCGGGCGAGCCGGACCGGCTCGCGAGGCGGGCCGACCGGCTGGGGGCGGGGAGCAGGAATGGTGGTCGGGTGGGGGTGACCTACAAGTACTTCGGCGCGCCCGACGGCGCGACCGCGGCCCGCGTCCCGATCTCGATGCGCCCCGAGGAACTGGGCGGCGACGAGCTCGGGATGAACGGCATGTTCACCAAGATCAAGCCGGAGACGATGGCCGCGATGGTCCTCACCGGCATCGAGGGCGTCCCCCTGCACCGGGTGCCCCCGCTGGAACTGGTCGTCCTGCACCCCGACTACGCGGTCGTGAAGCTCCCGATGACCGTCGTCGACCCCCTGCGCGGCATCGGCGAGGAGGCGGTCGGCGCGGCGGCCTTCATCTGGTCCACGGTCCCGGACCGGGGCGGCCCGCGGGACGCGTTCAACGTGTACCAGTTGCTGCACGAGTGGCAGGACTTCTCGCATCGGTTGCATGAGGCGGGGCATCAGCCGTATTGCCTGGTGTGGCCCTGAGCTGGTCTGACCTGGGGTTTCGCGGGATTCGGGCGGGGCTTTCGGGATCCGCCCTCATCGTGTGCCGGAGGGGCCTTCGGGGGGCCAGGGCACTTTGAGGGCACATTGGTTCGGCCGGGGGCTCAGGTGTGCCCTGCCGGGCGGACGTGCCGCCGTACGCGCCACGCCGTAACGGTGAGCGGTCTGCCGGGGATGGACGGCACCCTCATTTGCCGTCCATCACCGGTTCCCGCACTGCACGCGTCACGCCGGGACCACTGTGCGGTGGGGTCCGGGCAGCGAGCGACGCGTGGTGCGGGGGTCTGGCTCGGGCCGTGGTCAGTGGGCGAGCTGGGCAGCCGCGTTGATGGCCTCGCGCATCTTCTGCTCGGTCTGCTCCTGGGCCAGGGTCCGTTCGACGACGGCGGTGAGATCACGTCGAGGAATGACTACGATGCCGTCGCTGTCGCCGAAGACGGCGTCACCCGGGTTGCAGACGACGTTGCCGCACGCGACGGGGAAGCCGATGCGGCCGGGTCCGTTCTTCCAGGGGCCGGCGGGGGAGATACCGCGGGCGTACACGGCGAGTCCCTGGCCGGCGAGTTCCTCGACGTCGCGGACGGCTCCGTCGATGACGATGCCGGTGACGCCCTTGGCGAGACAGATCTCGCCGAGGAGGTCACCGAACACGGCGCGGTTGATCTCGGCGTTGGCGTTGACGACGAGGACGTCGCCCGGGCGGGCGTCGTCCAGGGCCCGGTGGATGGCGAGGTTGTCGCCCTCGCGGGCGAGGACGGGCAGGACGGTGCCGGCCAGTCGCGGTGCCGGGGTCACAGGGCGGATGGCCGCGGCCATGATGCCCATTCGGGCCTGCACGTCGCCGACGAGCGCGACCGGGTACTGGGCGAGCCTCTTCACCTCGTCCAGGTCGGCGCGTTCCCAGGCAGGGGCGATGTCGATGTTGTCGGTCGAGGCGTTGATGAACAAGGCGTTCTCGTCTCCGGGAAGGTGAGGGCGGGGTTCAGGCTGCGGCGTTGATGGCGTTGACGGCGTGCTCCGGGTCCTGGCCTGCGAGGGCCTGTTGGATGCAGGCGAGTGCCTGGGTGCCCGCGGCCAGCAGCGACTGGCTGGTCTGCCCGGCGATGTGCGGCGTGACGATCAGGTTGTCCAGGCTGCCGAGCCGGGCCGCGAGTTCCGGACTGTGCGGGAGGGGGTCCTGCATGTCGGTCGACTCGCCGTCCAGGACGTCGAGGGCCGCGCCGCCCAGGTGACCGGACTCCAGTCCCGCCAGAACGGCGGCCTCATCGACGAGTCCGCCGCGGGCGGTGTTGATCAGTACCGTTCCCGGGCGCATCCGGGCGAGGGCTGTGGCGTCGATGATGTGCTTGGTCGCCGCGGTGAGGGGGGCGTGCAGGCTCAGGACGTCGCTCTGGGCGATGAGGTCGTCGAAGGGGACGAGCCGGGCGCCTTGCTGCTCCACGGTGTCCGGGGCGACGTAGGGGTCTGAGACGAGTACGGGCATGCCGAAGCCGCGGGCGATGCCGGCGGTCAGCGAGGCGATGCGGCCGAAGCCGAGCAGGCCGAGTGTGCGGCCCTGCAGTTCGAACCCGGTGAGCGCGGGCTTGATGGCAGCCCACTGGCCAGCGGCGGTTCCCGCCGTGGCGGCCGGGATGCGACGGGCGAGAGCCAGGGTGAGCGCGAAGACGTGCTCGGCGACGGATCGGGCGTTGCTGCCGGGCGTGACAGTGACCCACACGCCGGCGTCGGTGGCCGCCTGGATGTCGACGTTGTCGGTGCCCACCCCGTGCCGGGCGATGATCTTCAGGCGGCTGGATGCCTGGATCTTGTCGGCGGTGAACCGCTCAGCGCGCAGCATGACCGCTTCGACACTGTCCTGGACGGCTGTGTAGGGAGTGGCGGTGGGGCCGTAGCCGAGGTGGACCTGGCCCATCGTGTGCAGTTCGTCCAGGACGCGGGGGTGGATGGGGTCGGAGACGTAGAGGGACGACATGGGTGTCCGGTCCGTTCGATCAGGTGGGGTCGGTCAGGCGTAGAGGTGGTCGGCCGAGGTGCTGCGGCGTACCGCGCCGAGGGCGAGGGCGAGGCCGAACAGGCCGAAGGCGACGAGGATGTAGGCGGGCACGAGGGTGCTGCCGGTGGCGTCGATGAGCCAGGTGCTGACGTAGGGGCCGGCTCCGCCACCGATGACGGCACCGATGCTGTGGCCGAAGGCGACGCCGGTGTTGCGCACCTGGACGGGGAAGAACTCCGGCATCACCGTGTAGGTGCCTGCCTGGCACAGGGCGTACGGGACCATGCCGAGGACCAGGCCGGCGATGGCCAGGCCCACCGATCCCCTGCCCATGAGCAGGAACGACGGGATGGTGAGGGCGATGTAGGCGATGTAGGAGACGATCAGAACGCGCTTGCCGCCCAGCCGTGAGCCGAGCTGTCCGCACAGGGGGATGAACACGGCGGCCGTGAGCACGGCGAGCAGCACGATGGTCGCGGCCTGGCCTTCGCTGAAGTCCAGGACGGTGCTCAGGTAGGACGCCACGAAGACGGTGCCGACGTAGGTGCCGACGTTCTGCACGGTGGAGATGGCCATGACCTTGGTCAGCGGCCCGCGGTGGTCGGCCATGAGTTCCTTGAGCGGCTTGCGGTTGGTGCGCTCGGTGACGTCGGTGTCGCGGAACTCGGGGGTGTCCTCGATCTTGAGGCGCAGGTAGAGACAGAGGAGGCCCAGGGGCACCGCGAGGAGGAACGGCAGGCGCCAGCCCCACGCCTCCATGGAGTCTTCCGGTACGAGCGAGGCGGCCAGCGCGGCCATGCCCGCCGCGCACGCCTTGCCGAAGACTCCCACGCCGGGGATGAACGAGATGTACAGCGAGCGCCGGTCCTTGGGCGCCCACTCCCGGATGTAGCTGGCGGCGCCGCCGATCTCGCCGCCGGTGGAGAAGCCCTGGAGCATGCGGAGGATGACCAGCAGGATGGGGGCGGCCACGCCGATGGTGGCGTAGCCGGGCAGCAGTCCGGTCAGGGCCGCGGCCAGGCTCATGAGGCCGATACTCGCCACCAGGCTGACCCGGCGGCCGGCGCGGTCGCCGAGGCGGCCGAAGAACAGGGCGCCCAGCGGGCGGACGACGAAGGCCGATCCGAACACCAGGAAGGTGTTGAGCAGGCTGACGGTCGGGTTGTCACTGGGGAAGAAGACGATCGACAGGGTCGCGGCGACATAGCCGTAGACGCTGAAGTCGTAGTACTCGATGAACGTGCCGAAGGCGGCCACGGCGGTGGCCTTCTTCGCTTTGCGGCGGCGTTCGTCGGTGACGGGGGTCACCTCTGCAGTGTCCGTGGGGACTGACATCTCGCACCTCGCTGTGCAAAAAATGGGACAGCGTCCTGTAAACTGTTCGGTGAGTGTCTGGCCGGTCTTCGCCTGCTGTCAACCCTCGGACGCAACCAACTCGAAACACGGACGCCACCGACGGCGACCGCGAACGGCCGGCGACAACAGCGGGGCGCCCGCGTCGAACGGCGCCACGTACAGTGGCCGACCAGGTGAGAAACGGCAGGGGGAAGGCGGAGAATGGAGCGTCCGCGCATGCTTGCGCCGCTGCAAAGCGAGTCGGCGACTCACGCCTGGCGGTGGTCGCTGTGAGCAGCGGATCGGCTGTCAACGACCGCATCGTCGCCACCCTCGACGCCCTCACCCGTCGGCCACCGGAGCTGCCCTGGGGCGTGCGCAAGCTGGCCGAAGATATCGGCCTCAGCCGCAGCACGGTCCACCGGACCCTCCACGCGCTCACCGAGCGCGACCTGGCGACGCAGACGGTGAACGCCACCTACGCCTGCGGGCCCCGGCTGCGCGTCCTCGCGGACCGGCTCCACCGCTCGCACCCGCTGCTCGGCCAGGCCCGTCCACTGGCCGAGGAACTCGCCCGGGCCTGCGACGCCACCATCCTGCTGTCCCTGTACGACCCCGTTCGCACGGAGGGCTTCGTCGCCCTGTCCGTGATTCCGGACGGTCCCGTCCGCTACCGGCTCGACCCCGGCGCCGTGATCCCCCTGCACGCCGGCGCGGCCGGCCGTGCCATGCTCGCCGAGCTGGGCCCCGACGTCCTCGCCCGCCTCGACCTGGTCGCGCACACGCCGGACACCGTCACCGACGTCGCGGAACTGGAGCGTCTCCTGCACCAGGGACGCGAGGACGGTGTGACGATCAGTATCGGACAGCATGTCGCCCTGGCCGCCGGAGTCGCCGCCCCGTTCCACGCGGCGGGCCTGCTGGGGGCGATTTCCGCCACCCGCCCCCGGCACGAGACTCGTCGCGCCGACCTTGAACGTTTCGCCCCCCTCGTCCGCGAAACCGCCCTCAAGGTCGGCAGCCTGACCGCCCCACCGCCCCGGCCGACGCCGGAACACGGCCGAGCGACCCCCACCAGCCCGAGTCCCACCGAGGACGGCGGTTCGGCCACCGTTCGGATTGAACGCTTGATCTCCGCGCTCACCGCTTCGGCGCCTCTGCCGTTGGGAGGGCGGGCGCTGGCTCGCGTACTGCGGGGCAACCCTGCGACCGCCGCCCGGCTCCTCGACACCGCACTCGCCACAGGGCTCGCCACCACCCACGGGGAGCACGCCGTGGCCGGGCCGCTGCTACTGCACTGGGCAGCCGCACTCGGGCCGCTCCACTCCATCACCCCGATCGTCTTCCCGACACTGCGGGACCTGGCACAGCAGACCGGGGAAACCATCGGCCTGGCCGAGTACGACCCGGCCACCCGGACGGCACGCATGACCGCCGTCGTACCAGGCAGCAAACCGATCCACTACGACCTGCCTACCGGATCGGATGTCCCTCTCGCCGCGGGCGCCGCGGGCAAAGCCATCCTCGCCTTCCTGCCCGACGACACCCTCTCCGACCTTCCGCTGGTCACATACACCGAGCGCACGCCACTGCACCGCACCGCAATCCAGAAGGACTTGGCCCAGGTACGCGACCGCGGCTGGGCCGTCGGAGACGGTGAACGCATCCCGGACGGCTACGGCATCGCCGTGCCGTACTTCGCCCAGCACACCGTGGCCGGCTCGATCACGGCCACCATCCCGCGCCACCGGGCCGATGAGATCGACGTCGACGCCGTGAGAACCCGACTCTCCGCCGCGGCCCTGTCGATCACACAGCTGCTATCGGTGTAACCGATGTTCTGCCCGTCACCGGGAGGTGCGGAAAGCTTCCAGCACCACCCTGGTCAGGTGTCGAGCCGTCAGGCAACCAGGGCGCATTGAGGACACATTGGTTCGGCCGAGGCCACTGATGTGCCCTCGGCGGCGGGCGGGTCGCCGTCGCTCTCCGCCTCTGTGAAGGCATCGTCGATCGCCTTGCGGGTCCGGCTCTCGCTGGACGGCAGCAGGTGTGTGTACGTCCGGAGCGTGAAGCCCGGGTCCGAGTGGCCGAGGTACTCGGAGAGCGCCTTGATGCTCTCCCCCGCGTCCAGGAGCACGGAGGCGTACGCGTGCCGGAGGGCGTGCATGCCGTCCTCCGGGGCCGCCTGGAGATACCTCGCCCCGCGCTTGCGAGGAGGGATCACGTCGGCGGCGACCAGGGCTCGTTTCCAGGCGCCCATGTTGAAGACGCTGCGGTTGTACGCCCGGCCCTTCTCGTCGACGAAGAGCAGTCGGAAGGTCTTGGACTCGCCGTCGGGCTTTGCCCAGGGCAGCGTGACCGCCGTGGGCGGGAATCGCCTCATGTGGGCCTTGAGGGCAGTGGCCAGCTGAGCCGACAGCGGCACTGACCGGATCCGGTTGCCCTTGGGCAGAGCGAAAACCGGCTTCGTGCCGACGAGCCGCACCTGGCGGTTGACGTGGATCCAGCCGCCCTTGAAGTCGATGTCCTCGACTGCGAAGCCGAAAATTTCTCCCTGCCGCAGGCCGCAGCCGAAGGCGAGCTTGCCACCGGCCTGGAAGCGTTCGGGCAACCCGGCGATGACGGCACGCACGCGCTCCAGGGACCAGGGGACGATCTTCTTCTTGGTCGCGGTCGGCAGCTTGACCGACTTCGACTTGCACGGGTTCTTCGGTAGCAGCCCGTCCTCCACGGCCATGCCGAGGATGCTGGAGAGGATGTCGAAGATGCCCTCGATCGTCGACACCTCGAAGCCGCCGTCCTGCAGTGTGCGAATCCAGCCCTGAATGACCGAGGGCTTGTTCAAGGACCGCAGCTCGCGCCGGCCGAGGTGGGCGACGATGTGGTTGCGGACGGTGGCCTCGTAGCGGAGGGCCGTGGTCGGGCCGACCGAGTTCGCGTCGAGCCACTTCTGGGCGTAGGCGCCGAGCGTCTGCTTCGTCTCGGCGGGAACGACGTAGCTGCCGCTCCGGATCTCGACGTCGACCTCGGCCGCCCGCTTGTCGGCTTCGGCCCTCGTGTGGAAGTTCTCCTTGCGCTGGTGGCCATCCAGGTCGCGGTACCGGACCTGCCAGCGCTTCCCGGTCCCGTGGTCAGAGGTCGGGACCATCCGCCGGGTGCGGCTCTTGTGCTCGCTGCACTGGGTCTCGTCCGGCTTGGGATGGGACTTGTGCCAGCGGTCGTACACGTCAGCCAAGGAGGGCCTCCCGGGCTCCGCCGCAGGCGTCTGCGGCGGAGTGACGAGGATGGGCGAGCCGGGTCCCAGTAGGCAGCAGATCCGCCGGCGGGACACCGAGGGCTGCGGCTATCAGGACGAGATCGTCGATGTCGCAGCGCTGATGGGCGCGCTCCGTGCGACTGAGCGCGGTGTTGGTCATCGGGCGGCCCATCGTGGTGCAGCGGGCGGCCAGTCGATGCTGGGTGAGGCCGAGCGCCAGCCGCATGTGCTCGATGGCGCGGGCGGTATGCAAGCCGGCGGGGCCTATTTCGAGAGGTCGAGTTGCCATAACAGGTAGCTGTAACTTGCAGCCGAAGCCTTTGGCAAGAGTTGGTTCTTAAACCCTACAGAAGTCGCGTCCCGCCAGATCTCCAATCGCTCCGACTAATGCCTGCCATACGGTACTGGAAAGACTGCGTCGCCAACTCCGTCCACCGGAAAGCGAGCGCAGTGTAGCCGACTTCCTCTTCCGACGATGAGCCACCACCTGGGCTTACGAGCAGCACGCCACCCTGGCGCCGACTTTTTGGTGAACCGCAAAATCGCCCTTACGGTATTGCCTCCCGCGCTCACCAACGGGGAACTTCTGGAGTCTTCTAGAACCAACTCTGGACTTCTCCGCCCGGGGTGTGGCTGTGTTGTCCACGCAGTTGTCCGAAACCGAAAAGGGAGTCCTATGCCGAGCCTTTCCCCTCGTCCTGCCCACGCCGCCGCCGACGCCTCCCGACGCGGCCCCCTGGCCACCCCGGCGGAAGTCGCCGAGTACCTCGGGGTGCCGGTCAAGACGCTCTACCAGTGGAAGTACCGGGGCATCGGCCCGAACGTGCACAAGGTCGGCCGTCACCTGCGCTACCGCTGGGCCGAGGTGGATGCCTGGCTCAATGCCCAGGCCGCGTACGACCTCGCCGTCTGAGGCCACCACACGGGAAAGCGAAGCGGCTCCCGGCGAGCCACCGCCGGGAGCCGCGCGGCCCCTTCCCTCATCGCCCCTTGCCAGAAAACGATCTGTCTCGGTGGGCCCGGACCTTGCCCGTCCGGCTCACCAGGGAGGAACGCCTGTGGACGAATCTACGACCTCTCGCACCCCCACCGCACCCGCCGTCACCCCGTCTTGGCCACCCGTGGCCACCCCCGGCCAGGGCCTGGCGTCCGATCCCTCATCCCACGAGCGTGATCGGACGGCTGGCTCCAACGAAGGCGCCGACCTGCTGGACGAGCTGCGCGCAGCGATCGCCCGGTACGTGATCCTGCCCAGTGGCGAGGCGCTGACCGCCGTCACGCTGTGGGTGGCGGCCACGCACATCCAGCCCGCGCTGCAGCACGCTCCGCGCCTGGCGGTGGTCGGGCCGGCGAAGCGGTGCGGCAAGTCCCGCCTGCTGGACGTGATCACGGAGACAGCGCACGACCCGCTGATCACCGTGAACACCAGCCCGGCCGTCGTCTTCCGTGCCATCGGTGACGACCCGCCCACTCTGCTGGTGGACGAGGCCGACACCATCTTCGGCAGCATCAAGGCCGCCGAGAAGAACGAGGAACTGCGCGGCCTGCTCAACGCCGGCCACCAGCGCAACCGGCCCGCCCTGCGGATTTCCGGCCCCGAGCACAAGACGCGGAAGTTCCCCACCTTCGCCATGGCCGCGCTCGCCGGCATTGGCGCCCTGCCGGACACGGTCATGGACCGGGCGGTGGTGATCCGCATGCAACGCCGCAAGGACGGCGAGCGCGTCGAACAGTTCCGCTCCCGCCGCGACATCCCCGCCCTGCACACCCTGCGGGACCGCCTGGCGGCATGGATCCGTCCGCTCATGGACACCGCCGAGGACCTGGTTCCGCGGATGCCGGTGCAGGACCGCGCGGCGGACACCTGGGAACCGCTCGTGATCGTTGCGGAGCTGGCCGGCGGCACCTGGCCCGAGGACGCGCGCGCTGCATGCGCGGCCATGTGCGCCGCCGAGGCGGACAAGGACGACGAGTCCAACCTCAAGACCCGCCTGCTGCAGGACATCCGGCGCGCCTTCGCCCGCTGCGGCGACCCGGACATCATGCGCACCCGGGACCTGCTGGAGGAACTTCTCAAGGACCAGGAGGCTCCCTGGGCCGAGTACGGCACCACCGGCCTCAGCCCACGCCACCTCGGGCTCCTCCTGAAGGACTTCGACATCAAGGCCGCCACCCTCCGCTTCGAGGGCGGCAGGCAGGCCAAGGGCTTCGCACGCCTCCGCTTCACCGACGCCTGGGCGCGGTACTGCCCGGAGGAGTCCGCCTCCGAGAACGGGGACGAGAGCGCCCCAGCAGGCCCGGACCCGCACCCGTAAAGACTCGTCGCACCCGTCGCATCGCAGGTCAACCCCGTGACGGGTGTCGTCGCTGCGACGAGTCGTCTCGTACCACGACGATCACCCGTACCTGCTCTGACCAGCCGTGCGACGGGTGCGACGGGTCCGCCACCTCCCTGCCCACCAGCCCTCCCCGCTTGGAGCACCCGCTTGCCCGTACGCACCACCGCGACCCCAGTACCGATGATGACCGTCGCGATCCGCCTGGGAGTCGCTCTGGTCGGCACGATCGGCTTCGCCCTCTCGTACGACGCCCTGCGGCAGATGGCAGTGGCCATCCACATCCGCGGAGTGCTGACGTACGCCTTCCCGCTCGTGATCGACGGGTTCATCGCCATCGGCGTCGCGGCCCTGCTCATCCTGCGAGCCGCCCCCTGGCGATCTCGCCTGTACGTCTGGGCCCTCGTCGGCATCGCCACCATCACGAGCATCTGGGCGAACGCCCTGCACGCCGTCCGTCTCAACCAGGAGAGTGACGCCACCGGGCTCCACCTGGACGACGTCACCGTCGGCGCCCTGTCGGCCATCGCCCCGCTCGCGCTCGCCGGAGCCGTCCACCTGGATCTCGTCATACGCCGCCACCCCACCGGCCGACACTCGACTGAACCTGTCAGTGCTCAGCGCCACACTCACGTTGAGAACGTGCTGCGGCCCGCTTTAGACAGCGACACGGCCGATGCCTTGAAGGGCGCGGCACAAGCACGGCATGAAGTTGTGGCGGAGGGCATCGCGGACGTGGCGGACCCTCCGGCCGAAGTGGCGGAGGCGCGTCAGCCCCACAGCCAGATCAAGGGTCGGCAGCCCAGCGCTTCCACGGAAACGCTCCTGGCTCTCGGCCGCGCCGCGCCCCTGGGCCGCCAAGGACGTATCTCCCGCCGCCACGTCGAAGCGGCGATTCGAGCCCAGGGCCACCCTGTCGGCAAAGACCGCCTCACCGAGATCACACGCCGCCTGCAGGCCGAACTCGACCGTACGCCCGAGCGCGTCTCCTAGCGCGCTGACCGGTCGGTACCGCCCGTCATCGCGCTGCTCTGCGAGTGGACAGAGGGCGGAGCCGACCGCCCCTGGCACTTACCGTCCGCCGACCCCTAGTAAGGACTGCCCCGATGCGCGAAGCCCGACGTGAGCTGCCCTCCGGACAGCGGGAGATGACCACGAGCGTCACCCAGCCAGCAAGGTATGCCGTTGGACCGTCCAAGGGGCGGTCCAACGGGAGTTCCGCCCCGGGGGTGGCGGAGACCCACGGGCGCCAGGGGGCACCCGAGGAAGGACAACGCGTCCAGGCCACCCCCGTCGTCCTCCCTCGTGCCGCCGAAGCCGCCGCCCTGCACCGCATCGCCCGCCGCCGCAAGCGCAAAGACACCCAGCGCAAAGCACGCGTCGACGTGCGCTACAGCATCGAAGAGAAGAGCGCCATCCTCGCCAAGGCCCGGTCGCTCAACATCGCCGGCGCCCACTACGTCGGCGCCGTCGTCATGGCCCACATCCACGGCGATCTCGCCCTGCCCGGCCAGCGCACCCCGCTGGACGACTACATCGACGAGCTGACCGCCCTGCGCGAGCAGGTCGCCAAGATCGGCAACAACACCAATCAGATCGCCCGGAAGCTCAACTCCGGCGGTCATCCACACTCTGGGGACACCGCCGCCCTCGCCCAGGTCGAACGCACCCTCGGCGCGGTCCGAGCAGCCATCAGCGAGATCGCCGCAGCTGCGAACCAGGCCGTCACCAACAAGGCCGCCCGATGATCGCCAAGATCAGCAGCGGAAAGGACACGGCTGGCCTGATCCGGTACCTGTTCGACACCAAGAAGGCCAGAGACCACACCGACCCCCACCTCGTCGCCTCCTGGGACGGCTTCGCCCCCGACCCCGGCCGCACGGACGACTTCACCGCCACAAAGCGGCTTCTCGTGGCTGACCTCGACCTCCGCGTCAAGCAAGCCCGCCGACTCGGCCGCGCACCCGAGCGGCACGTCTGGCACTGCTCCCTCCGCGCCGCCACGACCGACCGCCACCTCAGCGATGAGGAGTGGGCCGACATAGCCCGCCGCGTCGTGGCCGCCACCGGCATCGCGCCACAAGACGACCCGGACGGCTGCCGCTGGGTCGCCGTCCGCCACGCCCCCGACCACATCCACATCGCCGCCACCAAGGTCCGCGGCGATCTCCGCCCCGCCCGCCACTGGAACGACTACCTCACCGCCGACCGCGAACTCGCCACCATCGAAAAGGAGTACGGACTCCTTCGAGTCCTCCGCGGAGACCGCACCGCCGCCAAACGCTCCACCCGCGCCGAGCAGGAAAAGGCGCACCGCCAAGGGCAGGACAAGTCGGCTCGTGAGCGCCTACGCAACATCGTCCGCACTGCCGTGGCCGCCTCCACCAGCACCGAGGAGTTCATCCGCCTGCTCAGCCATACCGAGGGCGTGTTGGTCGAGGCCGTGTACTTCCCTTCTGGCGACGTACGCGGCTACAAGGTCGCCAGCAAAGACAACCTCACTGCCGGCAAGGAACCCATCTGGTACTCCGGCTCCACACTCGCCCCGGACCTGTCCCTCCCCAGGATCCGAGCACGCCTGGAGGCCACCGACCCGCAGCTCACCAATCAGCCGAGCAAGCGCTCTCCTCGCTCTCCCGACCCCTGGCACCAGGCCATCGCCGCCACCGAGCGCATTCCCCACCACCTAAACGGTCACGACGATGGAGCCTCGCAGGCCCACCTCGCCGCCTTCGGTGAAGCCCTTGACGCCTTGCCCCTTCTCGCCCCCGCACCCATCCGCGCCCAGCTCCGCGAAGCCGCTTCCGCCTTCGAGCGCGCCACGCGCTCCCGTATTCAGGCCGAACACCACCACGCCCGCGCCCTGCGAAGCGCCATACGGGCGATGCTCCGCGAGCCCGCACCGGGGGACGGTACGGCTCTGGCGATGTTCCTCGATGCCGCGATCCTCGTCACCATCGCGGCCACCCGCTGGCACCAGCTCCGCCACCACGGCCAGCAGGTCACCGCCGCCCAGCAGACTCTGCTCCACCTCCAAGCCGCATACGACCAGGCAGCAGCACCCCTGACCGCCCTCGTCCGGCACCGACCGCCGCAACCAACGGTGGACCGGCACGTCCACCACATCCGTCGGGCCGTACCCGCGCACTCGGAGCAGGTCCTCGCAGATCCCGCGATCGCTGCCCTCACTGCCGCACTCGCCGAAGCGGAAGCACTCGGGCACGACCCGGAACGACTTCTCAGGCAGGCCGCCGACCAACGTGCCCTGGATGACGCCCGCTCCCCCGCACGGACCCTGGCGTGGCGTATTCAACGCGTCAGCGCACGGCCGACGCCCAACGCACGCGCCCGTGCAGGACAGGCCCACAGCGCAGCACGGCCCGATGGGACACCCAGCGCTCCGGCCCACGAGGCAACCACCGTCTCGCTCCCGCCGCCGCGAGCACGTCGGCGCTGATCACGACCGCGCGGACAGCCTCGGGGCAAGCAGCTCCAGCACTTCCTCCCAGCGGTAGCGGTCGGCCCCGCCGCCCGCCTTCGGCCGGTGAGGCTCGTAGGAGCCGACCAAGACACCCATCTCGCGCAGCAGGTCCAGACTCCGTCGGTATGCAGGGTGGGCGGCCTGGGCGGAGTTCAGGTACGGCAGCACGGCGACCGGTACACCCATGGCAGGCGCCTCGCACAGGATGCCCAGCGCGAGATTGTCCGAGATCCCGGCGGCCCACTTGTTGACCGTGTTGAAGGTGGCCGGGGCGACCGCGATCGCATCCGCAGGCCGGCTCGGGCGTGGCTCGCCCGGTGACCGCCAGGCCGAGCGGATGGGGCGGCCGGTCCGGGCCTCGACCGCCTCGGCATCAAGGAAGCCGACTCCTTGCGGGGTGGCTACGACGCCGACGTCCCAGTGCCGTTCCTGTGCTGCCGTGATCAGCCGGCCGACGTCGGCGGCGACCCCGGCCGCGCAGACCACGATCTGGAGGAACGGCTTGTCGTGCTGGTCACTCACGCGGGCACTCCCAGTTGGCGGCTGAAGTGGTGGAGCTCGGGCAGCACCCGGCGACGGTCACGGGCTGCCATGTCGGCGACCAGTTCGCGTACGGCCGGGCGGCGGACGTCCTGTGCCGCGCAGCTCTCGGCGATGCGCAGGGCCTGGTAGCCGTCGGCGAGTCTGCCCTGCTGACTGTAGGCGCGGGCGGCCTCCACCCAGAGCGCGGCCCGTCGCTCGGGGACGGGGATGTGCCGCCGCATGAGGGGGCGAGCGGTTTGGAGGGCGATTCCGGCGTCGCCGAATGAGACAGCCGCGCTGATCTCGTGCAGGGCTACGTTGGTCGGGCTGAAGTTCGCCCAGGCGTCCGGCCTGTCGAATGCGACGTAGCGGGCCACCTCTTTGGCCTCGGTGAGGAAGTCGTGGGTGGTTTCGCGGTCGCCGTTTCTGCTGGCGGCGGTTGCTCCGCGGAGCAGCAGCAGGCCGACCGCCGCCAGATATCGGGGCGAGCGTTGGTCGTAGGAGCCGCTGAGCTGGTCGACGGTGTGACGCACCATGTTCACGGCTTGGGCTGTGTGCTTCTCCCGTACGAGCACGTGAGCGTGAACGCGGACGCTGGCGGCGAGGACGACAGGGTCCCCGGACCTTTCCGCCTCGGCCATGGCCCGGCCGGCCGCGAGCCAGGCGTTGCCCTGGTCGGCTCGCTTCAGCAACAGGCTCACCGACGTCTGGTAGGCAGTCGCGAGCAACCCGGACGCCTCCGCCGAACCGGAGGAGCCGCCGGTGACCTGGCGCAGGTCGGCGATCAGGCCCGGCAGGGCCTGCTCCAGTTTCGCGTAGTCGCACGTGCAGAACAGTCGGCGCACGGTCCGCGCTCGCTCCCGCAGCTCGTCGATACCGGAGGAGTCACCGGTGGCGGCGGGGCTCGGTCCCGGCAGCAGGACCTGGATCAGGTCGTGGTGCGCCACGGTTGGCGTCGGCGTTGCCGCGAGCGCGGCGACGCTCGCGGCAAGGAAGGTGCGGCGGTGCATGTCCTCGGTTCCGGGATCGCTGGGGCTGGCGTCGGGGGCAGCGGCGAGGCCGAGACGTTGCGATGGGATGTCCAGTACCTTCGCGATCTCGCGCAGCACGCGCACGTCCTCCGTGCCCCTGCCGTTCTCCAGGCGGCTCACCTTCGACTGGTGGTAGCCCAGTGCGGTGGCAACGTCCTTCTGCGAGCGTCGCTGTAATACGCGTGCCTGACGGATGACTTCGCCGATCCGTCCGGCTTCACTCTGTGCGTCGGCCATCTGCGCCACGGCCCCTTCTGCCGTCGCCGATCCTGCCTGCTCAACCGAGCGTAACCGAGCATCGATTGGCCGCGATGCAGCTCCTGCATAAGTGATGCGGCCCCGGCACACGGCATGGTCCCGCTTGCCTCCGGAGCGGTTGCCTGGAGCAGCCGCACCGACCCTGGAGGCAGCTCGTGAAAGCGCACCAGTTCGCACTCTCCGTATCCGCCACACCGAGCGCGGTCACCGCCGCCCGGCACCGGGCCGTGGACGCGATAGAGGGCTGGGACACGGTGCTGGGCAACGAGGTGGTGCACACCGCCGAGCTCGTGATCAGTGAATTCGTCACCAACGCGGTCCGGCATGCCGAAGCCGGCCCGGTCTCCCTGTCCGTCCGTCTCGACGAGCAGTCACTGCGGATCGAAGTCTGCGACGACTGCCCGGAGCTGCCCCGGCCGGGTCTCCCGGATCCGTCTAGCGAGAGCGGCCGAGGTCTGTTCCTCGTGGCCGCGCTCGCGGATCGATACGGCGTCGAGCCGACGGCGGTCGGGAAGTGCTGCTGGGCCGAGATCGCACTGCCCACCAATCCGGACCATCCGATCGTGTCCTCCCTTGTTGCACAGAGGAGTTGCTGATGACGACCACTCGCGTCCCCGGCGTGGCCGCCGAGGTGATCGCCGTTCGTCCGGGCCCACCACTCACCGGGACTGTGACTGTCGACGGCTCCAAGAACGCGGCGCTCCCGCTGGTGGCCGCCGCGGCTGTCCTCGGCTGTCCGGTGAGGCTGAACAACATCCCTGCCAACACGGACGTGCAGACCATGCTCGCGTTGCTCCAAGAGTCGGGCTGGCACGTAGCGCAGCCGGTCGGGAAGCCGACTGCGGCGGTGATTCTGCCGACTGAAAACCAGCCCGTGCGCCCCCACCTGCCCCAGGCCGCGCGTATCCGGGCCTCGTACTACCTGGTGCCGGCCCTGCTCGCCCGGCACGGGGAGGCACGGCTGCCGTGGCCGGGAGGCTGTCGGATCGGCGCACGCGGGATGGATCTGCACTTCAAGGTGTACGAAGCGTTCGGCGACCAGAGTGTCTTGGATGACTCCGGATACCGCGTCGCGGCCGCCAGACGTCGCTATGGCACGGTGTCCCTGGTGCTGCCGTTCCGCTCGCGCGGGGCGACCGTGGCCGCCCTGCTTCGAGCCGTCACCACCGGCCGGCCTCTGCGGCTGGGCGAGCCCAATCTCTCGCCGGAAGTGCTGTATGTGCTGGAGGCCCTGCAGGCGGCGGGCTGGGAAACCCGGGCCAGCGAACGCCTGCTCACCCTCTCGCCGCCGCCCTCGGCACCGAGCGACGCCGCATGGGTGGTACCGGGAGACAAGGTGGAGGCAGGGACACTCGCCTGCGCAGTCGCCGCCACCGGCGGAAGCGCGCGCATCCGAGGCGCGCGAGCTGACGACCTGGCCCCCCTCGTGGCCGCCCTGCACCGACTGGGAATCTCCGCCGTCAGCGAGGCGGACACTCTAACCGTGAACGCCCAGGACGGCCGCTTGGCCAGCCACCCCTTACGGGCCACCGCCTCGCTCAGCCCGGGCGGCTTGGACGCCGACTTCGAACCACCACTCATGGCACTGGCCCTCGGCCTGCCCGGTACCCACCTGTTCGCCGACGCCATCAACCCGGGTCGCCATGGCAATCTTCTGCCGCAGTTGGCCCGCCTCGGGGCGTTCATCGAGGAGATCTCCCCCACCGAGTGCCGCCTTACTGGTCCTCAACGGCTGACCGGGACGGGCGTGGAGGCCACCGACATCCGAACCGGATCCGCCCTCATGGTCGCCGGCCTTACCGCCCAGGGCGTCACCACCCTTGGCGGTCTTGACCAGCTCCGCCGCGGCCACGCCGACCTGCCCGGCAAGCTCCACACCCTGGGCGCCGACATCTGCGAGGTCACCCCATGACCACCGACGGGCGCAACCTGCGCCAGATCGTTGCCACAACGGACGTCCACTCCGCCTTCGACAACGCCGCGCCGTTCCTGACCCACCTCCACTCGCTGCGGCCGACTTCCCTCATCGTGGACTGCGGCGACTTCTTCGAAGGCAGCGGGTACTACCGCCTCGCCCGCGGCACGATCGAGCGGGGGATCCTGCTCAGGCTGTACGACGTGCTGGCCCCCGGCAACCACGGCTGGCCCCACTACTTCGAACCCGACCTTCACCGGCGCACTGTCTGCGCCAATGCCGTGGATGCCAACACCGGCGACGCTCTGTTCCGCCGCCTGTACATCGCCGACATCGATGGACGGCGCGTCGGCGTAACCGCTGTGATCGGCCGGCAAGCCTTCCACTCGATCCCGGCTGCCCAGCGAGCCGGCCAATGCGTCACCGATCCCCTGCAGTCCCTGCGCGAGGTCATTCGCGCCCACCACCACGAGGTGGACAGCTGGGTCCTGCTCAGCCATTCCGGCTTCGACGAGGACCGGAAACTCGCGGCGGCCTGTCCGTTCCTCGACGTGGTCTTCGCCGGGCACTGCCACAGCGATCAGTACGGACCGGTCCGAGTCGACGGCACCCTGGTCGCCAAGGGTCAGGAACTCGCCGACGGCTATGCGATCGCGACACCCGTAGGCACGGGATGGGGTGCCGGCACTACATCCTTCCCAAATCGGGCCCCGAGCCGCTTTCCCATGGAGCTTGCGGATCTGCGCTCCCTCATCGAAAACGTCAAGCAGCAGCTGGCCGCCGTCCTCGGCCCGATCAGTCCGGCGCACCGCCACCAGCCCCTCGACCGGCGCAGCCTGCTCATGGAGCTCACCGCCCGCCTGCGTACGGCACTCGGGTCAGACACGGTCATCCTCAACGAGACGGCACTACGTGCCGTCCCGCTCGGCGACACACTCACCCAGGGCGACCTGCTCTCCATCGAGCCGTTCGCCAACCAGCTGGTGCACGCCCACGTACCTGAGCCGGCAGGCAGCGACCTCCGTGGCCTGCTGTCAGATCTGACCGCCCAGTCCGGTCCGCTCGTCACGGCCCCCTATCCCCTGCCGGACGCCATCACCACCGTGCTGACCACCGACTACCTCGCCGACACCTACCTCGGCGGACGCACACACGAGGCCGGCCTGCGCCTGGACCAGGCCGTCCAGCACGTCCTCACCGCTCCCGACACCGCGGAAGGAGACAGCGAATGATCCTCACCGGCCCGGAGATCACCGCTGCCGCTCACGACGGCCGCCTCCGCATCACCCCGTTCGCCGCCGACCAGGTCAACCCCAACAGCTACAACGTGCGTCTGGGCCCCACCCTGATCACCTACACGAGCACGGTCCTGGACCCACACCGGCCCAACCCCACAAACGCAACCAGCATCGGCTCGGACGGGCACATCCTCCAGCCAGGCGAGCTCTACCTCGGCCACACCCTCGAAGAGGTCGGCTCCGACACCTTCGTGCCACTGCTGTTCGGTCGTTCCTCCGTCGGACGCCTCGGCCTGTTCGTCGAGATCACCGCCCCCATCGGCGACATCGGCTTCCACGGCCAGTGGACGCTCATGCTCACCCCGATCCGACCGCTGCGCGTATACGAAGGCATGAAGATCGGGCAGATCATGTTCTTCGTCTCCACCGGCGCCATCGACCTCTACCGCGGCAAGTACCAAGCCGCCGCAGGACCGCAGCCCTCCGCCTACTGGCGAGACCTCGCCCGACTCCAGGCGGTGGCATCGTGATCCTCACCGGCCCTGCCATCGCCGCCGCCGTCCAAGCCGACGAGATCACCATCGACCCGTACGAACCCAGCCGCCTCTCCCCCAACGCCTACGACTGGCGGCTCGGGGACACGATCCGCGTCTGCGACGGCGACCTCGACGCCGCGACCCCCACCGCCTTCACCGAGCAGCCCATCCCCGACACCGGCCTCGTACTGCGCCCTGACCTGCTCTACCTCGGCATCACGCTGGAGCGGACCGGTTCGGAGACGTACGCGCAGCTACTGAACGGCGACCGCACCACCGGGTCCCTGGGCATCTGGGTTCACGTCTCGGCTCCGCTCGGACACCAGGGCCATGCGATCCGCTGGACGCTGGAGATCCGCGCCACGCGACCGGTGCGCGTGTATCCGGGCATGACCTTCGGCAAGCTCGTCTTCCTCACTGCCTTCGGCGCCCCGGCCAGCTACCAGCATCAGCCCGCCAAGTACGCGTCCACGCAAGGCATCGACGTCTCGCGCCTCTACGAGGAGATCGACGGAGGCACGCGGTGAACGCTCGCTCGGCCACCGGCCCGATGGCTGCCACCTTCCTGGATCTCCCCGTTGGAAGCCCCGGCGGCAGCGTCGAGCTCTTCATCGGCCTCTACACCGGCCGACAACCCCTCATCCCGGCACGCGCCTTCATGCTCGCACCACCTGGTCACGCTCCCCGGCCACCCGCCGGACTCAGCGTGCTCCCCGTAGCAGGCAAATGTCTGGAAGGAACGGCCTTCAGCCGCTACGTCGCCACCCTGCGCAGAGCGCTCACAGCCATACTCGATCCCACGCAGATCGGCGTCCTCCACTTGCAGCACCTCGCATTCGGCGCCACTCCTGCCCTCATCCGCGCTCTGCCCGCGCATCCTCGGATCGCCCTCGTCCACGGCACGGACCTGCTCTTCGCCGAGACCCACCGAGACCAGCTCCAAGTGCTGCGCGAAACAGCCAGGGCCGCCGACGCCATCGTGGTCCCGACCAACGCAATGGCCGACCGCCTCCTCAAGCTCGCCCCGCAGATCGAACGCCGCAAGATCACCCACATCCCCTGGGGCATCCCCGACCACCTGCTCACCGCCCCACCCGCCCGGCCGGCACGCACCTCCAGCAGCTACCTGCGGCTCCTGTACGCAGGACGCCTGACCGCCGAAAAGGGTGGTGAGGCCCTGATCAAGAGTCTGGCCCCGGTGCCCGGTGTCGAGCTGAGCGTCGCCGCGCCCAGAGCCCAGTTCCACGCACTGGCCCCGCTGCTGCAACGAGCCAGCGTACGAGTCCGCTACCTCGGCTGGCTGCGCCGCCCACAGCTGTGGAAAGCCTTCACGGAACACGATGTGCTGGTCGTGCCGTCCACCACCCTGGAGGCCATGGGACTGGTCGCGCTGGAAGCCCAAGCGTGCGGGCTCCCCGTCCTTTACCAGCCTGTCCCCGGCCTCAGCGAGGCGCTCGCCGCTTCCGGTATGACCACCGACTTCACCCACTCCGCCGCCCTCGCACGGGATCTCGACCGGCTGATGAAGACCCCTGGGTTGCTGTCCGTTCTGCGCCAGGCGGGCTATGCCAATGCGGCCCGCTACCCCCTCTCGGCAACCGCACGATCCCTGACCGACCTCGGCCGACAGCTCACCTGAACCGACCGTCAGACGTCCCGACACGTCACTACCCGAACCGCTCTGCGAACGTCACTACGCTGACCGACGGGATACCCCGGCGAAGAGGGAGACCATGACGTACGACCATGACCGCATCGAAGCCCTACTCGACGAGGGGGTCCGCGACAAGGTGTACCCGGGCGCCGTGTGGGCCCTCGGCGATGCCACCGGCATCCTCGACCAGGGTGCCACCGGCGTCCTCGACCCCGCCGAGCCGGACGTGCCGATGCGCGCCGAAACCGTCTTCGACGCCGCCAGCCTCACCAAGATCCTGGCCGTCTGGTCCTCCGTCGGCGCTCTGTACGAGGACGGAACCCTCGACCTCGACCAGCCGCTCGGCAGCTTCTGGCAGGAGGTCACCGGGCACCCACTCGGAGCCGTCACCACCCGGCACCTGCTGACGCACACCGCCGGCGTCCCACTGCGAGCCCAGCTGAAGAACCTCTACGGCACCAACCCGGACGATATCCGCCGCGGAGTACTGCACGAGGCACTCCACCGGGCACCCGGCGAAGCCGTCGAGTACACCGACCGAGCCGCCCTCATCCTCGGCTACCTCGCCGAGCACCTCTCCGGCAGCCCCTTGGACCAGCTGGCCACCGCCGGCACCTGGCACCCGCTGGGCATGACCGGCACCCGCTTCGGCCCCCTGCCCGCCGACCTCGCCGCCCGCTGCGCACCCACCGAACTAGACCAGGACACCGACACCCACCTCAAGGGAGTCGCCCACGACTTCTCTGCCCGCCTTCTGGGCGGCGTCTGCGGCATCGCCGGCGTCTTCACCGTCCTCAACGACCTCGCCATCTTCCTCCGGTACATGCTCGGCCCTGCCGCGTCCCATGTGCGGGCTGGTTTCGGCAGCGAGTGGATCACACACTCCCTGACCATCGAGACGGGTGAGCTCCAGCCGGCTCGTGGCTTGTTCTGGCATCCCGCGCCCGGTACCACCGCCGAGGAGGACGTCTGGGTGCACTACGGCTTCACCGGCACAGGCATGTGGATCTCCCCCACCGGGGGCCGCTGGGCGGTGCTCCTGACCAACAAGCTTTACTACACAAGAGATCGTGGGCCATTGACCGAGGTTCGCAGCACCTTCCGCGAACTCGCCTTCAGCTGATGTGTCAAGAAGAAGCCCAGGCCCCATCCGACGTCCGCTGCCTGGTGTTGAGCGCTACGCTGCCGACCTACCCGCTAGAAGGCTGGCCTTATTCGGACAGCGATCACCGCCGGTGTACGAAGGTAAGCGGACACAGGGTGCGATGCATCTGAGACCGAACGAGCGCTGCCAATGAGACGGAGATAACAGAATCGGTTCGGGTAGCCCGCCTATTTCATCCGGTTTAGCGTGGAATGTACCGCTCGTCGGCTAGGGGTGATGTCAGTGCCATAGGGAAGACTCTGGATGTGGGGGAGGGAGACTCATGACTGACCAGCAAAATGGCTCTGACCAGCGCATACCTGCTCCGAATGGCTGCCGATGGTGTGGGCTTGAGGCGCGGGAGCATGCGCAGCGCTGGAAGCCTCCGGTGGGCTGGCACAAGTGGGAACCGCCGACATTGGAACAGCGCAAGGAACGCATGCTCGCACGGCGGCGGCGGCGCCGCGGCGGTACCAGTGAGACCAGGTCAGCGCTACGCGCTCTTACCCTGCGGCCAGCTTTCTGATCTCGCCGAAGATCTCCCGCAGCTGTGCGGGCACCTGATCAGGGCTGGTGAGCGTGCTCACCAGCCCGAACATCATGTCGGGTTTGCCGCTGGGCCCGTTCGGGCTGTCATTGCGGAGCATGTTCAGCACTTCCTTACTGAACTTCTTGCCGCGCTGAGCGGTGAAGTCGTCCATGGTCCACGGCTCGCCGTCCTTCGGCCAGAGTTCGTTGGCGGTCGCGGCCCACAAATCGTCCGGGAACAGTTCCTCCAGCTCATTGAAGGCGTCCGGCTCGCCCACGAAACGGACAACGTCGCTGAAAGCACTGCCGAAAAACTGTTGGAGTCGGACTTCCTTGAAGAGCCCCTTGGGCAAGGTGCGGCTGTCGGCGTCCACCATGAGCATCACGGAGCGGCCATGCGCGACCAGATAGTGAGCGAGGTGCAGGGCCCCCTCATTGTTGAAGCACGCCCACAAGGCGATGCCGGCCGACTGGAGAGACTGGCCCTCAGACAGCCGGAACAGCATGGGGATCACCCGCTGTTCGGTGTCGCCCTCGACAGCCAGGAAGCAACGCTCATGCAGCAGAACGGAGTTTCGAAGACCGACCGCTGCGGCTATGCGCCCCAGGTGCACGTCGATGTCGTCGTGGGTGTCGGCCCCCAGCCGCTCGATCACCGTCCGTCCGCACTCCAGTCGGAGATGCACGACGTCGGCGATGTCGACACCGTCGATGAGGTTCATGGAGTGGGTGGCGACGATTACGTTCACATGGGGCAGTGCGCTCTGGTCACGGATGAGCTGCATGATCTTGCGCTGGTGCCCGTAGTCGAGGTGCGTGTCCGGCTCGTCGTAGATCACGATCGTCTGTACCGGAGGCGGGACATCTTCGGCGGTCTCAGGGTCAGTTGAGGAGTCGACGTCGGCGAACTCCTCGCGCGTGAGCAGCTGGCTGTTCCACTCCCAGATCGCCAGGGAGATTCGTCGTGCGCTACCTAGGCCGGAACGATCCAGGCCCACGGTCTCACCCTTCGTACGGGCGATTCGCAGCGGCGCACCCCGGAAACCGTGAGTGAACGAGACCACAGGCTCGACATCAACGTCTGTGAGGTCGTCGCAACGACTCTGAATGTGCTCGCACAGGGACCGGGCGTCGTCCTGAAGTCGCTCTTTGATCCCAGCCTCGATCGACTGCAACTGGCCCTCAAGCGTGGGGTCCGACATATGGGCCTGGTATCGGCCCATCAGCGCGGTCTTCACCGCAGCGTCGGGATCGGCCGACTTCCCGTCGAACGGCATCAGCCGGGGCATGCGGCGCTCCATCTCCTTCGGAGCAGGAACCCAGCCCGACGCGGAGGCGTGAGCCATGCCGTAACTGCAGAGGGCCGGCTCGATGTCGCCGCGTTTTGTGGACGACAGCTCAGGGAGCAACTGCTTGGCGAGGGCTCTCACCTCGTTGAGGGACAGCTTGGAAGGGTCACGCAGTCGTTCGTCGTCCGCGAGCGGCGCCCAGCATTCAAGGACGGGCCCTTCACCGTTGACAGCGCGTCGCCGTACGCGCAACTCCTCGGTCGGGAAGCCGAACGATTCCAACTCCCAAGAGTCGAGGATGAACTGCCCCTCCACCCACGTGGTCGAACACCGCAGGAGAGGCGCCGAGTCATCGACGTCCACGCCATCCGAAGCGTCGAGCTCGTACGTACGATCGTCCTCGGTCAACTGCTCATTGCCCACAAGGAAGGCCAGCGCGGCAAGCACCGCGCTCTTACCGCCGTCGTTCTGGCCGGCGAGGATGGTAGGTGTGCTGACCGGAATGTCACGGACGTCCTTGAGGGATCGGAATCCGCACACGGTGAAGCTGTGCAGGTGCACCGTTCTCAGCCGCTCCGTTCCCTAGCGCCTCGGGCAGACGCAAGCCACCAGGGGCGCCTCGCCCCAGACATTGACCTGGGCAACAGCCAACCCAGGCGCATCATCTTATGTCTTGTGGAGATAGCCTGTTGGCGCTGTGAGCGGATCTGACCGATTCAGACCGACACCGCACGAAGCCTGCCTGCCTCGGGCTCAATGTCACGGCTGACGGGGCCTTCATCGCCCCCGAACCGCATCACGCCGGCGTCCTGTTCACAGGCATGCAGCCGTCCTGAGCAGTGTCCACACGTGAGCGGGCCAGCCCGTCTACGATCAGCCGCCATGGACTGGCTGGAGCGGATCGCGAAGCTGAGGCAGTGGACCAGGAGCGGTGCCCGCGCTCCGCACAAGCCGCTGCTGCTTCTGTACGCCCTCGGCCGGTTCCAGGACGATGCCGACTGCAGCCTGCGATACACCGCGGTGGAACAGGACTTGCAGCGTCTGCTGACCGAGTACGGCCCACCCAACAAGACGACCCCCGCCTATCCCTTCCACCACCTGGTCAGCGACGGGGTGTGGGAAGTGCGCACCGATCGTGGTTCGGCAAGCCCTGGAAGCGGAATACGGGACCTCCGGGAGACGGGCGCCACCGGGCAGCTCGCGCCGGACTTGAGAGCGGCGCTGCGACGCGAACCGGACCTGCTCGGCAGAATGGCGCGATTGCTGCTCGACCTACACTTCCCACCCTCCCTGCACCGAGAACTGTGCGAAGCCGTCAGCCTGGAGCTGGCGGAGGCCGAGCAGCTCTCGGCCAGAAGCAGGCAGCGGGACCGGAGGATGCGGGAGCTGGTGCTGACCGCCTACGAGTACCGGTGCGCCTTCTGCGGATACGACGGCAGGATCGCCGCGATGCCCGTCGGACTGGAGGCCGCCCACGTCCGCTGGTGGGCGTTCGGCGGCCCCGACGACATCGAGAACGGGCTGTGCCTGTGCTCGCTGCACCACGTGCTCTTCGACAAGGGCGTCCTCGGCCTGGGAGACGACCAACGCATCCTGGTCTCACAACGCTTCGTCGGCCACAGCCCCGCCGCCCGCGACCACGTCATAGCCCTCGCGGGCCGCCCACTCATCGGCCCCCAGCCGGGTGCTCGCCCTGTTGCCGCAGTTCACTGCGACTGGCACGCCCGACAGGTCTTCCACGGCGAACCGCGCCCTGCCACTGCCTGAACGCTGCTGCGCCCACAATCAACTGTTCAGAGAGTGGCCCTCACTTGCAGCGCTGCTTTCATCATATGACGCCGAATCAGTCACGGAATATTTTGTGCTACTGTTTTGAGGTCTGATACGAGGTGGTGTCGTGTATGGCGATCACTGAGCTGCAGGCGCAGCCCGGGATGCTCGTGCTGGCGCGCGAGTCTCGCGGGCTGACGCAGGCTGAGGTCGCCGCGGCTATGACCAAGGCGTCGCCAGGCGGCGCCACGCCGGTTTCCCAGGGTTACGTAAGCCGAGCCGAGGCTGGTCGTCTCGTCGTCACACATGAGCGTCTTGAGCTGTACGCTGCCGCGCTTGGCTACCCTCCTGAGTTGCTGTGCCGGGATCCGCAGGTCAGCGGCATCGGGGTGGGCCTGGTCCACCACCGCAAGAAAGCAGCTCTGACTGCCTCCGCTCTGCGACGCGTGCACGCCCATGTGGCGCTCTCACGGATTCAGCTGAACGGCCTGGCGTCCGCAGCGGCATTGCCGCCAGTCTCACATCGCTTCTTCAGGGTCCCCCTGGATGACCTCACCACCCCGAAGGACGCTGCTCGGCGAGTCCGCAGGGAGTGGAGCGTGGCCCCCGGTCCGGTACCCGACATGGTCGCGGTGCTGGAGAATGCCGGCGCACTGGTGGTCACCCGCGACCTGGACAGCGACCTGTTGGACGCCGTAAGCCAGTGGGAAGCGGGCGGGCATCCTCTGCTCCTGGTCAACACCCGGGCACCGGGCGACCGACGTCGCTTCAGCATCGCGCACGAGCTGGGTCACCTGGTGATGCATGACGAGCCGGGCACAGGGTCCACGCAGGAGAAGCAGGCCGACGCCTTCGCTGCCGAGTTCTTGATGCCTGCCTCCGATATCCGGCAGGCGTTCTCCGGCGGCGTCGATCTGGCCAAGCTAACGGAGCTGAAGCGGGTTTGGGGTGTCTCCATGAGCGCGCTGCTGCGCCGCGCCCAAACGCTCAACGCCGTCAGCGAGTGGCAGTACCGCACCCTGATGATCGAGATGTCAGCGCTCGGCTACCGGACCGCAGAGCCTGTTGATGTCCTCCCTGAGCAGCCGCAGTGCCTCGTTGCCCTTGTCAACACCTTGCTGACCGACCGCCAGATGACTCTGGAGGATGCGGCTGCCTGCGCGCACCTGCTTCCTGAAGACTTCCAGCGCCTGTACGTCGAGGGCGCCGGTTCATCATCATTCCCGGCCTTCCGAAGGTGACCATGACCGACCGTTCCGCCCCGCTGCCTCGTCCGCGCTCCGATCTGACCGAGCCTCCCGACGCTGCGGGTGCGCCAGGCCGGCCGGACAGCCTGAACGGTCTACAGGGCCGCATGCTGATCCAGGTCAGCGCCGCCCGGCTCGGCTACGTCCAGGGGCAGGTCGACCCGGCACGCAGTGGGCTCATCCTGTGTGGCACCGACGCCGTGAAGAAGGCCGGCGCCCTGCGATACAGGGAGGGCTACGCAGCTCCGCTCCTGATCGACCCGGCGGTGTACGAGGTCAGCGCCGCGACCGAGGAGAACCCCTTCCCCTACGACGTCGAGCCCACGCTCTTCCTCGACGATCCCCTGGAACTGTCTCTGGCCGAGCAGCGGGACGCCGGAGCAACGCTCCCCATGACCCCCACCGGCTACATCAGGGCCGAGGACTCCGATGCCCTCCGGGCCGCCGTGACCCGTGTCCTGGAACTCGACGACCCAGAGGTGATCTTCGCCGCTCCGGTGGATGTCTCCTGGCTGCGCGACGAGGAATCGACCCGCCAGCTCATCGCCTACCTGCGGATGGTCAAGGGGCCGAAGGCCATCATGCTGGGCGGACAGATGGACCCCCTGGCGCGTTACGCCAAGGCCGTAAGCCATCTCAAGCAGGTCATCGAGGAAGTTCCCGGGGCTGCCCTGCTACGCACGGATCTCGCGGCATTCGGCGCGCTGGCCTTCGGTGCCGCCTTCACAGCCTTCGGCGCCAGCAGCCGCTACCGCCACGTCGTCGCCCCCGGCGAAAAGGCGCAGACCAACAAGAGCATCCCCGTCCAGTCACCGCACGTTCTCTTCCCCGACCTGATGGCCTTCTTCCTGGGTGAGACGATCGCCAAGCGTTACGGTGGCGCCGAAGCTCCAGTCTGCTTCTGCTCGGCCTGTGCCGGCAAGCTCGCACTGGACGCCTTCACAAGCAACCGCGGCGAGCTTCCTGCCGCAGCGGCGGCCCACAACGTCGCGGTCCTCATGGAGTGGCTGCGTGCCCTGACTTCGGTCAAGCCCGGCACAGCACGCCAGCAGTGGTGGTTCGACCGCTGCCGTAAAGCTCTCGATCAGTACGAGCTGATCAACACGTCCATCAGACAGCCGAAGGCGTTCAAGTCTCCGGCGCAGCTCGATCGATGGGCGTCGACCGCTCCCGAAACCGCCAAGACACCGGCTCAGACAGCCGCCGCCGAGCGTAGGCGCTGATACACATCCTCGACGAACCACCAGGCCGCAGCGGTGTGCCGGGGCGGCCTGTAGTCCTCCGGCTCCAGTACCAGCTCGACCTCGTCTCCAGAGGTGACGAACACGCCGATGCCGTAGAAGTCGGCCTCGACGAGGACCTCATCCAGTCGGGCTGGAAGACGGTCCAAGAGCATAGCCCGGCGGCAGAAGGGAGCAAATCGGCCCGCTCGCTCAAGGCCCTGGCGCCACCCGGAAGCGCGAACCACAGCAAAATCCACCTGCAGGGGCCGCACGGCACGTCGGGTGACCGTCTTCCGGTCTCGCTCCACCGCTCCCGACGGCAGCCCTCGCACCGCCCGCCGCGCCGGCGAGTCCAGCGATTGCAGCGGAACAGGAACGTCCACCGGGAGTGTCAGCAGGCACTCAAGATCGGGCAGCTTATCCACCCGGGCGGCGGAGACCTCCTCGCGCCGCGCATGCTCACCCTCGTTCAGACGGTAGAAGCACAGCGCCTCGGTCCCGAAGACAGAAACAGTTCGGGCCTGCCCGCCCGGCTCCAGCAAGGCGCGAGAAGCCTCCCGCACAGAACCGCCCGTCAGGGAACTCGCCAAGGTCACCATGGCCCCCACCCTGCCTCACTGGGATTCGGCCGCATGCAGCGGCCCCGCGTTCATCCAAGCCGTATGCGTACGGGTACACCTGCCAAACAGCTCAAGACGCCTCGCGGACACTGCCCGACTGGGATCCTTCTCCGCATCACTGCCCTCATCACGGCGCCCTAGGCGCGAAAGCTGGGCCTGAACGCGCCTCCCCAGCCACGTCCCCGGAGGGCACATCCAGGGCACATGAGCCTGGGAAACGGCGTTGACCCGTGAGAACTACCGAGACGAGTTCCCGCAGGTCAACGCACGTTTCACCGAGAATGCACAGGTCACAACCCCGCCCCTCCCATTCGCTGCACGAGTGGCAGGACTTCAGCCACCGGCTGCATGAGGCGGGGCATCAGCCGTACTGCCTTGTGTGGCCCTGAGCTCGGGTTTCGTGAGAGTCGGGCGGGGTCTTCGGGCCTCGCCCTTTTCGGTGACGGGGAGGGGCCGGCAGGCGCTGGGGCTCGCTTCCAGGCGTCGACGTGGAAGAGGCCGCGGTGGTACGCCCGGCCCATCTCGTCGGCGCACAGGAGCCGGAAGCGCTTGGCTCGCCGCCGGGCTTCACACGAGGCGACGTGACCGTCCGACCGTCCAGGGGGTCCGGCATCCCGGCGGCAGGGACGTCAGGGCGTGCCCGCAGTTCCCCGGCGGGGCTGCCGCGGTGGCCGGGCGGATGGCGCCGTCCGGCCGTGCGGTGTTCTTCAGCACGCGCAGGAGATGCCCGAGCGCGGGGCGGTCAGGTCGTCGACGGGGCGCTGCCCGACGCCCGTGGCGGAGTCGTAGGCGAAGCCCTCGCGTACCCAGTACTCGAAGCCGCCGAGCATTTCCTTGACCTGGTAGCCGAGGCGGGCGAAGGCCAGCGCGGCGCGGGTCGCGCCGTTGCAGCCGGGGCCCCAGCAGTAGGTGACCACGGTCTGGTCCGGGCCGATCAACTCTGGTGCCAGGTCGGCAATCCGTGCGGTGGGGATGTGGACGGCGCCGGGGATGTGGCCCTGGTCCCAGCCGACGGTGCTGCGGGTGTCGACCACCACGATGCCGGGTGCGCCGGATTCCAGGTCGGCGTGGACGTCGGAGACATCCGCCTCGAAGGCGAGACGGGCGGCGTAGTGGGCGGCGGCCTCGGCCGGGGCGGCGGCGGGCACGCTCAGGACGGCGCTGGTGGTCTCGGCGGAAGCGGTGGCGGGCATGGGACGAGTACCTCTCGATCTTGCCGGCCGGGGCGGCTCCGGTGAGCCTCGCTGGTTTCCCCGGCCGGCGACGACTCCATCCTCTGGTCCCCGGGCCCGCCCGACGAGTGGCGTAAACGCCTGGAGTCTTCAAGATTCCGCCAGTCGTTCCGGCAGACGTACGGGCCGGTCCTCATGGGTGCGCGGGGACACTGGTGAACGTCTTGCGGTAGGCCGTCGGGGTCGTACGCATCTGGCGGGTGAAGTGGTGCCGGTACGTCGCGGCGCTGTCGAAGCCGACCGCGGCGGAGACCTCGTCCACGGTGCCCTCGCCGGACTCGAGCAGCGGCAGGCTGGCCGCCACCCGCTGGGCGATGACCCAGCGCATGGGGCTCACGCCGTTGCGGCGGGTGAAGTGTCTCAAGTACGAGCGTTCCGACATGCGCGCAGCCCGGGCCAGGGCGGACACGGACAGCGGTGTGTGCAGGTGACGCCGCGCCCAGTTCATGCTCTGCGTGACGCCGTCGTCCTCGGGGGCGACGTCTCCCACCGCCGCCTCGATGAACTGGGCCTGTCCGCCCTCGCGGTGCGGTGGTACGACGAAGCGGCGCGCCACCGCGTTGGCGACGGCGGCACCGTGGTCGGCGCGGACGAGGTAGAGGCACAGGTCGATGCCGGCCGCGCTGCCCGCGCTGGTGAGGACGTCGCCGTTGTCGACGTACAGCACGTCGGGGTCGACCTCGATCCCGGGATGGCGTTCGGCGAGCGTGCGGGCATAGCGCCAGTGGGTGGTGGCGCGCCGGCCCTCCAGCAGGCCGGTCGCGGCCAGCGCAAAGGCGCCCGAGCAGATCGACACCAGGCGAGCCCCCCGCGCGTGGGCCCGCAGCAGCGCGTCCACCAAGGCGGGCGAGACCTCCGACCCGGCCTCGGCCACCCCCGGCACGATCACCGTGTCCGCCGCGGCCAGCGCATCGAGCCCGTGCTCGACGCGCACCGTGAACCCGCCGACCGCCCGCAGGTCACGGCCGGGTTCCTCGGCGCACACCCGCAGCTCGTACCAGGGCAGGTCTCCCAGCTCGGGCCGGGACAGGCCGAAGACCTCCACCACCACGCCCAGCTCGAAGGGGGCCATCCCGTCGAACGCCAGTACGGCCACCACGTGCGTCTTCTGCGCCATGGCTACATCTTAATGACCAGCAAGATCCAGCCAGAACGGCGCGGGCGGCGAGAAGGAACGGGAACAGGACAGGAACAGGAGCAGCTACCGGGCGCTGTCGGCAACTCACGCCCGCGACTCACGCCCGGGGTCGTGTTCACGCCCGGGGCCGTTGCTCCGCGGCGTCGAATGCGGGGGCCAGCGGGGCCAGTGCCGTGCGGAGGTGGCCGGACAGGGGGCCGGAGGGTACGACCAGGGGCCCGGCGGCGTCCGCGTTCCCGGCCGGCCGGAGCCAGGTTTCCAGGGCGATGCGGACCGCCGCGGCGACGCTTGCCGCGAGGACACGGGCCGTGTGCGCTCCGGGATCGTCCAGGCGTTCGGCGATCACCGCCGCGAGAGGGGGCTCGATGCCGGCGGTGGCGTCGAGGAAGGCGTCGCGCAGAGCGGGCCGGGCGGTGATCAGCAGCAGCGCCCCGTGTTCGCGCTCGCCGGTGTTCGTGTACTGCTCGACCACGGCCTCGGTCACGGCGTCGGCCAGGCGCACGTCCGCGGTCCGGGCCGCGACCGCCGCGGCGACGCGCGCCTCCCGGTCCGCGGTGACGGCGGAGACGATCGCCTGCTCGCGGCTGGCGAAGTAGTTGTTGTAGGTGCGCGGCGACACCCCTGCCGCTTCGGCGATGTCCTCGACCCGCACCCGGTCCGGCCCGTGTTCCACGGCCAGGCGGAGGGCCGCCGCGCGCAGCGCCTCGCGCGTCGCCTGCTTCTTCCGCTCCCGCAGACCCGGTGGTGGTGGTGTCGCCGTCACGGGGCCAGCGTTCCACACAGCAGTGCGCGTCCGCAAAATTGCGTGGAAGAAAAGTTGCGCGAACGAAAAGTTGCGTGCACGCATTTTTGGTGGCAGCCTCGGCCCGACCGAGACCGGCAGAGGAGACGTCGCCGTGCGAGCAAGAGGAATGACCTACGACACCGGGTTCGTCGTGCACGGCCGGACGTCCCGCGAGCACTTCGACCCCGCGGTGGTCCGGCGCGAGCTGGGCATCATCCGCGACGACCTGCACTGCAACGCGGTCCAGATCATCGGCGGGGATCCGGACCGGCTGGAGTCGGCCGCCGTCGCCGCCGCCGAACTCGGCCTGGAGGTCTGGTTCTCGCCGTATCCGCTGGAGCTGGATCCGGAGGAGATCCTCGCCCTTCTCGGCGACTGCGCCGCGCGGGCTGAGCGGCTCCGGCGGCAGGGGGCCGAGGTCGTGTTCGTCGCGGGCGTCGAACTGAGCGTGATGAACCGCGGGTTCCTGCCCGGAGCGAGCCCCGAGGAGCGCGTCGGGCGGTTGATGGGCCGGCCCGAGCGGCGGGCCGAGGCGATGCGCGAACTCGGCGTGCGCGTCAACGCGTTCCTCCGCGACGCCGTGGCCACGGTCCGCCGGCATTTCCAGGGCCGGCTCACCTACGCGTCCATCCAGTTCGAGCAGGTCGACTGGGCCCCCTTCGACATCGTGACGTTCGAGCTGCTCCGCTCCGCCGAGGTCGCCGACCGGTTCCGGGACGCGGTGCGCACCCTGGCCGGGGGCCCGAAACCGCTCGCCGTCACCGGGTTCGGCACCGCCGCCTACCGCGGCGCGGGGGACCGCGGCGGGCGGGTGCTGGACGTGGTCGAGCACGACCCGGAGACCAGGGTCCCGGTCCGACTCGACGGCGTGTACGAGCGCGATGAGGCGGGACAGGCCGCGTACCTGAGCGAACTGCTGGAGATCTTCGAGACCGAGGGCGTGGACAGCGCGTTCGTGTTCCTGTTCGCGCTGCCCGGTTATCCGCACCGTCCGGACGGCGACCCGCGGCACGACCTGGACCGGGCCGGGCTGGGCATCGTCGCACTCCTCGAAGGCAAACGGGGCCGGACCTACCCGGACATGGAGTGGGAACCCAAGGCCGCCTTCACGGCAGTGGCGCAGGTGTACCGGAGGTGAGCGGTCCGGCCTGCATCCGGTGACGCCGCCCCGGGCCGGGGGTGCGTGGCGGGTCAGCGTGTGCCGGACCCGGCCGCCCTGGTCAGTCCAGGAGCTTCAGGCCGATGACGCAGCCCACGATGCCCGCCAGCATGAGCAGCTTGAGCGCGGTCGCCGACTCGGCGCCGGTGAGCATGGCGTACGTGACCGTCAGCACGGCCCCGATGCCGACCCACACGGCGTAGCCGGTGCCCACCGGCAGGGTCCGCAGGGCGTAGGACAGGCCGAGCATGCTGGCGGCCAGGCCGGCGAGGAAGACCAGCGTCGGCGCGAGCCGGGAGAAGTTCTCGGACTTGCCGAGCGCCGTGGCCCACACGGCCTCCATGGCCCCGGAAACGATCAGAACGATCCATGCCATGGTCTTTCGCCTTCGGGTCTCGGGACGCCGGGCCCGGGGACGGCGGGTCCGGGGACGGCGGGTGCGGGGACGGCGAGTCGGCGGTCGGCTGGTCGGCGGCCGGCGGTCGGCGGTCGGCGGTCGGCCGGGCCGGTCAGTGCGTGGTGGTGATGCCGCCCGTGACGGCGACGATCTCGCCGACGGTGACTGGAGTCGGCGTCGGAGGCCAGGTACACATACACCGGCGCGATCTCCTCGGGCTGGGCGACGCGCCCGAGCGGGCCCTCGGTGCCCAGGTGGGCGAGACCTTCCTGCGGCATGTCGGGGTCGGCGACGTTCAACACCGTCCAGGTGGGGCCGGGCGCGACCACGTTCGCGCGGATGCCGTCCTTGGCGAGGTGCACGGCGATCGACTGGGTGAAGTTGACCAGCGCCGCCTTGGACGCCGCGTAGTCGATCATGGTGTCGCTGCCCCTGAGCGCTTCCTCCGAGGCGGTGGCGATGATCGCGTCACCCTCCCCGAGGTGCGGGCGCGCGGCCTGCACCAGGTGGTAGTAGGCGTACACGTTGACCTTGAAGGACCGGTCCCAGTCCTCGAAGCTGAGCTGCGAGAGGTCGGTCTGGCTGTTCAGGTGGGCCGCGTTGTTCACCAGGATGTTCAGGCCGCCCAGCTCACGCACGGTCCGCTCGACGGCCTCCCGGCAGAAGGCGCCGTCGCTCAGGTCGCCGGGCAGGAGCAGGCACTTGCCTCCCGCCGCCCGTACCGCGTCCCGGGTCTCCTCGGCGTCCGGCTGCTCCTCGGGCAGGTACACGATGGCCACGTCCGCACCCTCGCGTGCATAAAGAAGCGCGACGGCGCGGCCGATGCCCGAGTCGCCCCCGGTGATGAGCGCGACCTTGCCGCGGAGCTTGTCCGCCGCACGGTAGTGCTTCGCCTCGTAGCGCGGCCGTGGGCGCATGTCGCGCTCCAGCCCCGGGGCCTGCTGCCGCTGCTTGGGATAGGGCGGTTTCGGCTCGGCGTCGATCTGCGGGCCGACGCCTTCCGTCCTGCCGTGGTCGTGCATGTCGGTGAGCCTCCCTGCGGACGTGCGTCACGTTGCGCCTCAGGTATCCCAGGAAGGCCCCGGTGAAAACCCGCGCCCGCCGGCCGTTCCGTCCCGCCGCGCGTCCACCCCGTCCACGGAAACCCCGTCCATGGAAACCCTGGGCGCTATACCCCTGGGGGGTATACAGTGAGGGTCATGGACCACAGCACGCACCACTCGGGCACCGGGCACCACCCCACCGACCCCGCGGGCGACGGACACGGCCACCACGCCCACGGCGCCACCTGGGCGACCGCGATGCGGGCGACGCTGCACTGCCTCACCGGGTGTGCCGTCGGCGAGATCCTCGGCATGGTCGTCGGTACCGCGCTGATGTGGGGCAACGTGCCGACCATGGTGCTGGCCATCGCCCTGGCCTTCGTCTTCGGCTACTCCTTCACGCTGTTCGCGGTGGTGCGTGCCGGGGTGTCCATGAAGGCCGCCCTGAAGGTGGCGCTGGCCGCCGACACCGTCTCCATCGCCGTGATGGAGCTGATCGACAACGGCATCGTCGCCCTCGTACCGGGCGCGCTGGACGCGCACCTGTCGGACGGGCTGTTCTGGTACGCCCTCCTGGGCGGCCTCGCCCTGGCGTTCGTGATCACGACGCCGGTCAACAAGTGGATGATCGGCCGCGGCAAGGGCCACGCCGTCGTGCACGCCTACCACTGACCGCCCGCGGCACGGACTTGCCCGCCGGCCTCAGCCCAGGCCCGCGAGCAGTTCGTCGCACGCCCGCACGCAGCTTCGGCACGCCTCGGCGCAGACCCGGCAGTGCTCGTGCATGCCGGCGTGGCGGCCGCACTCGTCGGCACAGGCGCGGCACACGGTCGCGCAGGCCTGCAGCACGGCGCGTGTGACGTTGGCGTCGTAACCCGTGTGCCGGGACAGGACCGAGGCCGTGGCGTGGCAGACGTCGGCGCAGTCCATGTCGGTGCGGATGCACTTGGTCAGATCGGCGACCGTCTCCTCCGACAGGCAGGCGTCGGCACACGCGGTGCACGCCTGGGCGCACCTGAGGCACTCCTCGATGCAGGTGGCCATGGCGTCCCGGTCCACACCGCCCAGGTCGGCGGGGTAGGTACGGAGTAGGTCGTTCACGGTGGTCGTCATGGTGGCCGCTCCTCTTCGGCTGTTCTCCGCTGGTCTTCCGCTGGTTCCGCTGTGCGCCTTGCGTCGGTGTCTGCGTCGGTGTCTGCCGGGTTTCACCGCGCGGCGCAGGGCAAACCGCCGCCGGTGCCCTGTCGGGCAGGAGGACGGCGCGGGCCGCCTGCCCCCGGTCGTTCTCGGGCCGGGCCCCGCCACGCCCGGTGGACGGCGTCACCGCCCCGTTCCGTCCGCCAAGTGCCGGGCGTGGGGGTTGGCCAGCAGGTGGCGGGGGTCTGCGGCGCGGGTGATGGCGGACTCCACGGCGGCAATGCGGTCCGCGAGCAGCCCCAGGGCGGCGACGGCACGGACCACCGGATCGTCGTCGGCGCCGCCGAGGGTGCGGGCGCGGACGTGCGCGGCGCGCACCTCGGCCCAGCGGTCGGCCTGCTCCGCGGTGAGCGTGCCGCGCAGCTCGGCGAGCTTGAGGAGGTTGGCCTCGGCCCCGTGGGTGAGGGTCTGCGCCTCGGCGGTGTAGTGGTCGTCGAGGACGGCGGCGCGTTCGGCGTCGTTCATGACGGGGCGGATGCGCTGGGCGATCTTGTTCATGTTGCGGTAGGAGCCCTGGAGCCGGAAGGCAGGTTCCGTGCGGGTGTCGTCCGACTGGGCCGCGGAGGCGATGTAGGCGGCGTTGACGGCGAGCACGGTCTCGCGGACGGCCACGAGGTGGCGCAGGACGGACTGGATCCGCTCCAGCTCGGCCGGCGGGTAGGCGTGGCCGAGGCGGTCGGCGCGGGCGGTGGGGTCGCCGGCGGCGAGGCGGACGAGCAGCTCCAGGTCGGCGCGGTCGCGGCCGGCGAGCGGGGCCAGGACCGGGTTCGCGGTGAGCGCGTTCTCCAGGAAGCTCAGCGCGAAGGCCTCCTCCTTGCCGGTCAGGACGTCGCCCAGGTTCCACACGTCGGCCCGGTTGGCGAGCATGTCCGGGACCTGGAAACGGGCACCGGACTCGGTGTAGGGGTTGCCGGCCATGCAGACGGCGAAGCGCTTGCCGCGCAGGTCGTAGGTGCGGGGGCGGCCGTCCCACACGCCGTCCACGCGGCGGGTGGCGTCGCACAGCGGGATGAACTTCTGCAGGAGCTCGGGCGACGTGTGCTGGATGTCGTCCAGGTAGAGCAGGGTGTTGTTCGCGGACGCCAGCGCGAAGTTGACCTTCTCGATCTCCTGGCGGGCGGTGGCGTTGGGGGCGTCGGCCGGGTCGAGCGAGGTGACGGTGTGGCCGAGCGCGGGGCCGCTGACCTTCACCAGCATCAGGCCGAGGCGCTCGGCGACGTACTCGACCAGCGTCGTCTTGCCGTAGCCGGGCGGGGAGAGGAGCAGCAGGAGGCCGCCGGTGTCGGTGCGCTTGCCGTCGCCGGTGGTGCCGAGCTGCTTGGCCAGGCTGTCGCCGACGAGCGGGAGGTAGACCTCGTCCACGAGCCGGTTGCGGACGAAGGCCGACATCACGCGCGGGCGGTGGTCGTCCAGGCGCAGGCGCTCGCGTTCGGCGTCCACCAGGTGGGTGCGGTGCCGCTGGTAGGCGCGGAACGCGGGGACGTCCTCGGCGGCGAAGCGGGCGGTGCGGGCGAGGAACTCGTCCAGGCGCAGCGGCAGCCGTCCGCCCGTGATGCGCGGGTGGGTGCCGAGCAGACCCTCCGCGGTGGCCGTGGGCGGGTTGTCCCCGTCGTAGCGGGACAGGTCCGGGCAGAGCTCGGCGGCGACCGCCTCGGCCAGGTCGCCGGGGGTGAGGTCGGTGCCGGAGGCGGCGGCGTACGACGAGATCCACGCCTCGGCGAGCTGCCCGCGGGCGGCCAGGTCGTCGAGCGCGGCCAGGTCCTCGTCGTAGGCCGGGGTGCCGACGGTGCGGCGGAACTTGTCCAGGAGCGTGCGGGTGGCCGCGCCGAGGACGAAGCCGTCGGGGGCGCTGGTCAGTTCGTGGAAGAGGTAGGCGGCGGCCGCGCGAGCGTTCCCGGCGGCCTCGGCGGCCTCGGTGAAGCCTCCCGTCGAGCGGGCCGGGCCTCCAGCGGCGGAACGGGCCGGGCCCGCCGCCCGACCGACGGCTCCCCCGACGGCCCCGGCGGCTCCCCCGGCGGCGAAGCCGCCCGCCCCCGCGGCCGTGCCGGCCACGCCCGCCGTCGTGACGGCCGTGCCCGTCGCCGGACCGCCGCCCCCGCCCGCCGGTCCCGGCGTCGCTGCCGCCGGGCCGCCGCCCGTCGAGGTGGCCGCCGCCGTGCGCGCGAGGCCGGTCGCGGTGGCCGCACGGCCGGGCGCGGTCGCCCCCGGCCCCCGGCCCGTGCGCGTCCACGCGCCCATGGCCGCCGCGAGTTCCGCCTCCAGGTCCGCGATCGCACCGGAGAGGCCGAAGGTGTCCCGGGCACGGGCCAGGGAGCGGGCGCGCCGGGTCCACGCCTCGCGGGCCTCCGGGGTGGTGCCGTGGGCCCAGAAGAGCTGGGCGGCGGCCCGGGCGGCGGGCTCGTGGACGAGCGTCCCGGCGCTCTCGTACAGGGGCAGCAGCGCGCTCAGGACGACCGTGGCGTCGTGGTCGTGCACGCCCCGCTCGTAGCCCTCGTCGTACGCCTCCTGCGCGGCCTCGCGGACGAGGGCGGGCAGGTCGTCGGCGGCGGCGAGGGCGCTCGCGCCGTGCTCGCGGAGCAGGCGGGCGGCGAGGTGCTCGGCGCGGTAGACGCCGGGGGACTCCGAGGGCAGGGTGCGGTCCCAGTAGGGGCGCGTGGCCGCGAAGGCCGGGTCGGTGACCGGCGAGCGGTAGTCGGTGCCGGTGAGGGCGAAGGCGAGTCCGTCGCCGTCGGGGACGAGGGTGAGGTCCAGCGGCTGGGTGTTGACGGCGAAGCGGTGGGCGCCCAGGCGCAGGGTGCGGCCGTCGTCGGCGTACAGGTCGGTGCGGTCGCGCAGGGCGCGGGCGGCCTCCTGGCGGGCCGACTTGAGGCGCCCGTCCAGTTCCTCCGCGCGGACGGTGTCGCCGAGGGCGCGCAGTTCGTCGGCGGTGCGGCGGACCTTGGCCGGCATCGGGTCGGAGGCGAAGTAGGTGCTGACCGCGTCGGCGTCGGCGAGCGTGGCGCACCTTCGGGTGATCGTCTCCAGGATGCGGGCGGCGGAGGCGGCGAGCTGCTCGGCACGGCGGGCGCGGGTGTCGGAGAGGGCCTGCTTGCGGGCGGCGAGCGCGTCGTAGATCTCGGTGCGCTTGTCGGCGAGTTCGGTCAGGAAGCCGTCGAACTCCGCGAAGCGGGACTCCAGGTCCTCCAGGCGGGCCAGCAGCCGCGCCAGTTGGTCGTCGCAGCGCTCGGGGGTGTCGGCGGCGGCGAGCGCGGCGGTGACCGCCTGGCCGAGCAGGGCCGTCTCGGCGGTGAACTCGGCGCGGCCCTCGTGGTCGAGGAGGGCACGGCGGCGGGCTTCGAGGGTGGCGCGGGCGCGGTTGACGCCGCCCAGGACACCGGCGACGCGCTCCAGCAGGGCGGTGCGGACGGTGGCGTCGCCCATGTCGAGTTCGGCGACGACGTCGGTGACCGTGCGCAGCCCGTCGGCGAGTTCGTCCAGCCGGGCGGCGACGGGCTCGGCCTCGGCGACGGTGGCGATGGCCTCCGCGTCGGCGACGAGCCGTTCGACGTCCTCGCGCTGGGCGTCGAAGGCGTCCTCGCGGGCGAGGAAGGCGACGGCCCGCCGCCCGAGGCCGGCGAGGGACTCCTCGGCCTCCTCGGCGAGGGCGTCGATGCCGGGGACGTCGGCGTAGCGCATCTCCTTGACGTTCAGCAGGTGCCCGTGGGCGTGCCGCAGCTCGGTCAGGCCCCGCACCCAGGCGGCGGCCTCCTTGGGCGCCTCGCCGCGCAGCCGCCGCACCACCGCGGCGATCCGCTCGGCGGCCTCGTCGCGGGCCTCGGCCGCCCGCCGGGTCAGGTCCCGCACCGTCTCGAACTCGGCCAGCACCTGCTCGGCCGTCTCCCGTACGGCGGCCAGCGCCCCGGCCAGGTCGCCCAGGTCCGCCTCGTCCAGCCAGTGGTGGGCGTCGGCGGCGCGCACGCAGGACGCGGCGAGCGCCTGGTAGCCCTCGGCGGTGGTGATGCCCTCGCCGACCGCGGAGGCGACCGACAGGCAGGCGGAGATGCCGCGCACGAGGTCGGCGTTGCCGACGCGGGCCAGCGGGCCGCTGCCCGTGGGCGTGGCCGCGGCGACGGTGTCGGAGAGGTACGGCGAGTGCCACAGCTGCACCGGGTGCACCTGGGCCGGTTCGTCGCCGTCCGCGCGCAGCACCGCGAAGGTGCCGTCCCCGGACAGGGCCCAGCCCCGGCAGGGCAGCGGGTTGGCGACCTCCTTGCGGATGGTGTTGTACGACAGCAGCAGCCGTCGGCTCTCGCCGCGCGCGTGGAAGGCGTACAGCACGTCCTCGCCGTTGGGCGAGCGCACCTCCCGCTCGAACTCCAGGCCGTCCGCGTCGAGTTCGTACGTCTTGTGGGCGCCCGTGGCCAGGCAGTAGCCGCCGGGGAAGACGATGCCCTGGTCGTCGGGCAGACGGCGGCAGGCCGCGCCGATGCCGTCCAGGCGGACCACCGACTTGGTGAGGGTGTTGAAGACCAGGTGGCGGTCGGTGTCCTCCTTGTAGGGGCGCACGCGCAGCAGGATCAGGGCGCCGACCCGGGCGTGGGCGATGTCCGCGTCGGCCAGGGACTGGAGGGGTTCGTCGACGGGCTCGGAGTGGATGCCGTCGGCCGTCTCGGTGTCGTCCTCCAGCTTGACGGTGAGGGAGCCGCCCACCGCGCTGACGTAGAACTCGCCGCGCACGGACACGTGCGGGTGCCGGCCGAGGACGTGGTCCTCGCGGGTGGCCGCGGTCCACTCGAAGTCGTGGGCCGGGGGGAACACGTCGTCGCGTTCGCCCCGCGCGTCCAGGAAGGCGGTCCGCCCGTCCTCGGTGAGTTCCCAGCGCAGGACGCGGATGTCGTCGGCCTTCTCGCCGGTGCGGAAGACGGCCAGCAGCCGTCCGTCCACGGGGCGCAGCCGCAGCAGCCGGGCCTGCCGGTAGTAGCGGTGCAGGTCGGTGAACTCCCGCACGAAGGCCGGGTCGTCGAGCAGACCGGGCACGGCCGGCTCGGGCAGCGGGTTCAGGTCGCGGTCGTACAGGGTGAAGACGTCGGCCACGGAGACCCGGTCGCGCCGGCCCGGGCGGCCGGTGGAGCCGAGCAGCAGGGCGTCGCCGACGGCGGCGATGTCGCAGGGCACGACCGGGTGCTCGGTGCGCAGCCGCTCGGTGGAGGCCAGTTCGAGCCGGGCCGACCCGAACTCCTCGATGCGGCGGGCGTTGAGGAGTTCGGCCCGGTGGGCGAGGTCGGCGGACTGCGCGGCGAGGCGGTCGCGCAGCACCTCGTACGCGCCGGCGTCGGCGGTGTCGTGCGCGCCCCCCGCCGTGGTCGCCGTGTCCGGCGTGCCCGGCGTGCCCGGCGTGCCCGTCGTGCTGGTCGTAGCCGTCTCCGCAGCGGTGGCCATGAGCGGTTGGTCCCTTCCAGGATGCGAGGGGTGCCGAAGCCGCCGACCCCCGTGCGGCGGCCCCGGCACCCGGTCTGTGATGGCCGGTGGTGGTGGCCGGTCAGACCCTGGTCTTGCCGTTCAGCGCGGTCAGCGGCGTGTCGGCGAGCCCCAGTTCACCGGCGCGGTCCAGCAGCCGCTGCACCTGCCCGGCGTCCGGGCCGCCCGACTTCATCAGCTTCATCAGCAGCGCCGAGACCGTCAGGTTCTGCACGTCGCCGGTGGAGACCGAGCCCAGCACCCGGGTCAGGTCGTCGGTGAAGCTCGACGAGCCGTCCAGCCAGGGTGCGGCGAGGGCCTGTGCCGTCTCCGAGTGCTTGACGAACCCGTCGACGCCCTTGCCGAGCGAGACCGAGGACACCAGGCGGTCGAAGAAGACCGAGTCGCCGCCGACGATGTCGATGTCCGCGTTCTCCAGACCGGTCGCGAGCACCGTGGCCTGGGCCTCGGCGACCTGGCGCTGCACGTCGAGCCCGGCCAGCCGGATGTCCTTCTCCGCCTCCAGGCGCAGCCGGTACTCCTCGTGACCGCGCGAGGCGTCGTCCAGGGCGGCCATCGCCGCGGCCTTCTCGGTGAGTCCCGCGGCCTCCGCCTTCAGCTTGCTGCCGATCGCCTCGGCCTCGGTGAGCGCCTTGGCCCGCGCGCCCTCGGCCTCGGCACGCATCCGGGCCTCCGTGGCCTCCGCCTCGGCACGGCCGGCCTTCTCGATGACGTCGGCCTCCTTGTCGCGGACCTGGACCGCCGCCAGCCCCGCCGCGGCCGCCTCGGCCTGGATGCCCTCGGCCATCCGCAGCTTGGCCTGCGCCTCCAGGTCGGCGCTCTTCAACCGGGCCTCGGCCATGGTGAGTTCCTCGGCGGCACGGTGGGTGGCCGCCGCCTCCGCGGCCTCGGCGGCCTTGATGTCCTTGACCAACTGCTCCTGCGCCTGTGCCTCGGCGGCGATGATGACCGCCTGCCGCTCCCGCTCGGCCTCCTCCACCGCGCGCAGCTTCTTGATCGACTCCTCCTGCTCGGCGACCGTACGGTCCACGGCGACCCGCTCGCGGACGACCTCGGCGATGTTCCGCTTCTCCGCCTCGACCTCCTTCTCGGCGGCGATCCGCGTCAACTGGGTCTCCCGCTCGCGGCCGATGGCCTCCAGCATGCGGTCCTTCTCGATGCGCTCGTTCTCGACGGCGATGACCCGCTCGCGGTTCTTCGCGGCGACCGCGACCTCACGGGCCTGGTTCTCGCGCTGCACGCCGAGCTGCTCCTCGGTGCGCAGGAACGCCGTCTGCGCCCGCAGCCGCTCCTCCTCCACCACCCGCGCCGTCTCGGCCTCCTCGCGGGCCCGGGTGGTGTCGATCTCGCGCTTCTGCTTGATCTCGGCGTCCGCCTGCCGGCGCTCCAGCTCCAGTACGGCCTCGCGCGCGTCGACGTTCTGCCGGGTGATCTCCTTCTCCTCCGTGCGCCGCGCCTCGTTGGTGCGCACGTGCTCCACGGCCGTCAGCTCGGTGATCTTCCGGATGCCCTGGGCGTCGAGGACGTTGGCCGGGTCGAGCTGCGTCAGCGGCGTCTGCTCCAGGTAGTCGATGGCCGCGTCCTCGAGGTGGTACCCGCTGAGGTCGACGCCGATGACCTCGATGATCCGGTACCGCAGCTCCTCGCGCTTGGTGTAGAGGTCGGTGAAGTCCATCTGCTTGCCGACGGTCTTCAGCGCCTCGGAGAACTTCGCGTGGAACAGCTCCTGCAGCGTGTCCCGGTCGCTGGCGCGGGCCGTGCCGACCGACTGGGCGACCTTGACGACGTCCTCGACGGTCTTGTTGACCTTGACGAAGAACGAGATGCGGATGTCCGCGCGGATGTTGTCGCGGCAGATCAGCCCCTCCTTCCCGGCCCGCGTGATCTCGATCGTCTTCACCGAGATGTCCATGACCTCGGCCTTGTGCAGCACCGGCAGGACCACCTGACCGGTGAAGGTCACGTCCACCTTGCGCATCTTGGAGACGATCAGCGCCTTGCCCTGCTCGACCTTGCGGAAGAGCCGCGAGACGCCGAACAGCACGACGACGACCAGGACCACGCATACGACGGCGAGGACACCGATGACTTCCATGGGACACGTCCTTACGGCAATGAGACGGCTGTCACGGGGCCGGTCGAGCGCGGCCGGCCGCCGCGGCTGTTGGTGTGGTGACGCCCGTGGGGACAGGCGTGGTTCCGGGGGGCGCGGCAGTCCTTGGCCGCGCCCGCGCCGGGCCCCGGCAGGGGCGGAAAGCGGGTGTCAGACGGCGCGGCGGTCCTGTGCCGCGGCACCGGCGACGCGCGGGGCGGGGCCGGGTTCGTCCGGTCGGAGCCGGTCGATCGGATGGAGCGGACGGAGCAGATGGAACGGCCGGAGCGGATGGAACGGCCGGACAGGGGGACTGTTCCTCGTCACCGTCGTCGTCATCGTCCGCCCCCTTCCGCTGTGCTCCCCGTGTCCCCATGATGCGTGCACGTGCCATCGGTGCGCATTGCCGGTTTCCGGAAGTGTTCAACGGGGCTTGAATGCCGGTGAGCCGCCGACCGGGTTCGGACGACCCGGCCGACGGCTCACGGTGTGCCGCGGCGCTGTGGCGCTGTGGCGGTGCGTTGTGCGGTGGTACGGCGGTGTGTCGCAGCGCGGCGCGCCGCGCTGCGTCGTGCGGTACGCGCGTCGTGCGGCGGTACGGCGCTCAGGGCTCCTCAGGGCGCCTCAGGGCGCCGGGCTCGGGCCCGGAACGCTCAGCGCGGCCAGCCGCTCCGCGAAGGGCGTGACCTCCTCGAAGGAGTCCCGCTTGGGCAGCGGACGGCCCGCCGGGCGTCCCGCCGTCCCCGCCGTCCCCGCCATCAGCGCGGCCAGCTCGGTCGCGGCCCGCCCGATCCGGGCGTCGAGCCCCTCCGCGCCCCAGTCCTCGGAGGCGGCGTACACCCCGGTGGGGACGACGACGGCCTTCAGGTAGGCGAAGAGCGGCCGCAGCGCGTGGTCCAGCACCAGGGAGTGCCGGGCGGTGCCGCCGGTCGCGGCGATCAGCACCGGCTTCCCGGCGAGGGCGTCCTCGTCGGTGACGCTCAGCGCGTCGAAGAACGACTTGAACAGCCCGCTGTAGGAGGCCGAGAACACCGGCGTGACCACGATCAGCCCGTCGGCCGCCGCGACCTCGGCGAACGCGTCCGCGAGGGCGGGCCCCGGGAAGCCGTTGGTGAAGGTGTGCGCGATCTCCACGGCGAGGTCGCGCAGCTCGATCACCCGGACGTCGGCCGGGGCGGGCTCGGGCGCGGTGGCGGCCGGGGCGGCGACCGCGGCCAGCCGGTCGCCGAGCAGCCGGGTGGACGACGGGACGCTCAGTCCCGCGGAGACGACGACGAGCTTCATGCGCGCGCTCCTTCCTTCTCCTGGTCCCCGCGGCCGGCGTTCTTCGCGGCCAGCAGCGACGCGTGGGTCGGCGCGTCCGGCACGTTCGCCGGACGGCCCTTGGCGAACTCCTCGCGCAGCACCGGCACGACCTCCTCGCCGAGCAGGTCGAGCTGCTCCAGCACCGTCTTCAGGGGCAGCCCGGCGTGGTCCATCAGGAACAACTGGCGCTGGTAGTCACCGGCGTAGTCGCGGAAGGCGAGCGTCTTCTCGATCACCTGCTGCGGCGAGCCGACGGTGAGCGGCGTCTGCGCGGTGAAGTCCTCCAGCGACGGCCCGTGCCCGTAGACCGGGGCGACGTCGAAGTACGGGCGGAACTCGCGCACCGCGTCCTGGCTGTTCTTCCGCATGAACACCTGGCCGCCGAGGCCGACGATCGCCTGCTCGGGCGTGCCGTGGCCGTAGTGGGCGTACCGGGCCCGGTACAGCTCGACCATGCGCTTGGTGTGGTCGGCGGGCCAGAAGATGTTGTTGTGGAAGAAGCCGTCGCCGTAGTACGCGGCCTGCTCGGCGATCTCCGGGGAGCGGATGGAGCCGTGCCAGACGAACGGCGCCACGCCGTCCAGCGGGCGCGGGGTGGACGTGAAGCCCTGCAGCGGCGTGCGGAACTTCCCCTCCCAGTTCACAACGTCCTCGCGCCACAGGCGGTGCAGCAGGGCGTAGTTCTCGATGGCCAGGTTGATGCCCTCGCGGATGTCCTTGCCGAACCAGGGGTAGACCGGCCCGGTGTTGCCGCGGCCCATCATCAGGTCCGTCCGGCCGTCGGCCAGGTGCTGGAGCATCGCGAAGTCCTCGGCGATCTTCACCGGGTCGTTCGTGGTGATCAGGGTGGTGGAGGTGGAGAGCAGCAGCCGCTCGGTGCGGGCCGCGATGTAGCCGAGCATGGTCGTCGGCGACGAGGGCACGAAGGGCGGGTTGTGGTGCTCGCCGGTGGCGAAGACGTCGAGCCCGACCTCTTCGGCCTTGAGCGCGATGGCGACCATGGCCTTGATGCGCTCACGCTCGGTCGGCGTACGGCCCGTGGTCGGGTCGGGCGTGACGTCGCCGACGGTGAAGATGCCGAACTGCATGATCGCTCAACCTCCAGGTTGTTTACTGTTCAACTATACCCTGGAACGGAGCGCCTCCGGCCGTTATTCCGCAGGTCCGCCGTCGGACGGGCACGCGGCGCGTGGGAAGCTGCCCGCATGCTCGTCCTCCGCTCCGCCGCCCTCTTCGTCGTCGCCGCCCTGTTCGAGATCGGCGGCGCCTGGCTGGTGTGGCAGGGGGTGCGCGAGCAGCGCGGCTGGCTGTGGGCGGCGGGCGGGGTCCTCGCCCTCGGCGCCTACGGCTTCGTCGCCACCTTCCAGCCCGACGCCCACTTCGGCCGCATCCTCGCCGCGTACGGGGGGATCTTCGTGGCCGGCTCGATCCTGTGGGGCATGGCCGCCGACGGCTACCGCCCCGACCGGTGGGACGTCGCCGGGGCCCTGGTCTGCCTCGCCGGGATGGCCGTGATCATGTGGGCCCCGCGCAACGGCGGCTGACCCGGGTACCGGCCACCGCGCTGACTACCCTGGGCTGCGACCCGCACCACCGACCGAGGAGCAGCCCCATGGCCCCCGCAGCCGCCGCCCCGTCCGCCGCCTCCCGCATCGCCGTCGTCACCGGCGCGAGCAGCGGCATCGGCGCCGCCACGGCCCGGCAGCTCGCCGCGGCCGGCTACCGCGTCGTCCTCACCGCGCGCCGCAAGGACCGCATCGAGGCGCTGGCGGAGGAGATCCGAGCGGCCGGCCACCAGGCGACGGCGTACCCCCTGGACGTCACGGACCGCGAGGCGGTCGACGAGTTCGCGACCGCGTTCAAGACCGTCGGCGTCCTGGTCAACAACGCGGGCGGCGCGCTCGGCGCCGACCCGGTGGCCACCGGCGACCCGGACGACTGGCGCCGCATGTACGAGACGAACGTCATCGGCACCCTCAACCTCACCCAGGCCCTGCTCCCCAAGCTGGAGGCGAGCGGCGACGGCACGGTCGTGGTCGTCTCCTCCACCGCGGGCCTGTCCACCTACGAGGGCGGCGCGGGCTACGTCGCCGCCAAGCACGGCGAGCACGTCCTCGCCGAGACCCTCCGCCTGGAGATCGTCGGCCGCCCGGTCCGCGTCGTCGAGATCGCGCCGGGCATGGTCAAGACCGACGAGTTCGCCCTGACCCGCTTCGGCGGCGACCGGGACAAGGCGGCCAAGGTCTACCAGGGCGTCGCCGCCCCGCTGACCGCCGACGACGTCGCCGACACCATCACCTGGGCGGTCACCCGCCCCGCCCACGTCAACATCGACCTCCTGGTCGTCCGCCCCCGCGCCCAGGCATCGAACACCAAGGTGCACCGGGAGTCGTAGGCCCGGGGCGGGGGCCGGGCCCGTCAGCCCTTCACGCAGACGACCTGCTTCAGCTTCGCCACGACCTCCACGAGGTCCCGCTGCTGGTCGATGACCTGCTCGATCGGCTTGTAGGCGCCCGGGATCTCGTCCACGACACCGGAGTCCTTGCGGCACTCCACGCCCCGGGTCTGCTCCTCCAGGTCCTTGGTGGAGAAGCGGCGCTTGGCGGCGTTCCGGCTCATGCGCCGGCCCGCGCCGTGGGAGGCGGAGTTGAAGGACGCCGCGTTGCCGAGGCCCTTGACGATGTACGAGCCCGTGCCCATGGAGCCGGGGATGATGCCGTACTCGCCGGAGCCGGCCCGGATCGCGCCCTTGCGGGTGACGAGCAGGTCCATCCCCTCGTACCGCTCCTCGGCCACGTAGTTGTGGTGGGCGCTGATCTCCTCCTCGAAGACCGGCCCGGCCTTCTTGAACTCCTTGCGGACCACGTCCTTCAGGAGCGCCATCATGAGGGTGCGGTTGTACCGGGCGTACTCCTGCGCCCAGAACAGGTCGTTGCGGTACGCCGCCATCTGCGGGGTGTCGGCGACGAACACCGCGAGGTCGCGGTCGATCAGGCCCTGGTTGTGCGGGAGCTTCTGGGCGACGCCGATGTGGTGCTCGGCCAGTTCCTTGCCGATGTTGCGGGATCCGGAGTGGAGCATCAGCCATACCGAACCGGTCGTATCCGTACACACTTCGACAAAATGGTTGCCGGACCCGAGCGTTCCCATCTGCTTTCCGGCCCGTTCGTGACGGAACTTGACCGCCTCCGCCACCCCGTCGAACCGCCCCCAGAAGTCGTCCCACCCGGCCGTCGCCAGCCCGTGGAAGCGGCCCGGGTCGACCGGGCTGTCGTGCATCCCCCGCCCCACCGGAATCGCCTGCTCGATCTTCGAGCGCAGCCGGGACAGGTCGCCCGGTAGGTCGTTCGCCGTCAGGGACGTCTTCACCGCCGACATGCCGCAGCCGATGTCGACGCCCACCGCCGCCGGGCACACCGCACCCCGCATCGCGATCACGGAACCGACCGTGGCGCCCTTGCCGTAGTGGACGTCCGGCATGACCGCGAGGCCCTTGATCCACGGCAGGGTCGCGACGTTGCGCAACTGCTGGAGCGCGCCCTCCTCGACCGTCGCCGGGTCGGTCCACATCCGGATCGGCACCTTGGCGCCCGGTATCTCCACGTACGACATATCGTCCTCATTCCCCCGGAAAACACACAGAAGTCTCAAAGCGCAGAACCGGCGCCGACGTCGGCCAAAGGGACGGCCGACCGGCGTTCACGGCTGCGCGTGCGATACACATTGTCTGCAGGGAGCGCCCCCGTGCGGCAAGCGAATAACCAGCGGGGACACTGGAGTCCCGACATCACAGCCACCCCGGCGAGAGGAGCCGCACCGTGCAGCGGAAGGCCTACGTACCCGGCGTCGCCGCCGTCCTCGCGGCGTTGCTGGCCGGCTGCACCGGCGGCTCGGGGGGCGGTGCCACGGCGGACGACTCGAACCCGGGGCAGCCCGGCGTCGCGACCGAGGCGGCCGAGCCCGGCAAGTACCGCACCCTGCCCGAGCCGTGCGACGCGGTCGGCCACAAGATGCTCGACTCCCTCCTGCCCGGCATCGAGGAGATCGCCGACGAGGAGCAGCGCGAGAAGGCGTACGCGGGTGAGCCGACGCTCGCGTACGACACCGACCGCAAGGTGGGCTGCCGCTGGAAGGTGGAGTCGGCCGAGGCCACCGACCACCTCTTCGTCGACTTCGAGCGGGTGGTGTCGTACGACGGTGCCGTGAGCGACGACAGCGAGGCCGAGCAGCTCTTCGCGAAGCAGGTGGAGGCGGCCGACCTGCCCGAACCGGTCGTCTCGGAGTCGGGTTCCGCCGACGACTCCCCGTCGGCCACCCCGTCCTCGGGCACCCCCGCCGCCGGCGCGGGCGGCACCCCCTCGTCCTCCTCGTCCTCTTCCCCCTCCCCCTCCGCCTCCTCGACCGCGGAGGTCCGGCCCCGGCTCCTGGACGACCTGGGCGACGAGGCGTTCGTCGACGACGCGCTCAGCAGCTCCGGTTCGACGGCGAAGCGGCGCACCGTGACTGTGGCGTTCCGCACGTCGAACGTCATGGTGACCGTCGAGTACGCGGAGCAGTCGGCGACGCTCGGCGTGGTGCCGGACAGTGAGGAAATGCAGGACATGGCGCGGAAACTGGCGTCCCGGCTGGCGGATTCCCTCAGCGGCTGAGTGCCGCCGGTACCCCCGCCCGCCCGCGCGCGGCGCGCCCGGAGCGGGGCCGCGTGTTTTGCCCACCGCGTACCGTGGCCCCTCGGACCCGTTCCGAACGCAGGAACCACGAGTGCCATGAGTGAAGGAACCATGCAGCTACGAGCCCAGCGTGACCAGCGAGACCAGCGAGCGAAGCGGGAGCGACTCACCCGCGTTCTTGTCGGCGCGGCCGCCGTACCCGTGATGCTGGTGGCAGCCGGCTGCTCCTCGGACTCCGGCTCGGGCGACGGCAAGGACAAGGCCGCGCAGGAGTCCACCGCGTCCGCGTCCGCGAGTCCGTCCCCGACGGTGCGCGAGGCGGCGTTCGGCAAGCTTCCCGAGCCGTGCTCGGCGGTGCCGAAGAAGACGCTGGACGACCTGGTGCCGAAGGCCGGTTCCGGCAAGGAGGGCCCGTCCAACGACACGGCGGTGCGGGTCAGTTGCTCCTGGGACAGCCTCGAAGACAACGGGGTGAAGGGCTCTCAGTTCCGCTGGCTGAGCGTGTCGATGCTGCGCTTCGAGTCGGACGTGAGGCGCGGCGAGGGCGACAAGCTGGCGCGTGACCACTACCAGAAGCAGCTCAAGGACGCGCAGACCGCCGAGGGCGCGAAGGGCGTCAGGACGACGCCGGTGAGCGGCACGGGCGACGAGGCGTCGGTGGTGCGCTACGACCTGAAGAAGAAGGAAGGCACCTACAAGCAGCAGACGGTCGTTGCGCGCGTCGAGAACGTCGTCGTCGCCCTCGACTACAACGGCGCGGGCCTGGCCGGCGACAAGACCCCGGACGCGGACGACCTGACGAAGGACGCGCAGAAGGCGGCCAAGGAGGTGGTGGCCGCGGTGAGGAAGGCCAACGCCAAGGCGTCGGGCGGCACGTCGAGCAGCGGTCCGTCGGCCTCCAAGTCCCCCTCCGACGCGGCCTCCCAGTCGGCCACGGCGTCCCCCGCGCAGTCGGGCTGACGGTCTGTTCGACCCCTCCGGCCACCCGTTCCCCGTACACATGTGCCACTCTGTTGCGCGCAACAACACGCACTGGGAGGGGAGTACGGGTGGCCGCGCCACTTCCGCTGACACGGGCGCATCGCGTTCTCATCGGCATGGTCGTCTTCGGTGCCGTCGTCATCGCCGGGATCGGCTTCGCGGGGTCTTACGCGGCGGTGCGGGAACTGGCCCTGCAGAAGGGCTTCGGCAACTTCAGTTACGTCTTCCCGATCGGCATCGACGCGGGCATCTGCGTGCTGCTGGCGCTGGACCTGCTGCTGACCTGGATCCGCATCCCGTTCCCGTTGCTGCGGCAGACGGCGTGGCTGCTGACGGCGGCGACGATCGCGTTCAACGGCGCCGCCGCCTGGCCCGACCCGCTGGGCGTGGGCATGCACGGCGTGATCCCGATCCTGTTCGTGGTGTCGGTGGAGGCCGCCCGGCACGCCATCGGCCGGATCGCCGACATCACCGCCGACAAGCACATGGAGGGCGTCCGCCTCACCCGCTGGCTGCTGTCGCCGGTGCCGACGTTCCTGCTGTGGCGGCGCATGAAGCTGTGGGAGCTGCGCTCCTACGAGCAGGTGATCAAGCTGGAGCAGGAGCGGCTCGTCTACCAGGCCCGGCTGCGGTCCCGTTTCGGCCGCTCCTGGCGGCGCAAGGCGCCCGTGGAGTCCCTGATGCCGCTGCGGCTGGCCCGCTACGGCGTCCCGCTGGCCGAGACCGCCCCCTCCGGCCTGGCCGCGGCGGGCATCGAACCGGCCCTGCTCCCGCCGGCGCCCGAGCCCGAGACGGCCGCGGTGGACCGAGCCGACGCCGGTACGGCTCCCGCCCCGCGGAAGGAGGCGCCGGCCGGGGAGCAGCCCCTGGAGCTGGAGGCCCGGCGGCGTGCCGAGCAGCGGCAGGTCCCCGAGGAGGAGCCCGAGCCCGAGCAGAGCCCCTGGTTCAACACCCGTCAGGTCGCCTACCAGGGCGGTTACGACCCCACCTACGACCCGGCCGAGCAGTACGCCCAGTGGTACGAGGAGCAGCAGCGGGCCGACCAGTACCGGGACCAGTACGAGGAGGAGCCGCCGCTCCAGGAGCCCTCGCCGGAGGAGACGGGCAGCTTCCCCATACCCGTCGTGCCGGGCCGCACCCGTGAGCTGGGCGAGGGCGGCGGTCCCGCGCCGCAGCAGCCGCAGCAGCCGCAGGGCCCGGACGAGGACGCGTACTACCAGGTCTTCAAGCAGTCGATCAACGGCAGCTACCCCACGCCGCGCGAGTTCGGCGACAACGTGGAGGCGACCTACGGCACGCCGCTGGCCGACCACGAGGCCAAGCGTCTGGTGACCCAGTTCACCAACCGCCACAGCGCGGAGCTGGAGGAGGACCACATCGCCTGACGCGCGCGCGTACGGCGAAGGGGGCGCCCGGCGGACACCGGGCGCCCCCTCGCGCGTGCCTCGTGCCGCCGTACTACTCCCCGAGCAGGGTCCGCACCCGGTCCTGTCCCACCGCGAGGAGCAGCGTGGGCAGGCGCGGGCCGGTGTCGCGGCCGACGAGCAGGTGGTAGAGGAGGGCGAAGAACGTCCGCTGGGCGGTCTTGATCTCCGGCGGCAGCTCCTTGGGCGTGGCGTCGGCGGGGAAGCCCGCCTGGACCTTGGGGACTCCGTAGACGTGGTGGGTGAGGCCGTCCAGGGACCAGTGGTCGGCCAGCCCGTCGAGCAGCAGCCGCAGCGACTGCCGGCTCGGCTCGTCGAGGGACTTCAGCAGCTCGGCGTCGGGCTCCTGGCGCACGATGGTGCGCTGGTCGGCGGGGACGTGGGTGTTGATCCACGCCTCGGCCTTGTCGTAGCGCGGCCGGGCCTGGTCCAGCGAGGCGATCGGGTTCGCCGGGTCCAGCTCGCCGAGGATGCGCAGCGCCTGGTCCTCGTGGCCGGCGGTGATGTCGGCGACGGAGGCCAGCGTGCGGTACGGCAGCGGCCTGGGCGTCTTCGGCAGCTCACCGGCGGCGGTGCGGACGGCGCGCGAGTGGGCGGCGGCGTCGGCGGGCAGGGCGCTGCCGTCGGCGACCTTGGCGTCGAGGCGGTCCCACTCGTCGTACAGCCGCTGGATCTCCTGGTCGAAGGCGATCTTGAAGGACTGGTTGGGGCGGCGGCGGGCGTACAGCCAGCGCAGGAGCTGAGGCTCCATGATCCGCAGCGCGTCGGCCGGGGTGGGCACGCCGCCCTTGGACGAGGACATCTTGGCCATGCCGCTGATGCCGACGAAGGCGTACATCGGCCCGATGGGCTGCTCGCCGCCGAAGATGCCGACGATCTGCCCGCCGACCTGGAACGAGGAACCGGGCGAGGAGTGGTCCACGCCGCTGGGCTCGAAGACGACGCCCTCGTAGGCCCAGCGCATGGGCCAGTCGACCTTCCAGACCAGCTTGCCGCGGTTGAACTCGCTCAGCCGCACGGTCTCGGAGAAGCCGCAGGCGGTGCAGGCGTACGTCAGCTCGGTGGAGTCGTCGTCGTACGCGGTGACCGTGGTCAGGTCCTTCTCGCAGTTGCCGCAGTACGGCTTGTACGGGAAGTACCCGGCGGAGCCGGAGCTGCCGTCGTCCTCGGCGGCGGCGCCGGAGCCCTCGGCGGCCTCCAGCTCGGCCTCGTCGACGGGCTTCTGCGACTTCTTGCCGGCGGTCTTCGGCCTGGTCCGGTACTGGGCGAGGATCGCGTCGATGTCCCGCCGGTGCTTCATGGCGTGCAGGATCTGCTCGCGGTAGACGCCGGAGGTGTACTGCGCGGTCTGGCTGATCCCGTCGAACTCCACGCCCAGCTCGGCGAGGGAGGCGGTCATCGCGGCCTTGAAGTGCTCCGCCCAGTTCGGGTGCGGGGAGCCCTCGGGGGCCGGGACGGAGGTCAGGGGCTTGCCGATGTGCTCGGCCCAGCTCTCGTCCACCCCGGGGACACCGGCCGGGACCTTGCGGTAGCGGTCGTAGTCGTCCCAGGAGATCAGGTGCCGCACCTGGTACCCGCGGCGGCGGATCTCGTCGGCGACCAGGTGCGGGGTCATGACCTCGCGCAGGTTGCCCAGGTGGATGGGGCCGGAGGGGGAGAGTCCGGACGCGACGACGACCGCTGGTTTGCCCGGGGCACGACGCTCCGACTCGGCGATGACCTCGTCCGCGAAACGGGAGACCCAGTCGGTGGTCTCTGTGCTCTGAGCCACGATCGGCACGTCCTCTTCCCTGAAACTTCTCTGGAACTTCTCCGGAGACAGCCGGGCGGTCGCACGGCTGTCCGCTCCATTCTCCCAGCCCGGCCCGCATCCGCGAAAACCGCTTTTCACCGCGTGGGATACTCGGTTTCTGTACTCCTTCCACGAACCCGAGCAGAACGGCAGCCACTCCATGGCCTCGGTCACGTCCCTCACCGACTCCGTCCAGCAGCAGCTCGCGTCCGCCCTCACGGCCACCCGGCCGGAGGCCGCCGGCGCCGACCCGCTGCTGCGACGCAGCGACCGGGCGGACTACCAGGCCAACGGCATCCTCGCGCTGGCCAAGAGGGCGAAGGCCAATCCGCGGGAGCTGGCGGCCGAGGTCGTGGCCCGCCTCACCACCGGCGACGAGCTGATCAAGGACGTCGAGGTCTCCGGGCCGGGCTTCCTCAACATCACCGTCGCCGACCGCGCGATCACCGCGAACCTCGCCGCGCGCCTCGCGGACGGCGAGCGCCTCGGCGTGCCGCCGAAGACGGACGCGGGCACCACGGTCGTCGACTACGCCCAGCCGAACGTGGCGAAGGAGATGCACGTCGGCCACCTGCGCTCGGCGGTGATCGGCGACGCCCTGCGCGCCATGCTCGACTTCACCGGCGAGAAGACCATCGGCCGGCACCACATCGGCGACTGGGGCACCCAGTTCGGCATGCTCATCCAGTACCTCTTCGAGCACCCCGGCGAGCTGGCCCCGGCCGAGGACGTCGACGGCGAGCAGGCCATGTCGAACCTGAACCGGGTGTACAAGGCCTCCCGCGCGCTCTTCGACTCGGACGAGGAGTTCAAGGAGCGGGCCCGCAAGCGGGTCGTCGCCCTGCAGTCCGGCGACAAGGAGACGCTGGAGCTGTGGCAGCAGTTCGTGGACGAGTCGAAGGTCTACTTCTACTCGGTCTTCGAGAAGCTGGACATGGAGATCCGCGACGAGGAGATCGTCGGCGAGTCCGCGTACAACGACGGCATGCCGGAGACCGCCCGCCTCCTGGAGGAGATGGGCGTCGCGGTGCGCTCCGAGGGCGCGCTCGTGGTGTTCTTCGACGAGATCCGCGGCAAGGACGACCAGCCGGTGCCGCTGATCGTGCAGAAGGCCGACGGCGGCTTCGGCTACGCGGCCTCCGACCTGACCGCGATCCGCAACCGCGTCCAGGACCTGCACGCCACCACGCTGTTGTACGTCGTCGACGTGCGCCAGTCCCTGCACTTCAAGATGGTCTTCGAGACCGCCCGCCGGGCCGGCTGGCTCGGTGACGAGGTCACCGCGCACAACATGGCCTACGGCACGGTGCTCGGCGCCGACGGCAAGCCCTTCAAGACGCGCGCGGGGGAATCCGTACGCCTGGAGGACCTGCTGGACGAGGCCGTGCAGCGGGCCGCCGAGGTCGTGCGGGAGAAGGCGCGGGACCTCACCGAGGACGAGATCCAGGAGCGGGCCGCGCAGGTCGGCATCGGGGCCGTGAAGTACGCGGACCTGTCGACGTCGCCGAACCGCGACTACAAGTTCGACCTGGACCAGATGGTCTCGCTCAACGGCGACACCAGCGTGTACCTGCAGTACGCCTACGCCCGGATCCAGTCCATCCTCCGCAAGGCCGGCGAGGTCCGCCCCGCCGCCCACCCGGAGCTGGCGCTGCACGAGGCGGAGCGCGCGCTGGGCCTGCACCTGGACGCGTTCGGGGACACGGTCTTCGAGGCGGCCGCCGAGTACGCCCCGCACAAGCTGGCCGCGTACCTGTACCAACTGGCCTCGCTGTACACGGCGTTCTACGACAAGTGCCCGGTCCTGAAGGCCGAGACGCCGGCGCAGGTGGAGAACCGCCTGTTCCTGTGCGACCTCACGGCCCGCACCCTGCACCGGGGCATGGCGCTGCTGGGCATCCGGACGCCCGAGCGGCTCTGAGCGCCGCCGCGCACGGCACGCGGCCCGTCCTCTCCCCCGTGGGAGGACGGGCCGCGGCACGTGTGCGGCCGGCCGGTGGGACCGGTTCAGCAGACGGAGGTGTAGTTCCAGAAGGCGGCCCTGGTGTCCGGTCCGGCGACCCCGTCGACGGCGAGGTTCTCGTCCGTGTAGTCGTTCAGGTAGCGCTGGAGCGCCCGGATCGTGTTGGGGCCGACGGCTCCGTCGATCTGGTTCTTGGGATAGCCCCAGTGCGTCGCGAACATGCGCTGGGCGGCCTTCCAACTGGTGGTGCCCAGTTGCCCGTCGATCGAGCCCGGGTTGTACCCCTTGTACTTCAGCCAGCACTGCCAGTTCTTGGCGTGCCTGGTGTCCAGCCCCAGGTTGTTCACGGCGAGGACGGAGACCGCCCCGGCGCTCACCGTCTGCTGCCGGGCCGGCGCGGGTGCGGCCGTCGCGGTGCCCGCCACCGCCAGTGAGCCGACGGCGATCCCGGCCGCGGTGCCCACACTCACGAGTGCCCTGGTCGAAGCGCGCATGGTTTCCCTCCGATGCGTTCGCGGTGCTGTCGAGGACGATCCTGCGGCCACGGCGGCGCACCGGGCGACGGCTGCCGCCCGACTGACGTGCACGCGGGACGTCCCGCCCTCCGACCTGCGGAGACGCCACGCGCGGAGGCGGCACGGCGGGACGACCGCGGTGCGGAGGGTGGCCGCCCGGCGGGCGGAGACCGAGGCCGAGCAGCGGCGGACCCCCGGCGTCGTCAGTCCCCGAGCAGCGTGAGCCCTGCGGGCGCGTCGATGCCGAACTCCTCCGCCAGCACGCGGCGGGCCTCCGCCTCGTCGGCCAGCTTCCGCTCGCCGACCGTGCCGTCGGCGGTACGGGTCACGGTGACGCGGTCGCCGTCGAGGAGCAGGTGGGCGTCCGGGGTGAGGCGCTGGACGTAGGGGCGGCGGGAGAACGGGGAGCGCGGGTTCGTGGCCACGTGCCAGTTGATCACCCCGTAGTCGGCCGGCTCGAACGGCTCCACGGTGAACGCGTACTGCGCCTGCCAGCCGTCCGCGGCGTACGCCTGCAGCACCCATGTCTCCAAGGGGCCCCGCTGCGGCGCGTGCACCAGCCGGTGCCGTCGTCCGGCGTCGTGGAACTCGGTGTCCGCGACCAGCGGCACCGGTGCCAGCAGCGAGCCGAGGGCGCCGAAGCCGACGTCGGCCAGGTACGGCCGCGGGTCGCCGGGCAGTTCGGCGAGCAGCGCCATGTGGGTGCGCGGCCGGTCCTCCATGCGGTCGGCGCCCAGGACGACCCGGGCGGTCAGCAGGGTCACGCGGACGCCGAGCGCCTCGAGGGCCGCCGCGAACAGCGTGTTGTGCTCGTAGCAGTACCCGCCGCGCCGTCGGCCGTCGATCAGTTTCGCCGTCAGGTCGGCGAGGTCGAGGGAGGGGGCGCGGCCGCCCAGGGCGTCGAGGTTCTCGAACGGGATGGCCCTCATGTGGGCGAGCTGCACGCCGCCCAGCGTGGCCGCGTCGGGCCGGCGGTCGCCCTCCCAGCCGATGCGCTCCAGGTAGGCGTCCAGGGAGAAGGGTGTCGTCGTCCGTGTGCTGTCAGCCATGACCTCACCGTACGTGCGGCGGGGACGCCCCCGCCCTCGTCCGTTGGGCCCACGGCGGGCCGACGCCGGTCCTAGGCCCTCCGGCGCACCGCCCCTCCCAGTCCCTCCGCGAGCCTCCGCAGCCCCTCCGTGATCTCGTCCGGGGTCTGCGTGACGTAGCAGAGCCGCAGCGTGGCGCGGTCGGGCTCGCCGGCGTGGAAGGGCGCGCCGGGGACGTAGGCCACGTCGTGCCGGACGACGTCGGGGAGCAGGGCGGTGGTGTCGTACCCGTCCGGCAGCCGGGCCCACAGGAACATGCCGCCCTCGGGCCGGGTCCACCGCGACCCCTCCGGCAGCGCGTCCGCGAGGCCCGCGAGCATGGCGTCCCGGCGGGTGCCGTAGGCGGCGGCGACGCGGGCGACGTGGGCGTCGAGGTCCCGGTCGGCGAGGTAGCGGGCGGCGGCGAGCTGGTTGACGGTCGGGGTGTGCAGGTCGGCGGCCTGCTTGGCGACCGCGCAGGCCCGGAGCAGCGCTGCGGGTGCCCGCAGCCAGCCCAGGCGCAGGCCGGGTGCCATGACCTTGGAGAAGGAGCCGAGGAGCACGGTCCGGTCGCGGGCGCCCTCGTAGGAGGCGATCCACGGCACCCGTTCGCCCTCGAAGCGCAGTTCGCCGTACGGGTCGTCCTCGACGATCCACAGCCCGCTCCGCCCGGCGACCTCGGCGACGGCGGCGCGGCGGTCGGCGGACATGGTGCGGCCGGTGGGGTTGGAGAAGGTGGGGACCGTGTAGAGCAGCTTGGGGCGTTCGCGCGCCACCAGCTCCTCCAGCGCCCGCGGGTCGATCCCGTCCTCGTCCCCGGGCACGGCCACCACGCGCGCGCCCGCGAAGCCGAAGGCCTGGAGCGCGGCCAGGTAGCAGGGGCGTTCGACGAGGACCGTGTCGCCGGGTTCGAGCAGGGCCGTGGCCAGCAGCGACAGGGCCTGCTGCGAGCCGGTGGTGACGAGGACGTCGTCGGCGTCGGTGGGCAGCCCGCGCGCCGAGGTCCGGGCGGCCAGCGCGGCCCGCAGGGTGGGCTCGCCCTCGGTGGTGGAGTACTGGAGGGCTCGCGCGGGCTCCGCCGCGAGCACGTCCCGGTACGCGGCGGCGATGCCCTCGGCGTCGAACAGCTCGGGGGCCGGCAGCCCGCCCGCGAAGTTGATCACCTCGGGGCGGGCGGTGACGGCGAGGATGTCCCGCACGGGCGAACCGCCGACCGAGCGGACCCGCGCGGCGAGGGGCGGCAGCGGAGCGGTCACGGCGGCGGTCGCGGCGGCGGTCGCGGCGGTCGCGGCGGTCGCGGCGGTCGCGGTCTCAGTCACGGTCATGGGCGCAGCGTAGAGAAGTACGTGCCGCCTACACACGGCTTTCCGCGATCCGGACACCCGTGCGACTCCCGTCGGCGGAAGGGAGCCGCCCGGCGGCCGTCGGCCCGCGGCTCGCCCTCAGTCGCCTCAGCCGCCCTCGACCAGCTCCCAGCCGCCACTGCCGCCCAGCGGATACGCGTAGTAGGAGGCGTCCTTGGAGGCGCTGGTGCGGAAGGGCCGGCCGTGGTCGTCGACGCGCGTGACCCCGTGCCGGCCGCCGCTGGACCACTCCAGCTCCAGGTACCAGATGACGTCGTGCCCGCTGGTGTGCGCGGTGACGTGGAAGACCTCCGCGTCGGACTCGCTGACGCTGTACGGGAAGTCCCGCTGGCCCCCGATGGGGGTCGCCGTCGGGGTGCCCAGGTCGAGCGAGACGTCGAAGGACTTGGTGTCCACCTCGCCGCCGCAGCCGTTGCCCATCACGTACTGGTTCCAGTTCAGCGCCGGCCCGCTGTTCACCACCTTGACGTGCAGGTCCTGCAGGATCACCGTCTCCTCGCCGGTGCCCTGCACGGTGAGGACCACCTCCTGCCGGTTCGCGGAGACCGCCTTGAGGGGAGCCGCCCAGCCGACGGCACCCTGCTGCGGCGGCGGCTTCGGCACGTTCTCCGGGCTGCGGTCGACCAGGAAGGCGTGGTCGCAGGGCAGGTACCAGTAGTAGGGGTTGGTCGACACGGTGAACGGGGTTCCGGTGGACGGTGCCCGCCGGGTCGGCGTGGGGGCGGCGCCCGTCGGCTTCGACGAGGCGGAGGAGGAGCCGGACGGGGAGAGGGAGGCGGACGGGGAGGACGACTCGGAGGCGCTCGTACTCGGACTCGGGGACGCCGTGCCGGTGACGGACGCCGACGCGGAGGACCCCGCGACGGCCCCGGCGGGACCGCGGCGCGCCCCGGTGTCGTCGGGGGACGACACGAGGTTCGCCACGAGCGCCACGGCGGCACTGACGGCGACGACGCCGGTCGCGGCCCAGAGCGCGGCGCGCGGGATCCGGCGGCGGGACGGTGCGGGGGCGTCGAGGACGGGCGGGGCGCCCTGGGCCGACGGGGCGTCGTCCGGTGCCGACAGGGGGTCGGCCGGTGCCGGCGGGGGCTGCGGTGCGGGGGATGCGGGTGGGGCCGGAGACGCCGACGCGACCGCTGGGACACCGTCCGCGACCGCACCGTCAGGAGCGTGCGCACCGCCGGGACCGTGCGCACCGCCGGGACCGTGCGCACCGCCGGGACCGTCCGCATCGCCGGGACCGTCCGCGGCCTCGGGCTCCCCGGCGTCCTCGGCGCCCTGGGCGCTCCCGGCCCCGGCGCCGCCGCCCTCCGCCTCCCCCTTCTTCACACCCCGCAGCGCGTCCGCGCGGATCCAGCGGCGGTGGAGTTCGAGCAGTTCCTCGGGCGTCGCCCGGCACACGCGGGCGAGGCGTTCCACGGGGGCGAACTCGACCGGGACCACCTCCCCGCTGACGTAGCGGTGCAGGGTCGAGCCGCTCATGTGCAGCCGCTTGCCGAGTGCCCCGTAACTGAGCCCGGACCGCTCCTTCAGCTCCCGAAGCAGTCCCGCGAAGTCGTCCCCCGCCACTGTTCCTCCCTCTTCTCGCATCCCCGTACCGCATCCCAGAAGAACACCGTTCCCGCAGGTCAGGGCGTTCCCGGCGTCCCATCGTCCCGCATGTTCCCCCGTCACTGGCGGCCGGGACGAGCACGACCGCAAGCTGTGGTCATCAAAGCAGCCGCTCCCGGTGAACGGTCGAGCGGCTCGCCCCGACTCCCCTCTCCGAAGGAGAACTTCCATGTCCGCACGCCGCATCACCCGTACCCGCCTGTTCGCCGCCACCACGGTCGCGCTGGCCGCGCTCTCCCTGACGGCCTGCGAGGGCGACGAACTCACGGGCAGCCCGTCCCCCGAGTCCTCCTCCTCCGCGTCGGCGGACGCGAACAGCAGCCGGCCGGCGGGCGAGGCGCAGCAGGCCGGTGTCTCGGGCGACACGGGGAAGACCGGCTCCACGGGCTCCGGCTCGAACGCCTCCGCCGGAAAGCAGGACGAGGCGTCGGGCTCCAGCTCGAACTCCGGCACCGAGGCCGGCAAGGGCTCCAAGGGTTCCGGCGGCTCCGACTCGTCCCTCCCCGGCAAGTGCTCCGCGAGCGACGTCCGCATCACCGCGGCCAACGCCCCCCGCCCGATCAACCACCTGCTGCTGACCGCCACGAACACCGGCTCGAAGACGTGCGCGCTGCCGCAGTACCCGGCGGCACGCTTCGGCGAGGCCCAGTCGGTGCCGCCGGTCGCGGAGTCCAGCAAGCCGCAGTCGCTGACGACGCTGGCGCCCGGCGAGTCGGGGTACGCGGGCGTGCGGCTGTCGTCCGGCGACGGCAGCGGCGAGAACGGCTACAAGACGACCGCCCTCACCGTCCCCTTCGAGGACGGCTCCATCGCCCGGGTCACGCTGCCCGCCGGCGGCGTGTACGTCGACACCGCGCTGATGGTCACCTACTGGCAGACCGACGCCTCCAACGCCCTCGAGTACTGAAGGGGTCCGCGCACCCGGACCCCCTGCACGAAGGGCCGGCACAGGTCGCTCAGCGCAGCGTGCGGGCGACCTCGGTCGCCCAGTACGTCAGGATGTTGCGCGCGCCCGCCCGCTTGATCCCGGTGAGGCTCTCCAGGATGGCCCGGTCGCGGTCGATCCAGCCCTTCTCGGCGGCGGCCTCGATCATCGAGTACTCGCCGGAGATCTGGTAGGCGGCGACGGGCACGTCGCTGGCCTCGGCGACCTTGGCGAGGATGTCGAGGTAGGGCCCGGCCGGCTTGACCATCACCATGTCGGCGCCTTCCTCCAGGTCCAGCGCCAGCTCCCGCATCGCGTCGCGCACGTTGGCCGCGTCCTGCTGGTAGGTCTGCCGGTCGCCCTTGAGCGACGAGCCGACGGCCTCGCGGAAGGGCCCGTAGAAGGCGGAGGCGTACTTGGCGGTGTACGCGAGGATCGCGACGTCCTCCCGCCCGATCTGGTCCAGGGCATCACGGATGACGCCGATCTGCCCGTCCATCATCCCGCTGGGCCCCACGACATGGGCCCCGGCGTCGGCCTGGACCTGCGCCATCTCGGCGTACCGCTCAAGAGTCGCGTCGTTGTCGACCCGCCCCTGGTCGTCGAGGACTCCGCAGTGCCCGTGGTCGGTGAACTCGTCGAGGCAGAGGTCGGACATGACGAGCAGTTCGTCCCCGACCTCGGCGCGCACGTCACGCAGCGCGACCTGGAGAATCCCCTCGGGGTCGGTACCAGCCGTTCCGACGGCGTCCTTGTTCCCCTCCTCCGGCACCCCGAAGAGCATGATCCCGGAGATCCCGGCGTCCACGGCCTCCGCGGCGGCCTTCTTCAGCGTGTCCCGGGTGTGCTGGACGACCCCGGGCATGGCCGCGATCGGCACCGGCTCGCTCACGCCCTCCCGGACGAAGGCGGGGAGGATGAAGTCGGCGGGGTGCAGCCGGGTCTCGGCGACCATCCGACGCATCACGGGGGTGGTCCGCAGCCGCCGGGGCCGGGTACCGGGGAAGGATCCGTACGTCGTCATACCACCTACGCTACGCCCGCCCCGCCCGTGCCTTTGCCGACGGCAAGTCGGCCCGCGCCGCCCCGCACCGGCCCGGGCGACGCTTGACCTCAACCGGACTTCAGCTTCTACGGTCGCCGCCATGGACTACTCACACACCGACGCCGAGCTGATCCGCCAGCCCATCGGCTACTGGAGCTGGGCGGCGTACAAGGCCGTCGTCGCGCGCACCCGGGCGGCCCTCGCCGAGATCGGCACCACCCAGCCCCAGTGGTGGGTACTCGCCCAGGTAGCCCGTGCCGACGCCCCGAGGACCCGCGCCGAGGTCTCGGGCCTCCTGCGGGGCTACCTCGACACCGGACCGGAGGGGATGGAGTCGGAGATCGACGCGACGATCGCGGCGGGCTGGATCGTGCAGACCGGCCCCGACGACCGGCTCTCCCTGACCCCGGAGGGCAGAACGTTCTTCGAAAGGGCCGCCGCCGTCCAGGACGACCTGTGGAAGGAACGCCACGCCGGGATCTCCGACGAGGAGTACCTGACCACGATGCGGGTGCTCCAGCGCTTCATCCACAACACGGGCGGCCGGGCCTGGCACCACTAGCCAGGCAGTTTCTTCACGTAGCCAGGCAGTGTCTCCACGCGATGGCGAGTGGGAGTTCGTCCGGCCGTTGCCGCCCGAGTCGTCGGTGCGGCCCTCGCGCGTCCGGGCGACAACGGCTGCGGCTCCACAGCGGTCCGCACCTGGCCGCGTCGGCGCGGTGTCAGCCGCACCACTGCCGAGCGGGCCGTCCTAGGGCACCTCGGGGAGCGTCTTCGGCCTCCGGCGTCCCACCTGGGTCCGTACCGCGCCCATGCTGGCGGCGATGACCAGGGCGATGGCGGCGGACTGGGTGGCGGACAGGGCCTGGTCGAGGACGAGGAAACCGGCCGCGGCGGCGATGGCGGGCTCCAGGCTCATGAGGATGGCGAAGGTCGGCGCGGGCAGGCGGCGCAGGGCGAGGAGTTCGAGGGTGTAGGGCAGCACGGAGGAGAGCAGGGCGACACCGGCACCCAGTCCGAGCGTCACCGGGTCGACGAGTTTCGGCCCGGACTCGGCGATGCCCAGCGGCAGGAACAGCAGCGCGCCGACCGCCATCGCCAGGGCCAGTCCGTCGGCCTGCGGGAAACGGCGCCCGGTGCGCGCGCTGAAGACGATGTACGCCGCCCACATCGCGCCCGCCGCCAGGGCGAAGGCGGCGCCGGCCGGGTCCAGGCCGTTGAAGCCGCCGCCGCTCAGCAGGAAGACGCCGGCCAGGGCGAGCCCGGCCCAGACCAGGTTGACCGCGCGACGGGAGGCGAAGACGGACAGGGCGAGCGGGCCGAGCACCTCCAGGGTGACGGCGGGACCGAGCGGGATGCGGTCGACGGCCTGGTAGAAGAGGCCGTTCATACCGGCCATGGCGATGCCGAAGACGACGACCGTGCCCCAGTCGGCCCGGGAGTGGCCGCGCAGCCGGGGCCGGCACACCAGCAGCATGACGACGGCGGCCACGGCCAGCCGCAGGGTCACCACGCCGAGCGCCCCGGCCCGCGGCATCAGGCTCACCGCCAGGGCGGCACCGAACTGCACGGAGAGGCCCCCGGCGAGGACCAGGCCGACCGGCCCGAGGGAACCGAAGCGACCGCCCGGCGCCCCGTCCGGCACCGGCGCGCGGCCCGCGGCGGACGCGACGTCGGGGGCGGCCCCGGCCGCGGCGGCGGGGGCCGCTGTGCCGGGTGTGGCGCTGGGGGTGGCGCTGGGGGTGGTCACGAGAGCTCCGGGACGGTGTACGGGGACGTTCGTCGTTCATCAGGCTGCACTGCTCAGTACAGAGTAATGGACTCCCCCGGATTCCCGGCCGGAGTTTCGCCCGGGAGCTGCGGACCATGAGCTCCCGACCGGGAGTTCCCGAACCGGAATGTCCTGGCCGCCCAGAAGTCCGACCACGGTCTCTGTCAGGCGCGTAGTGCTTTTACGCAACTGTCCGGTCCGGGGTGCCCGCCTGTCAAAGCGCGTCCGCGGTGCGGGCGGGACCGCCCGGATCCGCCGGCGGAGCGACCGGGTACCGTCCGGCCTGTGAGACGACTCCTGACCCGCCTCTGGCGCCTGCTGCGCCCCGTGCAGAGCCGCGTGATGTGGCTGGTGAACGCCAAGTTCGTGGTCGGCGTGACCGGCGTCGTGCGGGACGACGAGGGCAGGGTCCTGATGCTGAAGCACCGGATGTGGGCGCCGGGCCGCCAGTGGGGCCTGCCGAGCGGTTTCGCGCACAGGGGCGAGGACTTCCGGCAGACCGTGGTCCGCGAGGTCAAGGAGGAGACCGGCCTCGACGTGGAGGTGGGCCGGCTGGTCATGCTGAACAGCGGCCTGCGCACCCGACTGGAGGTCGCCTTCGAGGCCCGCCTGCTCGGCGGCGAGCTGTGCCTCGACCCCGCCGAGATCCTGGACGCCCGCTGGTGCCGCCCGGACGACCTCCCCGAGGACGCCCAGCCGGTGTGCGGCCCGCTGGTGCGGGGCGAGACGGCTCCCTGAGGCCGCGGCCCGGGGCCCGGGATCGTCGAGGACGGCGGTGCCCGAACGTCACCCTCGGCACCCCGGGCGGCGAGGACGGCGAGGGCGGCGAGGGCGGCGAGGGCGGCGAGCCGGTCCTCGCACGGCCCCGGCGGACCGTGCCGGTCAGCCCATGCTCTTGGCGCCGTCCAGGGACTCGCGGATGATGTCGGCGTGACCGGCGTGCTGGGCAGTCTCGGCCATGACGTGCATCAGCACCCGGCGGGCCGACCACTCGCTGTCGGCCTCGAACCACGGGGCCTTCGGCAACGGCTGCGTGGCGTCCAGGTCCGGCAGGGTGGCGATCAGTTCGTCGGTACGGCGGGCCACCTCGGCGTAGTCGGACAGCACGCCGGCCAGCGTCTCGCCGGGCAGCATCCGGAACTCGTCGGCCCGCCGGGCCCAGTCGGCCTCGGTCATGGCGGTGAAGTCCCCCATCACCGACGGACCCTTCACGATGAACTCGGCCCAGTTCCGCTCGACCGCGGCCACGTGCTTGATCAGGCCGCCCAGACACAGCTCGCTGGCGGTGGTCCGGAGCCCGGCCTGCTCGTCGGTGAGGTCACGGGTGGTGAAGCGCAGGAAGTGCCGGTGCTTGGCCAGCATCGCCAGCAGGTCGGCCCGTTCACCGATGACGGCCGGGGCCTGCGCCGGGTCGGAGCCGGTCCCCTCGGGGACGGTCTGGTCGGGGGTGGTCTGGTCGGGGGTGGTGGTCGGCTCGCTGGTGCGCGACGCGTCGAAGGTCATGTCTGGTCTCCGCCTTCCGGGTTCCGGCTTCCGGTGTTCCTGCTCCGTCGATCGAGAACCACGTTAGGAGCCCTCTAGGCCGGATCCCGTCCTACTTCGCGCGGTCCTGCTTCGCGCCGTCTTGCTTCGCGTCCGCCTGCTCCGCGTCCGCCTGCTCCGCGTCCTAGCGCGCGATCTGTCCCCCGCCCAACAGCAGCCCCAGCCCCTCGGTGTCGTCGAAGGCGTCCCCGGACAGCCGTGTGACGCCCGAGGCGGAGGGTCCGTCGGCGGTGCCCCGCAGTACGTACGCGACGCCGTCGACCGTGTCGCTGCCCGGCGCGGTCACCAGGAGATCGGCGTGGCCGTCGCCGTCCAGGTCGGTGAGGCCCACCGCGGTGCCGAAGTCGGCGGCCCCGTCCGGGGCGGCGCCGAGGTCGGCGCCGTCGAACAGCCGGGCGCCCGTACCGACGAGCCCGTCCGGCCCGCCCGGCAGGAACAGCACCTGCTCCGGCCCCGGCTCGCCGTAGACGTCCCACCGAGGGGCCCCGGCGACCACGTCCGCGTACCCGTCGCCGTTGACGTCCCCGGTGTCCAGGCTGGTGAAGACGGCGTCCTCGTCCTGGGGTTCCGCGCCGGGCACGCCGGGGGTGTCCCGGTCGACGGTCGTCCTGCGCCGCCCCGGACCGTCCGGCGTCCCGTACACCACCGTCACCGAGCTGCGGCTCGCGTCGCCGCCGCGGGGGCTGAGGACCAGGTCGTCGATGCCGTCGCCGTCCACGTCGCCGACCGCGCCGGTCCCCGCGCCGGGCAGGCGGACGCCCGCGGGCTGCGTGAACCCGTCCCGGCCGCCGCGCAGATAGCTCACCGGCCGGTTCAACCCGGCCCAGGCCGTCTCCGGTTCCGGGTCGGCGGCGTGGAAGCTCACCAGGTCGTCGACGCCGTCGCCGTCGAGGTCCCCGGCGAGGAGGTCGCCGTAGAGCGCGTTGCCGACGTCGGGGGAGGGCCGGCGCGGGGCGGGGACGCTGCCGGTCGCGGCGGGGGTGCCGTCGCGGTCGAAGGGCCCCTTGAGCAGCCCCTTGCCGGAGCCGAGCCCGAAGACCAGGTCGGGGTGGCCGTCCCCGTCGAAGTCCCCGGCGACGAGCTGTTCGTCCAGGATCGGGTCGTTGTCCCACGCGACGTGGCTGACGTCCGTCCCCGGCACCCGGGCGGCACGGGAGAGCCCGTCCCGCGACCCCCACATGATGATCACGCTGGGCTTCCAGTCGAAGACGGAGGCGGCGAGGTCGGTGTACCCGTCCCCGTCGAAGTCCCGCGCCACGACGTCCGTCCCGAAGAACGCCTCGTCGCGGTTCTTCCCCGGTATCCCGGGGTCGTCCTGCGTCAGGTACTGGCACCGGGCGATCGACGTCCCCTCCCCCGCCCCGTACAGGACCTCGATGCTCCCGCCGCCGGACCCGCCCTCCACGCTCCCCATCGACCCGAGGGCCAGGTCGGGATGCCCGTCCCCGTCGAAGTCGGCGGCACCCTCCGGGGCGCGCGCACCGGCCCCGGCGCCCCGGGCTCCGCCGGCCCCGCACTCGTACGGCGAGGCGATGCCGTCCGCCCCGCCACCGGCGGCCACCAGCACCGCGACGACCACCAGCGCGACAGCGGCCGCCCCGCCCCCGACCAGCCGGGCCCGCCCACCGAACCACCGCCGCGGCGCCACCGCCCGATCACCCGAACCACCCATACGAACGATCACGCGAGGACACCGCCCCCCGGTTCCGTGCTCTCAGCCAGTCCGGCGAGTCCGCCCGGCCGGACTCCCCGAGGCGCCCCTGCCCGCGCACGGGACCGGTCCGCCGCCCGCCGGACGAGCGCCGGCCGGGAGCCGGGGGCGCGGGCTCCGAGGCACGGACTGATACCACGGTGCCATCCGGACGCCGGGCGTCAGTCGTCGGTCGTACGCCCAAGTACCGCCCGAAGCCGACGCGTTGGGTGGTGGCGGGCACCTAACGTCGACTGCATGCCCAGCAGATCGAACACCTCACGCAGAACCGTCCTCACCGCACTGCTCGCGGGCGGTCTGTCCGTCCCCCTCCTGGGAGCGGCCCCCGCGTCGTCGGCCCCCGCCGCCGTACTGGCGTTGCCCTCCCCCTCCGGCCACCGCCCCGTGGGCCGCCGCACCCTGCACCTCGTCGACCGGCGCCGCGCCGATCCCTGGGTGCCGGCGGCGCGCGGCAGGGAGCTGATGGTGTCCGTGTCGTACCCGGCACGCCCGTCGGGCGGGTCCCCGGCGGCGTACATGACCGAGAGCGAGGCGCGACGGCTCCTGGAGGCCAAGGGGCTCGCCGGGGTCGTGCCGGCCACGACGGTCGCGGGAACGCGTACGCACGCGCGGGCCGACGTACCCCCCGCGCCGGGCCGCTTCCCCCTGGTCCTCCTGTCCCCCGGCTTCTCCATGCCGCGCACCACGCTCACCGCGCTCGCCGGGGAACTGGCCGCGGGCGGCTACGTCGTCGCCGCCGTGGACCACGCCTACGAGTCCGTCGGCACGGAGTTCCCCGGCGGGCGGGTCCCGCCCTGCGTGGCCTGCGACCGGGTCGGCGCCGGCGTCGAGGAGGCGGCGGTCGTGGAGGGCCGGGCCGCGGACCTGTCCTTCGTGATCGACGAGTTGACGGGCCACCGGGGAGCGGGGGCGCTCGCGCGCCTGATCGACGTGCGGCGCATCGGCGTCGCCGGGCATTCGATCGGCGGGGCGGCCGCCCTGGCGACGATGGCCGCCGACCGTCGCGTACGGGCGGGGGTCAACCTCGACGGGGGGTTCTTCGTGCCCGGCGCGGGGTCCGGGATCGGCCGGCGTCCGTTCATGATGGCCGGCGCCGAGGACATCCACGGTCCCGCCAACACCGGCAGCGACTGGGCCGCCACCTGGGGCCGCCTGCGCGGCTGGAAACGCTGGCTGACCGTGGCGGGGGCCGGGCACTTCTCCTTCACCGACATCCCCTGGCTGGCCGACCGGCTGGGGCTGGCCGATCCGGAGGTTCCGCTCTCGGGCGAACGGGGGTGGTACATCACCCGTGACTACGTCCGGGCCTTCTTCGACCTCCACCTGCGGGGCATCCCCCAGCCACTCCTCCAGGGCCCCACGGCCGCCCACCCCGAGGTGGCGTTCCACCGGCCGTAGCGGGCGCGTGGAAGACGGCACCCGCGCCCGCCCTCACCCCAGCCCCTCCGCCAGCACCTCCGCCAGATGCCGCCCCCGCACCCCCGCCAGGTGCTCCAACTGGGTCCGGCAGGAGAAGCCGTCCGCGAGGACCACCGCGCCGGCCGGCGCCTCGCGCACCGCGGGCAGGAGCTGGTCCTCCGCGCAGGCGGCCGACACCTCGTAGTGGCCGTCCTCGAAACCGAAGTTGCCCGCGAGTCCGCAGCAGCCGCCGCTCAACTCGCCGGTCAGGCCCGCCGCCCCGCGCAGCCTGCGGTCGGCCGCGTCGCCCAGTACGGCGTGCTGGTGGCAGTGGGTCTGGCCGACCGCCGGAAGGTTCACGGCCGGTGGGGTCCAGTCGGGGGCGTGGCGCTCCAGGGTCTCCGCGAAGGTCAGGACGCGCGCGGCGAGCCGGGCCGCGCGCGGGTCGTCGTGCAGCAGCTCGGGCAGGTCCGTGCGCAGGGCGGCCGCACAGCTCGGCTCCAGGACGACGACCGGCGCGGACGTCTCCAGCACCGGGGCCATCAGGTCCAGCGTGCGGCGCATCACCGCGCGGGCACGGTCCAGTTGGCCGGTCGAGACGTACGTCAGTCCGCAGCAGACCCGTCCCCGGCGGGCCGTCAGCAGCGCGAGAGCCGACGTCGCCCTGCCGTCGCCGATCACGGCACGGCCCCGCAGCGTGGGCGGCAGCACCACCCGCAGCCCCGCCGCCTCCAGCACCCGTACGGCCGCCCGGCCCACGGAGGGCGAGAGGTGCTCGGTGAACGTGTCCGGCCACAGGACCACGAGGTCGCCCCCGCCGACCGGCCCCCGGCGCCGCCCCCGCCACCACCGGCTGAACGTCTCCCCCGCGAGCGCCGGCACCTCCCGCTCCCGCGCGATGCCGCCCAGCTTCTTCGCCGCCGCGGCCAACGGCCGTACCGACGCGAGCGCGTTGACGACCGGCGCCGTCCGCGTGCGCGCCGCCCAGCGCAGCCACACCGGCAGCCACCCCATCGCGTAGTGGGCGGCGGGACGGCGGCGCCCCTCGTAGTGGTGGTGCAGGAACTCCGCCTTGTAGGTGGCCATGTCGACCCCGACCGGGCAGTCGGAACGGCAGCCCTTGCAGGACAGGCACAGGTCCAGGGCGTCCCGGACCTCGGCCGACCGCCAGCCGTCCGTCACCAGTTCGCCCGCCAGCATCTCGTGCAGCAGCCGTGCACGGCCCCGCGTGGAGTGCTCCTCCTCGCCCGTCGCCCGGAAGGACGGGCACATCACGCCCGCCCCGGACACCGACGTCGTACGGCACTTGGCGACCCCGACACAGCGGCGCACCGCCGCCGAGAAGTCGCCGCCGTCGGACGGGTAGCCGAACGCGACGTCCACCGGTTCGCGGGGCAGGACGGAGAAGCGCAGGTTCGCGTCGAGCGGTGCCGGGCGGACCAGCATGCCGGGGTTGAGGAGGTCGTCCGGGTCCCACACCGCCTTCGCGCGCTCGAAGAGGGCGACCGTCTCGGCGCCGTACATCCGCGGCAGCAGCTCCGCCCGCGCCTGCCCGTCCCCGTGCTCCCCGGACAGCGAGCCGCCGTGGGCCACCACCACGTCCGCCAGCTCCTGCGAGAACCGGCGGAAGCGGGCGACCCCGGCCTCGGTGAGCAGGTCGAAGTCGATGCGTACGTGGATGCAGCCGTCGCCGAAGTGCCCGTACGGCGTGCCGCGCAGGCCGTGGGCGGTCAGCAGCGCCCGGAAGTCGCGCAGGTAGCCGCCCAGGCGGGCCGGGGGCACCGCGCAGTCCTCCCACCCCGGCCACGCCTCCGAGCCGTCCGGCATCCGCGTCGCCGTACCGCTCGCGTCCTCCCGGATGCGCCACAGCGTCCGCTGCCCGGCGGGGTCGGTGACCACCAGCGCGTCCACGACGTCCGCCGCCCGCACGACCGCCTCCGCACGCGCGCGTGCCTCCGCCTCCGTGGCGCCGCCGGTCTCCACGAACAGCCAGGCCCCGCCCCTCGGCAGCCCCTGCGTGGACGGCACCAGGTCGACCGCCATGCCCTCCACCGTGAGCGGCCCGAGCGGCAGCAGCCCGGCCGCCGCCTCCGCCGCGCCCGCCTCGTCGGCGTAGCCCAGCACCGCCAGCGCACGCGCGCGCGGTGACTCGACCAGCCGTACGACGGCCTCCGTCAGCACGCCGAGCGTGCCCTCCGAGCCGCAGAAGGAGCGGGCGACGTCCGCGCCCCGCTCCGGCAGCAGGGCGTCCAGCGCGTAGCCGGAGATGCGGCGCGGGAGGTCGGGGAAGCCGGTGCGCAGGCGGGCCAGGTCGCCGTCCACCATCGCCCGCAGCCCCTCGGGCGCCCCGGCCCACTCCCGCCCCAGCCGCAGCCGCCGCCCCCGCGCGGTGAGCACGGACAGCTCGCGCACGCTGTCCGCCGTCGTGCCCCAGGCCACCGAGTGGGAGCCGCAGGAGTTGTTGCCGATCATGCCGCCGAGCGTGCAGCGGCTGTGGGTGGAGGGGTCGGGTCCGAACCGCAGCCCGTGCGGCGCGGCGGCGTCCTGGAGCCGGTCCAGGACCAGCCCCGGCTGGACGACGGCCGTACGCGCCTCGGGATCGATCCCGACCAGCCGGTTCATGTGCCGGGTGAAGTCCAGCACCACCCCCGTGCCGGTCGCCTGCCCGGCGATCGAGGTGCCGCCGCCGCGTGCCACGACCGGCACCCCGCGCTCCCGGCACACCTCCAGCACGGCCGCCACGTCGTCGGCGTCCTTCGGCGCCACGACACCGAGGGGGACCCTCCGGTAGTTCGACGCGTCCATGGTGGTCAGGGCCCGGGACGTGACGTCGAACCCGACCTCGCCGCGGACGGCCCTGCGCAGTGCTGCCTCCAGATCGGTCATGCCCTCCAGGATGGCGCTCGTAGCTCCCTACAGGTCCGCAGGGCGGAGATCTCGTCTCATCGGACGGACATGTCTTCGTCCGGTTTGGCCGAGGCGATACCCTCCGGCTCGTGGCTGAGATCCAGATTCCTGCTGACATCAAGCCCGCGGACGGTCGATTCGGCGCGGGTCCCTCCAAGGTGCGGGTTCAGGCGCTGGACGCCCTGGCCGCCACCGGTACGTCCCTGCTCGGCACCTCCCACCGCCAGGCGCCCGTCAAGAACCTGGTCGGCAAGGTCCGTGAGGGCATCCGCGAGCTGTTCCGGCTCCCCGACGGCTACGAGGTGATCCTGGGCAACGGCGGCTCCACCGCGTTCTGGGACGTCGCGACGCACGGCCTGATCGAGAACAAGTCGCAGCACCTGAGCTTCGGCGAGTTCTCCTCCAAGTTCGCCAAGGCCGCCAAGCTGGCCCCCTGGCTGGCCGAGCCGACCGTCGTCTCCGCCGACCCGGGCACCCACCCCGAGGCGCACGCCGAGGCGGGCGTGGACGTGTACGGCCTCACGCACAACGAGACGTCGACCGGCGTCGCCATGCCCATCAAGCGGGTGGCCGGTGCCGACGAGGGCGCCCTCGTCCTGGTCGACGCGACGTCCGGCGCGGGCGGCCTCCCGGTGGACATCACCGAGACCGACGTCTACTACTTCGCCCCGCAGAAGTCCTTCGCCTCCGACGGCGGCCTGTGGATCGGCGTCTTCTCCCCGGCCGCGCTGGAGCGCGCCGAGCGCGTGCACGCGTCCGGCCGGCACGTCCCGGAGTTCTTCTCGCTGCCGACGGCGATCGACAACTCCCGCAAGAACCAGACGTACAACACCCCTGCGCTGGCGACGCTCTTCCTCCTGGGCGAGCAACTCGACTGGATGAACGGCCAGGGCGGCCTGGACTTCACCACGGCCCGCACCAAGGACTCCTCGACCCGCCTGTTCGACCCGTCGGACGTCGAGGCGCTGACGAAGTGCGTGGACCACGTGATCGAGAAGCTGTAGCCGACACCACCGGCACGACAACGGAGGGCGCCCGGCGGATCATCCGCCGGGCGCCCTCCGTGCGTGCGATGCCTACGCGAACTGGCGCAGGAAGGCCTGCCAGCCGTCGCGCGAGACGGTGAGCAGGGGGCCGTCCTGCTGCTTGCTGTCGCGGACGGCGCGACCGCCGGGGGCCGTGTCGGCCACTTCGACGCAGGCGTTTTCCTGACCCGAGTACGACGACTTCCAGAAGGGGCTTACGACCTCGGTCACGATGCGTCTTCCTTCAAACTCCGGAGTATGCCCCGGATGAGCTGCGCACTCGCGTCCGGTGCCAACGCCGCCGATCGTAGTACGTCGTAGGCGTTGGCGTAAGCGGCGAGGTCCTCGGCGCCCTCCAGGACCGACGTACCTCGCAGGTTGTCCATGGCCACGGCTTCGACCGTGGGTTCTTCGTCAAAGCTGAAGGAGTAGAAGGCGGAGGAGTACCCGGCCAGTACGCCCGCACTGAACGGCAGCACCTGCACGGTGACGTTCTTGCGCTGCGCCACCTCAAGGACGGCCAACAACTGCTCCTGGTGAACCTCGGGCCTCACCAGTGGGTGCGCCAGGACCGCCTCCCAGAGAATGACGGTGTACGACGCACCGCCTTCCTCGATCTTCGCTTGCCGGGCCAGCCTCACCTTCACCAACTCGGCGATCCGCTCCGGCGCGAGGTAGTGGGGGCCACCGGCGACGACGGCCTCCGCGTAGGCCTGCGTCTGGAGTAGGCCGGGCACCATGACCGGCTGCCACTCCCGGATATAGGTCGCGTCGTCTTCCAGGGCGATGTGGTCCGCGTAGTCCGGCCGCAGATGCTCGGCATGCTCCAGCCACCAACCTCGATTCTTGGAGTGCTTGGCCAAGTACTCCAGTTTTGCGCGGACTTCCGTGTCCCGGACGCCGAACGCGTCCAGTAGAATTCGCCGTCCCACACATGCAGTGTTCGCGCCTCGCCGACGACGGCACTCCATGTCTCCTGCACAGGAGCGTGACCTGCCGCAAGCAGTCGTCGCCAGGATCGAATGTGGCTCTCGAAGCCTTGCAGACGAGCCTGTAGTTCGTCGAAAGCATCAGGCTGCCCCACCGCCTCGGCCCAGGCCCTGAGGTCGTCCTTCGTGGGGGTCTGTCTGCCGCTCTCCAGTTTGCTGACCTTCGACTGGGGCCACCCCAAGCGCCGGGCCAGCACCGTACCGGTGAGCCGGCCATCGGGGCCCTCTGCGCGCAGCTCCCGCAGCCTTCGGCCCAGTTCCTCACGCGCTCTCTGATAGTCCGTGCTCACCGGTGTCCGCTCTTGCCCCTACATCTCGCTGCGCATCTCCGCCATGAATCGCTTCCACGGTACGGCGTGGTGCCAAGCAGTGTCCCGCAGCATGCAGCAGCGCACGACCTCTGCGGGCTCGGTGATCAGGTCCACGTGTGTGAGCTGGTCGTCGTCATCGAAGCGCAGGAGCGCGACGAGGCGGCTGTCGAAGAGCCAGAAGTCCTCGGCGGGGAGTCGGAGCCGGTCCGCGTCGGCGCGTCGCATATTGCGGATGTCCTCGCCCGACTCGATGTTCCACCGGGCGTGCTCCAACAGGTAGCGCTGACCAGGGGTGGGCGGCGCATCCACCAGCCGCACCCGCTCGATGCGCTTTCCGAGTGCCGTCTGGGCCTGGACCGTCTTGCGGAAGGCACTGACCGAATCGCCTTTGGACCAGTCCTCCTCGACTCGTCCGGCCTCCATGAACTGCTTCCAGGAATCGCCCTCCTCGTCGCTCGCGTACCGCCGCCGCGTCTCCAGGCGCCACGCGGTGTGCTCGAACTTGCCGAACAGCCCGCTGAACTCGGCGAGATCGATCGTCTTTGCCTGCCGAGTCCGATCCTTCGGGGCCCAGTCCACCAGCAGGTCGCGCGGCACGACCACGGCGACCTCGCCTTCCGAGAAGTGCTGTAGCTGAGCGACATCCTCCTGACCGAGCGGAGGCCCGTGCACGATCACCTCGCCACTGTCCACGTCCTCGTGTACGGACGGGCATTCGCCACCGTTGCCGCCCGTCCCGTTGAACCGCAACCTGCGCGCCATGCGCACCAACCCCCATGGGTCTAGACCATGTTGTGCACCCAGCATGGTGGTGACCCTGAGTGAATGTCCACGCATTCAGAGTGGCTGCGTGAGAATAATGAAGAATATTCGCCCCGTTGCTTCCCTGTCCGTCCCTACGGTCGTCCCCAAGCCACACCGACCGCGAAGGGACAGATATGCCGCACCGAAACGACCTCTACCGACTCGACCTCACCAACGCCTCGTTCGCGACGGCGTGCGGAGGCAACACCCACCCCGACGGCGAGTCCAGCGTGACTCTCGCCCGCATCGGCAGCGACGCCTGGGCCCTCGGCGACAGCAAGCGGCCGGACGCCGAACCGCTCCGATTCACGATACTTGAAGCTGACACCGTGTGAGGGCCTAGCGTTTCCGTCGTGGACGACGGTACGTGGTGGACGGTGGGCGAACTGGCGCACGCGTCCGGGGTGTCGGTGCGGGTGTTGCGGCACTGGGACGCGTTGGGCGTGGTGTCTCCCGAGCGCACGCCGAGCGGTCACCGCCGTTACGGCCCCGAGCATGTCACGCGTCTCTACCGGGCGTTGGCCCTGCGCCGGACCGGCCTGGGGCTGCGACAGGTCGCCGCCATGCTGGACCGCGAGGATCCGGACCCGGCGGCGACGCTGCGCGCGCACCTCGACGACGTCGAGGAGGACCTCGCTCGGCGAAGCCGACTGCGCGACCGACTCGTGGCCGCGCTCGGGAGTGCGGGGCCGGACCAGATGATGAAGGTGATCGAGACCATGACCATGTTCGAGCAGTACGTGCACGGCTACCGGCCCGAGGAGAGCACCCGGCTCGCGGACCAGGCGGACGCCCTGGTCGAGCTGCTGCACGGCAACACCCGGTTCCAACCGGGCGAGCGGGTCCTGGAGATGGGGTGCGGCGTGGGGGCGCAGACCGTCGCCCTGGCCTCGCGCAGCCCGCACACGCGCTTCGTGTCGGCCGACATCGCCACCGACTCGCTGAAGTCGGCCTCGGGGCGCATCGCTGCCGCGGGGCTCACGAACGTCGAGTTCGCCGAGAAGGACGTCTTCGCGCTCCCCGAACCGGAGGGCGGGTTCGCCGAGGCATCCTTCGACCACGTCTTCGTGTGCTTCCTGCTGGAGCACCTGCCCGCTCCGGTCGACGCGCTGCGACGACTGCGGCGTCTCGTGCGGCCCGGCGGGACGATCACCGTGATCGAGGGCGACCACGGCTCGGCCTACTTCCACCCGGACGACGAAGCGGCGCGCGCTGCCGTAGCGTGCCAGGTGACGCTGCAGCGGCACGCCGGCGGTGACGCCCTCATCGGCCGGCGGCTCTTCCCCCTGCTGCACGAGGCGGACTGGTCGGACATCGCCGTCAGCCCGCGCACCGTCTACGTCGACGGCAGCCGGCCGGAGTTGGCCGACAGCTTCACCAGACGCACCTTCACCGCGATGATCTCGGGGGTCCGGGAGCCCGCCGTCGCGGCGGGGCTGATCGACGCGCGGACCTTCGACGCGGGCATCGCCGCCCTGCGGCGCACGGCCGAACCCGACGGGGTGTTCTGCTACACCTTCTTCAAGGCCGTGGCCCGCTCGACCCGTCGGACGTCGAGGCGCTGACGAAGTGCGTGGACCACGTGATCGAGAAGCTGTAGCCGACACCACCGGCACGACAACGGAGGGCGCCCGGCGACGCGCATCGCCGGGCGCCCTTCGCGTGCCTGGACGGCTCTACTCGTCGGCGAACAGTTCCTCGGCGCGCGTCACACTCAAAGAGCGGTCGAGCCATGTGCCCAGCACGCCGAGATCCGTGCAGCCGACGACTCGCTCCCGGACGGAGTCAGGGATCCCGATGCCCCGCGCCTCGAGAATGTGCAGGATGTCCTCGGCCTTGCCTTCGGCCTGGCCCTTGGCACGCCCGTCGAGCCAGGACTCCTCGACGATCGTGTTGCTGCCCGGGAAATTCGGGGTGTAAGTGGCCATCAGATTCCTCCAGTAGTCACGACCCGGGCCCTCGCCCAGACCGATCTCGACGATCTCCGCCCAGTCCACACGGTCGATGTCTCCATACCGGGGCTCTTCGGCGTCGTCCACCAGTCGCGGCACCCAGCGCCGCTCGGTGCGGCCGTGCTCGTCGGCGACGCGGAAACCGACGATCCCCAGCCTCGCGTCCGACGCGAACAGGTGCTGGACCTTGCGGAACACGTCCGAGTCGATGAGCAGTCCGTCGTCGTCCAGTTCGACGACGACATCGGTGTCGCCGTAGTCCCTCAACATCGCCAGACCGACGTTTCGGCCTCCCGGACATCCAAGGTTCTCCTCGAGCGGGACCTTGGTCACGTTCTGCGCGGTGTCCACGTCGGTCAGTGGAGTCGCGTTGCCGATCAGCATCACCCGTGCCGCCGGCACACTCTGCTTCTCCACCGAAGCGAGCAGTGCCGCCAGTTCACGCGGGCGCGTCCCCATGGTGACGATGACGACTCCGACACGCGGCAGCGACATGGGGCCAAACTCCAGTGATCGACAGGGTGCCGATGCTAGCGCGGGGGCCCGCCTCGCCCCGAGGGCGCGGCGGGCCGCCCCGGCTGGGTGGCCGCCCCCGGCTCCGGCCAGTCGTCCGGGACCGGACCGGTCCTACCGGCTCAGTCGCTGGAATCTCCGTACCGCCAGCGGGAGGAAGGCCGCTGTCAGGATCAGGGGCCAGACGCCCGCCATCAGCAGGGCGTGCTGTTCGATCCACGAGTCGCCGCCGCCCACCGGTGTGCCGAACAGGTCGCGGGCCGCGGCGGCCGTGGACGAGATCGGGTTCCACGCGGCCACCCAGCCCAGCCAGTCGGGCATGAGCTGCGGGGCGACGAAGATGCTGGAGATCATCGTGAGGGGGAAGGCCACCGCGAACAGGCCGCCCGCCGCCTCCGGGTTGGGGACCAGCAGGCCCAGCCACACGCCGATCCAGATCAGCGCGAACCGCAGCCACAGCAGGAGTCCGAACGCCGCCACGAAGCCCCAGCCACCGTCCGGACGCCAGCCCATGGCCATCGCCGTCAGCATCATGATGGCCAGCTCGGCGCAGGCGACCACGAGATCGGTCACCCCGCGCCCGGCCACCACCGCCGAGGACGCCATCGGCATGGAGCGGAACCGGTCGATGACGCCCTTCGTGGCGTCGTGCACGACGACCGTCGCGGTGTTGATGAAGCCGAACGCCATGGTCATCGCGAACATGCCCGGCATCAGGAAGTCCTTGTAGTCCCCGCCGCCCGGCACGGTCAGCGCGCTGCCGAAGACATAGCCGTAGAGGAGGACGGAGACGATCGGGAAGCCGAGCTGCCAGGCGATGTTGACGGGCTGGCGCTGGTAGTGGGTCAGGCCGCGGCGGACGACGTTGCCGCAGTCGGCGAGCAGCCAGTACAGCCGTCCGCGCTCGCGCGGGGCCGCCGCCGGGCCGGACGCGCCGCCGAGGTCGAGGGCGCTCATGCCGCCACCGCCTCCCGCTCCGTGCGCCGCGCGGGCTCCGCGCCCGTGCGGTGACCGGTCAGGCGCAGGAAGACGTCGTCGAGGCTCGGCCGGCGCAGTCCGATGTCCTCCACCGCGACCCCCTCGTCCTGGAGGGTGCGCGCCACCTCGGTCAGGGCCGGCACGCGGTCGGCCACCGGGGCGTGCACGCGCAGCGCCTCCTCCTCCACCTCCGGTTCGCCCTGGCAGACCCGGGCGACCGTCCTCACCACCCGCGGGATCTCGCCGCGGTCGGCGACCACGACCTCGATCCGGTCGCCGCCGACCAGGTCCTTCAGCCCGTCCGGGGTGTCGTCGGCGATGGCCCGGCCCCGGTCGATGACGGTGATGCGCGAGGCGAGCCTGTCGGCCTCCTCCAGGTACTGCGTGGTCAGCAGGACCGTGGTGCCGCCCGCCACCAGCGCGCGCACCGAGTCCCAGACCTCGCCGCGGCTGCGCGGGTCCAGCCCGGTCGTCGGCTCGTCCAGGAACAGGACGGCCGGGGCGAGGATCATCGACGCGGCGAGGTCGAGACGGCGCCGCATGCCGCCGCTGTACTTGCCCACGCCCCGGTCGGCGGCGTCGGTCAGGTCGAACTGCTCCAGCAGTTCGACCGCGCGGGCCGCGGCCCGCCTGCCGCCCAGGTGGAACAGGCGCCCGAACATCTCCAGGTTCTGCCGGCCGGTCAGCACCTCGTCCACGGCCGCGTACTGACCGGTGAGCCCGATCCGCGCCCGCACCTCGCGCGCCTGCCGGGCCACGTCCAGGCCCGCGACCTCGGCCCGTCCCCCGTCCAGCCGGATCAGCGTGGACAGGATGCGCACCGCCGTGGTCTTGCCCGCGCCGTTGGGCCCGAGCAGGCCGTGCACGGTGCCCTCGCGCACCGCGAGGTCGAAGCCGGCCAGCGCGTACTTGTCGCCGTACCGCTTCTCCAGGCCCTCCGCCCGCACCGCGTGTTTCTCGCCCATGGGTTCAGTCCCCCTTCCCGACTCACAACTGAGTACACCGTACCCGATAACGCGTACACCGTACCCAGTTTTTCGGCGCGGCTCTGCGGCGCGGTTCTAAACTGAGCCCATGGCGAGCGGCACGGAGACCAGCGGCAGCGGCGACATCGGCCGCACCCTCGAACTGTTGTGGGACACCGGCCGGCGCCCCAGCCGGGGCCCGCGGCCGGGCCTGACGCTGGACCGGATCGTCGAGGCCGCCGTCGAGGTCGCGGACCGGGAGGGGCTCGGCGCCGTCTCGATGCGCCGGATCGCCACCGAACTGGGCACCGGCACGATGTCGCTGTACCGCTACGTCCCCGGCAAGGCCGAGCTGCTCGACCTCATGCTGGACCGCGTGCAGCGCCCGTCCCAGGACCCCGCCGACCTCGGCGACGGCGACTGGCGCTCGGCGCTCCATGCCCTCGGCCACGCCACACTCGCCCTCTACCGGCGCCACACCTGGCTGCTGGCGGTCAACCAGTCCCGGCCGATCCTCGGCCCCTCCGCCCTGGACGGCATGGAGAAGGTGCTCGCCCGGATCAGGCCGATGGGCCTGACCGACCCCGAGCTGGTCTCGGTGATCGTCATGATCGACGGATACGTCGTCGGGGCCGCCCGCACACAGGTGTACGAGCGGGAGGCCGAGCGCAGCTCCGGGCTGACGGACGCGGAGTTCTGGCGGGCCCAGGAACCGGTGCTCGTGGAGGCCATGACGAGCGGGCGCTACCCCGTGCTGGCCTCCCTCTCCGAGGACGCCTTCGGCACCGGCTTCGACCACTTCGAGTTCGGGCTCCAGCGCATCCTGGACGGCCTGGAAGTGCTGGTGGCCTCGCGCCGGGCGGCGGCGGACGACCCCGCCGCGAGCGACCCGGCCGCGGACGAGCCTGCCGCGGCGAGCGGCTCAGCGGCGCCGGAGGACCCGGCGTAGACCGAACAGGGCGGCGAGCGCGACGAGCAGCCCGACCGCGCCGACCTTGAGCGTGTCCCCGCCCGCGGCGCCGGAGCCCTCGCCCGAGGCGTGGGACCCCGAACCCGCTCCGCCGCCGGAGTCGCCGCCGCCCCGCCCGGGCACGTCCTGGGCCTTCACGGGGCTGTTGACGCCCTCCATGCCGAGCAGCAGCTTCTTGCCGTCGATCGTGTACGTGGCGGACTCACCCTGCCCCAGGGGCACGTTGATCCGCCCGGTGCGCCGGATCCTGCCGCCGTTCCAGTCGTACCAGATGCCCCCGAGGTAGCCGCGCACGGCGAGTTGCCCACCGTCCGGGGAGAACGCGGCGTCCGTCGCCCAGAGGTCCACCGGGACCGTGGGCCGGAAGACGTTGGTGCCGGAGGACGACAGTTTCGCCGGGCCCTCGTACAGGTGCCCGCCGTCCTCGTGCTTGTCGATGATGTAGACCCGCCCGGTCTTCGGGTGGACCAGCATCGACTCCGCGTCGCGGGAACCGTCCGTGTACTTGACGACGTACTGCGTCGCCTTCACGGTCTGGTCCTTGAGTTCCGTCGGCTCGGGCAACTCGTAGATCCACACGTACGGCCAGGTCACGCCGTCGTTGTCCCCGATGTCGCCGACGAAGATCCGGTTGCCGGGGCCGATGGCGATCGCCTCGACGTCGCGGGGGGTGCCGACGCCGGACAGGGCGACGCGGGCGACGGTCTCGCCGGTGGCGCCGTCCACGGCGTAGATGTACGGCCCGGTGTCCTGGTCGTTGTGCGTCCAGTAGACGCCGGGGTGCAGGCGGGAGGCGGCCAGGCCGCTGGACTCGGTGATGCGCGGGTCCTTGATCGTGAACCCGTCGCTCCCGGCGGGCCCGTCGCCCCCGTCCGCCGCCGAGGCGGGCACGGCGAACGCGCCCACGAGGAGGGCCGAGGCGAGGAGGGCGAAGGGTCGGCGCATGCGCCAAGCCTGCCATCCCTCACGGGCGTTCACGACGGCGGTCACCCTGCGTGGGAGGTCTCACATCGCGCCGGCCAGGCCGATCGTCCATGATGAGCGGATGCTCAGGTTCATGTTCGTCGGCGACTCCATGACGATCGGGAGCGCCGGCGAACACACGTGGCGCTACCGGCTGTGGCAGCACCTGCGCGACTCCCACGGCCGCCCCTTCACCTTCGTCGGCCCGCGCGAGACCCTCCACGACCGGGGGACGGACGCCCCCACCTCGTACGCCTACGCCGACCCCGGCTTCCCCCGCGCCCACCTGGCCGGCTGGGGCGAGGGCTGGCACCACATGACCCCGCTGATCGGCGAGGCGGTGCGCTCCTGCCGCGCGGACGTGCTCCTCGTCTCCCTGGGCCTGATCGACCTCGGCTTCTACACCAACGCCGAGCAGACCGCCGCCAACGTCCGCGCCTTCGTGGCCGCCGCCCGCGCGGCCAACCCGCGCGTCCGCATCGCCGTGCTGCCGGTCCTGCACAACATCCGGGTGGACGCCGACGAGACCTTCGCCGAGCAGGTCGCCCACTTCAACGAACTCCTCGCCAAGACCCTCACCGACCTCGACGATCCCGGCGCCCCGCTGCTGCTCGTCCCGGCCCCGCCGGCGTACGACTTCCACACGGACACCTACGACGGCACGCATCCCAACGAGAGCGGCGAACACCGGATCGCGGAGGCGTTCGCGGAGGCGCTGCACGAGGAGTGGGGGCTGGGCGGACCGTACGCGGCCTCGTCGTAGGGCACCGAGCCTCCGGCACGTGCGCGTCCCCTCGTGTCCTGGCCGCCGTGCGTGTCGACGTACCGCGCGACCGTACTCGCGACACGGGTCGGCTCGACGAGACGGCCGAGCGACTCGAGAGGATGCCCGTCCCCGGGGGTTCGAGGTCGGGATCGTCGGCGGGGTTGTCCGCATGGCGCCGCAGCGGGACATCCACCGGCACACCGTCCTTGAGATCCTTCGGGCCCTGGAAGGATGACCGCCCGCCCCGCTTGCCTGGAGCGCACTCCAAGTCGTTGGCTTGGGGACCATGAAGTACACGCAGCTCGGACGCACGGGACTCAAGGTCAGCCGGCTCGTCCTCGGCACCATGAACTTCGGTCCGCAGACCGACGAGGCCGACAGTCACGCGATCATGGACGCGGCGCTGGACGCCGGCATCAACTTCTTCGACACTGCCAACGTGTACGGCTGGGGCGAGAACAAGGGCCGTACCGAGGAGATCATCGGCAACTGGTTCGCCCAGGGCGGCGACCGCCGCGACAAGACCGTCATCGCCACCAAGGTGTACGGCAACATGGGCGCCGACGGCGAGGCGTGGCCCAACCACGACAAGCTGTCCGCCGTGAACATCAGGCGGGCGGTCGACGCCAGTTTGAAGCGCCTGCGGACCGACCGCATCGACCTGTACCAGTTCCACCACATCGACCGCGCCACCGGGTTCGACGAGATCTGGCAGGCGATCGACACCCTGGTCCAGCAGGGCAAGGTGCTGTACGCCGGGTCGTCGAACTTCCCCGGGTACAAGATCGCGCAGGCCAACGAGACGGCCGCCCGGCGCGGCGGGACCATCGGCCTGGTCAGCGAGCAGTGCCTGTACAACCTGGCCGAGCGCCGCGCCGAGATGGAGGTGATTCCGGCCGCGCAGGAGTACGGCCTCGGGGTCATCCCGTGGTCGCCGCTGCACGGCGGGCTGCTCGGCGGGGTGATCAAGAAGGAGGTCCAGGGCGGGCGCCGGGCGTCCGGGCGCGCGGCCGACGCCCTGGCCGACCCGGCGAAGCGGGCGCAGATCCAGGCGTACGAGGACCTGCTCGACAAGCACGGGGTGGAGCCCGGCGAGGCCGCGCTGGCCTGGCTGCTGACCCGCCCCGGCGTGACCGGCCCCATCGTGGGCCCGCGCACGGCCGAGCAGCTCGCGTCGGCGCTCAGGGCCGTGGAGCTGGAGCTGTCGGACGAGCTGCTGACCGGGCTCGACGAGGTCTTCCCGGGGCCGGGGCCTTCACCGGAGGCCTTCGCCTGGTAGCCGGGGCGTCGGCGGGGTGAGCGTGGGCGGCGGCCCACGGGCAGGTCAGCCGAGGGCCGCCGCCACCGCCACCACGACGAGCATCAGCACGAGCACACCGGCCATGATCCGGTTCCGGGTCTTCGGGTCCACGCCCCGAGCCTAACCGGAGGCGCCGAGCGGACTGCGGGCGACCGCCTCGTAACGGGGCTGCTCGCCCGGCACGCCCGACTCCGGCAGGTTGCTGCGGACCAGCGCCAGGCCGGTCACCGTCCAGGCGGGTCCGGCGTAGCCGGCCAGTGCCTCGACGTGGGGACGGACGTCGAGGGCCCGCCTGCTGCGGGCCAGCGTCAGGTGGGGCCGGTAGCGCCGGTGCCCGCCCATGTCGACGCCCGCCCTGCGCCCCGCCGACTCCGCCCGGCCGGCCAGCAGCCGCAGGGTCGCCAGGCCGCCCTCCGCACCCACCCACAGCGCCCGGCCGCGCCCGAACTGCCCGCCGCCGCGCAACGCCAGCTCGAAGGGCGGGGTGCGGCGGGCTGCCCGCTCCAGGCGCGCCGCCAGGTCGGGTACGACGCCGTCGTCGACCTCGCCGTAGAAGGCGAGCGTGAGGTGCCAGCCGTCCCGCCCGGTCCAGCGCAGCCCGTCCGCCCCGGGCAGCCTCCGCAGCGCGGCCACCTCGTCGGCGAGGGAGGCGGTGACGTCCTCGGGGGGCAGCACGGCGGCGAACAGTCTCATGCCGGTCAGTCTTCCCCGGAGAACACGTGTACGTCCGCGCGTGGCCTGGTCACCGTGCGTATCGTTGTACCGCGCGGCTGCACTCGCGTCGGGGGCAGCCGGGGAGGAGCGCCACGATGACCGTCCTTGACGACAGGATCGAGATGGCCGAAGAGAGCACCGAGCTGACTCTGGACGTCATGTTCGAGTGGCTCGAGAAGATGCCCGTCCCCGAGGGATACAAGACCGAGATCGTCGGGGGTCACATCTTCATGACGCCGCAGCGGGACACCCACTGGGACATCATTCTGGACATCGTCGAGCAACTGCGGACCAAGTATCCCCGCAAGCGCGTGAAGTCCGACGTCCGTATGGACTACCCCGGTTATCTCAACGGTTTCGCCTCCGACGTCGTGGCCCTGGCCGAAGGGGCCCGGAAGGACGACAAGGGACACTGGCGGCCGGAGGACGTCGAGTTCGTCGCCGAGGTCGTCTCCCGGAGCACGGCCGGCAACGACCACGGACCCAAGAAGGACGCCTACGCCGCCGCCGGCGTCCCGGTGTACCTGATCGTGGATCCTTACGCCGGGGAGTGGCACCTGCACACTCTGCCGGAGGACGGCAAGTACCACGCGTGCGTCGGCTTCGGCTTTGGCGAGGACATCGACCTCACCCGCACCGTCGTCGGCCTCACCCTCAGGACCGACGACTTCCCCCGGGACTGACGGGAACCGCCCCCGTCCTACGCCACCGGCGCCAGTGCCTCCTGACGGTCCCGGGGGACGAAGCGGACCTGGGGGTGGCCGCGGTGCCAGCCGACGGAGAGGCGGAGGTTGCCGACGCGGGCCAGCACCAGGCCGATGACGAGTGCGGCGCTCGCCGCCACCGCGCCGCCCGCGGCGAAGCCGGCCCGGGCGCCGTAGGCGTCGGTGATCCAGCCGACGATCGGGGCGCCGATCGGGGAGCCGCCGAGGAAGACCATCATGTAGAGGGCCATCACCCGGCCCCGCATGGCCGGGTCGGTGGACATCTGGATGCTGGTGTTGGCGGTGACGTTGACCGTCATGCTGAAGACGCCGATCGGGACCATCAGCAGCGCGAAGAGCCACAGCCCGGGCGCCGCCGACGCGACGATCTCCAGGGCGCCGAAGCCGAGGGCCGCCGCGATCAGGACGCGCAGCCGGGCGGTGCCGCGCCGGGCGGCGAGCAGGGCGCCGGCCAGCGAGCCGACGGCCATGAGGGTGTTGAAGAGGCTGTACGCCCCCGCGCCCGCGTGGAAGACGTCGTCGGCGAAGGCGGACAGGAAGACCGGGAAGTTGAAGCCGAAGGTGCCGATGAAGCCGACCAGCACGATGGTCCAGATCAGCTCGGGGCGGCCGGCGACGTAGTGGAGGCCCTCGCGGAGCTGGCCCTTGCCGCGCGGGGTGCGCCGCACGGCGTGCAGGTCGCGGGCGCGCATCAGCACCAGGCAGGTGAGGGGCGCGACGAAGGACAGGCCGTTGGCGAGGAACGCCCAGCCGGTGCCCACGCCGGTGATCATCACACCGGCGACGGCGGGGCCGACCAGGCGGGCGGACTGGAAGTTGGCCGAGTTCAGACTGACCGCGTTCTGCAGTTGGTCCCGTCCGACCAGCTCGGCGACGAAGGACTGGCGGGCGGGGTTGTCGAGGACGGTGGCCAGGCCCATCGCGAAGGCGGCGACGTAGACGTGCCAGACCTGGACCTGGCCGCTGAGGGTGAGGACGGCGAGGGCGAGTGCGGACAGGGCCATCGCGGACTGGGTGAACAGCAGGGTGGTCCGCTTGCGCCAGCGGTCGACGAGGACGCCGCCGTAGAGGCCGAAGAGGAGCATCGGCAGGAACTGCAGGGCGGTGGTGATGCCGACGGCGGCCGAGGAGCCGGTGAGGCTGAGGACGAGCCAGTCCTGGGCGATGCGCTGCATCCAGGTGCCGATGTTCGAGACGACCTGGCCCAGGAAGAACAGGCGGTAGTTCCTGACCTTCAGGGAGGCGAACATCGACGTCTTGCGAGGGGTCCGGGGGGTCCCGGTGGGGTCGTCGTGGCCGTCGGGTGCGGGGGCGGAAGCTGCTCCGGGTCCCGTACTCAAAAGGGTTCGCCTCCTCGCGAGAACTGCTTCTACTTGTGTGCGAGCTTCTCCAGCACGGGGGCGGCGGCGCGCAGTGTGGCCCACTCGTCCTCGTCGAGTCCCTCGACCAGCGTGGCCAGGAACGCGTTCCGCCTGCGGCGGCTCTCCTCGAGCATCACCACGGCCTGCTCGGTCTGCGTCACGACCTTCTGGCGCCGGTCCTCGGGGTGCGGTTCCAGCCGGACCAGGCCCTTGGCCTCGAGCAGGGCCACGATGCGGGTCATCGAGGGCGGCTGGACGTGTTCCTTGCGGGCCAGCTCGCCCGGGGTCGCGCTGCCGCAGTTGGACAGGGTGCCCAGCACCGACATCTCGGTGGGGCTGAGTGACTCGTCGACCCGCTGGTGCTTGAGCCGACGGGACAACCGCATCACGGCGGAGCGCAGGGAGTTCACGGCGGCGGCGTCGTCGCCATGCTTGAGGTCCGGCATGTTCATTAGCGTAACTCATTAGTCTCGCGAAATACCACCGCTCGGGCGTCCGCTTGCCCGTGACGCCCGCCACTGAAACACACAGTTCACCCGTACGAGTGAGTCGTTTCCGGAAATCGGAGCGTCACCCGGCGGACCCGGCGACCCTCGTGCTCATGGGGACCAGCGTGCTCAGCCTGCGGATGGACAGGGAGCTGCTCGACCGGCTCCGGGACCATGCGGCCAAAAGAGGAATGAGCGTCCAGGACTATGTCGTCCGGACGCTCATTCGGGATGACTTCGACGAGCGGTTCCAGTCCGCCGTGGAGGAGACGGAACGGTTCTACGGGGTCACCTGAGGCGGCCCCGCGGGTCTCACGTCAGACCCAGGGCCGGCATCAGGTAGTAGAAGGCGAAGACCACCGACACCACGTGCATCGCCACCGGCACCTCACGGCCCCGCCCGGAGGCCAGGCGCAGCACCGAGAAGGTGATGAAGCCCATGCCGATGCCGTTGGTGATCGAGTAGGTGAACGGCATCATCAGCATCGTCACGAAGGCCGGGATGGCGATCGTGAAGTCGGACCAGTCGATCTCCCTGATCGAACCGGCCAGGATCAGGAAGCCGACCGCGATCAGTGCCGGGGTCGCCGCCTGGGACGGCACCATGGTGGCGACCGGCGTGAGGAACAGCGCCACGGCGAACAGCGCGCCGGTGACGATGTTGGCGAAGCCGGTGCGGGCGCCCTCGCCGACACCGGCCGTGGACTCCACGAAGCAGGTGGTGGCGGAGGCGGAGCTGGCACCGCCGGCGGCGACCGCGACACCGTCGACGAACAGGACCTTGTTGATGCCCGGCATCTGGCCCTCGCCGTCGGTCAGCTTGGCCTCGTCGCTGACGCCCATGATCGTGCCCATCGCGTCGAAGAAGCACGACAGCAGCACGGTGAAGACGAACAGGACGCCGGTCAGGACGCCGACCTTGCCGAACCCGCCGAACAGGCTGACCTCGCCGACCAGCCCGAAGTCGGGCGTGGCCACGGGGTTGCCGGGCCACTCGGGCGTGGTCAGGCCCCAGGACGGGATGTCGGTGACGGCGTTGACGATCACCGCGATCACGGTCATCACGACGATCGAGATCAGGATGGCGCCCGGCGTCTTGCGGACGATCAGCGCGAGGGTCAGCAGCACACCGAGGACGAAGATCAGCACCGGCCAGCCGTGCAGGTGGCCGCCGACGCCGAGCTGGAGCGGGACGGTGGTCTGCGCGGCGTCCGGCATGCGGGTGACGAAGCCGGAGTCGACGAGGCCGACGATCATGACGAAGAGGCCGATACCGATGGAGATGGCCTTGCGCAGGCCGTAGGGAACGGCGTTCATGACGCGCTCGCGCAGACCGGTGGCGACCAGCAGCATGACGACGAAGCCGGCCAGCACCACCATGCCCATGGCGTCCGACCAGGACATCCGCGGGGCGAGCTGGAGGGCGACGACCGAGTTCACGCCGAGGCCCGCGGCCAGCGCGATCGGGACGTTGCCGATGACGCCCATCAGCAGGGTGGTGAAGGCGGCCGTCAGCGCGGTCGCCGTGACGAGCTGGCCGTTGTCGAGCTGGTGGCCGTACATGTCCTTCGCGCTGCCCAGGATGATCGGGTTCAGCACGATGATGTAGGCCATCGCGAAGAAGGTGGCGAAGCCGCCTCGGATCTCACGGGGCAGGGTGCTGCCGCGCTCGGAGATCTTGAAGTAACGGTCGAGACCGTTCTGCGGGGGCCGCCGGTCCTCCGGCGGCTCGGGGGACGGGGGGACCTTGGCGGTGGCCGAGGTGGACATGCGTGGACCTCATCACCAACAGGTTCCCCCACGGCCTTGTCGGTGTTCCTCTTGGTGTTTTCTACGAATGAAAGCGGTCAGAGACAAACGGGTTCAGTATGAACGTATGAGCCGCAGATCGCTATCTCCGCGCGTAGACATCGGGTGGTGCCGCGCCGTCACCCCGCCCGCGTGCTCCTCGTAAGCTGTACGCATGACGAAGTGGACACCCACGCACGAGGCACCGGAGCCCCTGGAGGGCCCCGTGGTACCGACCGTCGTCGGCGGCACCGTCCTCTGGTTCGTCCTCTTCCTGGTGCAGCTCCCCTTCTACGGCTGGTTCGACGACCACGGGCACGCCTGGTGGGTGTGGACCTGCCTGGCCGGCGCCGGTCTCGGCCTGATCGGCATCTGGTACGTCCGGGGCCGCGACGCCGCGCTCAAGCGGCAGGCCGCCGCCCGGGACGCCGGGGGCCCGCAGGCGGATCAGCCCACCGCCTAGTACCGGTGTAGTACCGCAGCAGCAGACCGCGCCGCACCCCCTCGTACCCAGGTCGGATCTTCGCCCTGCTCGGTGGGTGGAGGGGCGGAACCGCACGTACCGTCGAATGCATGACGCATCTCGACGCGGACAGACGCGACCCCGCGCCCGCGCACGCCGTGGACAGCCCCTCGCCCGCGACCGGACTGACGGCGGCCGACGTCGCCGAGCGGACCGCCCGCGGCCAGGTCAACGACGTGCCGGTGCGCAGCAGCCGCTCCCTGGCCGAGATCGTCCGCGCCAACGTCTTCACCCGGTTCAACGCGATCATCGGCGTGCTCTGGGTGATCATGCTGTTCGTCGCGCCGATCCAGGACAGCCTGTTCGGCTTCGTGATCCTCGCCAACACCGGCATCGGCATCGTCCAGGAGTGGCGGGCGAAGAAGACCCTGGACTCCCTGGCGGTGATCGGCGAGGCCCGGCCCACGGTCCGCCGGGACGGGAAGCCCACCGAGGTCAGTACGTCCGCGATCGTGCTGGACGACGTCATCGAGATCGGCCCGGGCGACAAGGCGGTCGTCGACGGGGTGTGCGTCGAGGCCGACGGGCTGGAGATCGACGAGTCCCTGCTGACCGGCGAGGCCGACCCGGTCGTCAAGCGGCCCGGCGACGCGATCATGTCGGGCAGCTTCGTGGTCGCGGGCGGCGGCGCGTTCCGGGCGACCAAGGTGGGGCGCGAGGCGTACGCCGCGCAGCTCGCCGAGGAGGCGTCCCGCTTCACGCTGGTCCAGTCGGAGCTGCGCAGCGGCATCTCGACGATCCTCAAGTACGTCACCTGGATGATGGTCCCGACGGCGATCGGCCTGGTCCTCAGCCAGTTGCTCGCCAAGAACCACGCGCTGGACGACTCGATCGCGCGCACCGTCGGCGGCATCGTGCCCATGGTCCCCGAGGGCCTGGTGCTGCTCACCTCCGTGGCCTTCGCGATCGGTGTCGTCCGGCTGGGCCGCAAGCAGTGCCTCGTGCAGGAGCTGCCGGCCATCGAGGGCCTGGCCCGCGTCGACACCGTCTGCCTGGACAAGACCGGCACCCTCACCGAGGGCGGCATGGACGTCACCGGCCTGCGCCTGCTCGGCGGCGCCGACGAGGAGTACGTCCGCGGCGTGCTCGGCGCCCTGGGCCAGTCCGACCCGCGTCCCAACGCCTCCCTCCAGGCGATCGTCGACGCCTACCCGGTCACCGGTGCCGCCGCCGCGTGGACGTGCACGGGGGCGCTGCCCTTCTCCTCCGCCCGCAAGTACAGCGGCGCCGCCGTCGACGAGGGCGACGGCACCACCGGTACGTGGCTGCTGGGTGCGCCGGACGTGCTGCTGGCCGAGGACGACCCGGCGCTCGCGGAGACCGGGCGCCTCAACGAACAGGGCCTGCGCGTCCTGCTGCTGGCCCGCGCCCGGCGGGGCCTGGACGACGCGGAGGTCGCCGAGGGGGCCGAGCCCACCGCCCTGGTCGTCCTGGAGCAGCGGCTGCGCCCGGACGCCGCGGACACACTGCGCTACTTCGCCGACCAGGACGTCCGCGCCAAGGTCATCTCCGGCGACAACGCGGTGTCGGTGGGCGCGGTGGCGGCCAAGCTCGGGCTGTCCGGCACCACCGTCGACGCGCGCCGGCTGCCCGCCGAGCCGGAGGAGATGGCGGGTGCCCTGGACGAGGGCACGGTGTTCGGGCGGGTCACCCCGCAGCAGAAGCGGGACATGGTGGGCGCCCTGCAGTCGCGCGGCCACACGGTCGCGATGACCGGCGACGGCGTCAACGACGTCCTCGCGCTCAAGGACGCCGACATCGGCGTGGCGATGGGTTCCGGCTCGGAGGCGACCCGGGCGGTCGCGCAGATCGTGCTGCTCAACAACAGCTTCGCCACCCTGCCGTCGGTGGTGGCCGAGGGCCGCCGGGTGATCGGCAACATCACGCGCGTGGCGACCCTGTTCCTGGTCAAGACGGTGTACTCGGTGCTGCTCGCCGTCCTGGTGGTCTGCTCGCAGGTGGAGTACCCGTTCCTGCCCCGCCACCTGACCCTGCTCTCCACGCTCACCATCGGCGTCCCCGCCTTCTTCCTGGCCCTCGCCCCGAACAAGGAACGGGCCAGGCCCCACTTCGTACGGCGCGTGATGCGGTACGCGGTCCCGGGCGGGGTGGTGGCCGGTGCGGCGACCTTCGTGACGTACCTGGTCGCGCGGCACCACTACACCGGTCCGGACGCGCTGAACGCCGAGACGAGCGCGGCGACGCTGACCCTGTTCCTGATCTCGATGTGGGTGCTGGCGATCATCGCGCGGCCGTACACGTGGTGGCGGGTGGCGCTGGTGGCGGCGATGGGCCTGGCCTTCGTGGTGGTGCTGGTGGTGCCGTGGCTGCAGAGCTTCTTCGCGCTGAAGCTGGTGGGGGTGACGATGCCGTGGACGGCCGTGGGCGTCGCGGTGGTCGCGGCGGCCGCCCTGGAACTCCTGTGGAGGTGGGTCGACCGCCGCTTCCCCGTCTGACCGCCGCTCGCCCAGGGGGCTACTTCACGTCGACGAAGTCGGAGACCGAGGTGATCGCCCCGGACGTCGAGTTGCCGGCGAAGACGTAGCGGTAGTAGCCGTCCGCGGTGGCCTTGACGGTGGTGCTGAGGTTGCCCGACGTGTTGGACTTGACGGTCTTCAGCGTGGTGTAGCTCTTGGCGCCCTTCTTCAGGTACTGGAGCTGCACCGACTGCCCGCTGTACGCCCCGTACTTGAGCGTCTCCCAGTTGGCGCGGCTGAGCTTGCCGGTGACCGTGAGGGTCTTGCCCTTCTTCACCGGCTCCGGCGAGGCGTTGGTCGTCAGGGCGCTGCCGCGCTGGAACTTGAAGGACCCGGCCTTGTCCTTCCACACGTAGTCGTGGTCGTTGGCGTCGATCCACACGCCGACGTACCAGGTGCCGGCCATCGCGTTGCTGAGGTAGTCCGTCCGCGGGTCGGTCTTCACCGAGGCTGTGCAGGTGGAGGTGGTGGCGCTGACCTTCTTGCAGGACGGCTTGCCCGTCGACTCGAAGCCGTACCCCGGGCCCGCCAGCGTGAAGGAGTCGGCGCCCGCGATGCCGGAGTCGTCGGTGGCGGTGACGCTGACCGAGAAGGTCTTGGCGGAGCCGGTGCCGATGGTCACCTTGTTGTCGCCGTCGACGACGACCTTGGTGATCCGGATGTCGCCGCTCCCGCCGTCGGCCTGCGCGGCCGGGACGGCGAGGGCGGTCAGGGCCAGGGCGCCGGTGGCGGATGCCGCCAGGACTCGTGTGCGCATGTGTTCCCCACGTGGTGACGAGGGACCCCGGCGGTCTTCGCCGCGCCGGGGCCTGGAGGGTCGTGAGCCTGCTGACTCGCCTCGTAGATCCCCGGCGGGGCGCGATGGTTGTACGGGAGGTGAAGGAAATGTGCGCCCGCCTTCACATCCGGTGGGTTCAGTTGGCTTCAGTCGAACCAGCGGTCCCTGGCCAGCTCCTCCGTCCGCGACTCGTCCTCCAGCAGCGCCGCCACCTCGAACCGCCGCGGCCACTGCCCCGCCGCCCAGGCGAGCCCCGCGGCCACCCCTTCCAGCGTCGCCGCGTGCAGCGCCCCGTCGTCCGTCAGGCGCCAGTCGATCTCCACGCCGTCGACGACCAGTTCCCCGTGCTCCACGTACGACGCCGGGGTCCGCGCCCCCAGCAGCACCCGCACCGGCTCCGGCACGGCGTGCTCGGTGCCCTCGGAGTCGACGCGGCCGGTGACGGACTCGCTCAGGCGCCGCACCTGGAACAGCTCGGCCAGTTCGGCGGCCCGCGCCGGGCGGACCGGCAGCAGCGGCACGCCGGAGGTGAAGGGCAGCAGGTCGGGCGAGTCGACCACGACGGCGTCGGCGGCGTCCACCACCCGCACCTCGCCGTCGACCACGGCCCGCACCTCGTCCGGCAGGGTCACCTGCTCCGGGTCCAGCTCGGCCAGCGCGCCGTACAGGGCGTGCAGTTGGGCGGCCGTGACCGGGCGGTCGGGATCGGCGAGGCGGTCCAGGAGTTCGGCCGCGCCGCCGGGCTCGTCGAGGAGGGCGGCGACCGAGGTGCGCACGCCCAGCGCCCGCAGCACCTGCTCGTCCTCGAAGCCGGTCGCGTCGGCCTCGTCGTACAGGCCCCGCAGCAGCGGGTCGCCGCCCGCCGAGCGCAGTCCGGCCGGGCGGCGTCCGCCGAGCACCGGGTGCCCGCGCAGCCACCACGCGGTGTAGGGCCGTACGACCTCGTGGGTGCCGTCGTGCAGCAGGACGCGCACCGGCTGGACGAGCGCGTCGCGCAGGGGCGGCCGGGACAGCAGGGCGAGGGCCTCGGGCCAGTGGTCGTCGTCCACGAGGTCGAGGTCGCGCACGGCGACGATCTCGGTGGCGACCGGCGGGACGGGGCTGTCCGGGAAGCGGTCGAGGACGTCCTCGCTCCACACGTCCACGGCGTCCAGCAGCCCGGCGTCGTCCGGTTCGGCGAAGTCGCCCTCGCGGGGCTCCAGTTCGTCGGGGTCCAGGACGACGTCGGTGGCGCGGACCAGGGCGAAGGTGACGAGGACGCCGCAGGCGGCCAGCGGTTCGGGGCCCCACTTCTCGGCGAGTTCGGCGTCCACGGCGGCGAGTTCGTCCTCGCGCATGACCCGGGCGAACGGACCGCCGGGGAAGACGAGTTCGCCCGCCGGGGAGAGTTCGCCGTCCTCGTCGGGCAGGGCGAGGGCGCCCAGCCAGGGCTCGTCCCCGGGGTCGATTCCGGCGTCGCGGACCAGGCCGAGCACGGTGTCGGCCAGTTCCTCGGCGTCGAGGGCGTCCTCCTCCCAGTTGGTCCCGCCCTCGTCGTCCAGGGAGGCGGCGACGGCGGCCCGGACCTGCGGGGTGGTGAGCACGGCGCGCGGGGTGGCCGGGAGGGCGCCGAGCTTCTCCAGGAGCGGGTGCGCGGCGTCCGGGTGGGCGATCTTGAGGCCGAGCCGGGTGAGGACCTCCGGGTCGAGGGAGACGGCCTCCGGGGAGGGCAGCAGCACCTGCCGGGGCCCGATGGTCGTACGCCCTCCCCCAGAGCCGAAAGCCTGGGAGGTACCCCCAGCCAGCGGCACCGGCAGCCCGGACAGCCGGTCGAGGTCGACCCCGGCGAGGCTGTCGTAGAGGCCGCGCCACCAGGCGGGGTCCTTCTCCAGGCCCGCCAGCCGGTCGATCGCGTCGGTCAACGGCACCCGGGCCACGCCCAGCGTGCGCAGTTCGGCGCGGCGTTCGAGCCCGGCGGGCAGCAGTGTCGGCAGCACCTCGGCCAGCACCCGCACGGTGTCGGCGCCCGCGCCCTCCACCACCTCGGCGTCGCGGGGCCGCAGGGACTGCGGAAGACCGTCCTCCGCGTCCTCGCCCGCGGAGGGGACGGCGGGCGGCAGGAAGGAGGTGCGCGGGAGCCGGGCGAGGATGGCCCGGCGCAGTACGCCGTCCAGTTCGCCCCGGCCCAGCGCGCCGGGCACCAGGTCGACGAGACCGGCGGTGACCGGCCGCCAGTCGGCGAGCAGCCCGGCGTAGGCGTCGGCGGCCCGCTCGGTCAGGAAGTCGGTCAGCGGCCCCGGCGCGGTGTGCCGGCGGGTGGAGTCCAGCGGGTAGGACGCGATGAGCAGCGCGGGCACGCCGAGCGGCTCGTCGCTGGGGGTGGGCGCGTGCACCACGGGGCTGGTGCGGGGGCGGGCCGGGGCACCGTCGGCGTCGACGGGGACCGCCCAGGTCACGGACCAGTGCGGACGCAGCCGCTCCTCGACCGGGCGGTCGGCGAGCAGGTCGGGGGTGAGGGGGCCGTGCGCGGCGGCGGTGCGCCAGCGGGTGGCGCCGTGGGCGGAGTCCTCCACCACGGTCAGGGCGCCCTCGACGCGGCGCGAGAGGGTCCGTACGTCGTCCCCGGCCTCGATCACCACCTCCTCCAGGCCCGGCAGGGCGAGCAGCAGGGCGTCGTCCACGGCGTGCAGCAGCCGTTCGGCGAGGTCGGCGGCGGCCGTGTCCCGCAACGGGAGGATGACGGCGGTGTCGTACGGGGCGGGGGCGCTGCCCTCGGCGGGGAACGGCAGCCGCAGCAGCGGTACGTGCCCGTCGCGGCGCCGGATCTCGTCGCCCAGGCCGGGGCTGTGCCGGGCCGTGTCGGCGGCCAGGTCGTGCGCCTCGGCCAGCGACCAGCGCACCCCGCCGTGCCGTCCGACGACGGCGGGCTCGTCGGTGACCGCCAGGACGGCGGCGAAGCCGACCCCGAACCGGCCGACCGAGCCGTCCGCCGCCTCCCGCTTGGCGGAGGCGCGCAGCGTGGACAGCGACTCGACGCCGGTCGCGTCCAGCGGGGCACCGGTGTTGGCGGCGACCAGGACACCGTCGCGCAGGGTCAGGCGGAGCCGGCCGGGCACGCCGGACCGCGCGGCGGCGTCGGCGGCGTTCTGTGCCAGTTCGACGACCAGCCGGTCGCGGTAGCCGCCGAGGACGAGGTCCTCCTCCGCGTTGGCGTCCTCACGGAAGCGGGCCGGGCTGGTCGCCCAGGCGTCCAGCACCCCGCGCCGCAGCCGTGCCGTACCGAACGGATCGGCACCCTCGGTGGCAGGCCGTACGAACATGCTCACGGTGACTCTCCTCATCGACGGACCACGAAGGTACCGCCCCGGCACCCACCCGTCGGCGCCCACGACGGCGCACCGTCATGCCGACGGCGCTCCGCGCGCTCCGGCCGGCGTCGTCCAGCCCGTCCTCGGGGTACCCGCTCGGGGGAGTTCGAGGGCGGGGCCGTCGAAGCAGGCGGGGCCCGGCAGCGGAACCGCCGCCCACGCACTCGCGCCCTACGAGTGCCCCAGCTCCGCCGACTCCTGGTCCTCGACCACCGGCACCGACCCGGAGTCGGCCGCCGGCCGCAGCGGGAACGGGTCCACGCGCGTCTCGTCGATCACCGGCGGAGCCACCCGCGGCGGCTTCGGCATGACGGCCGCCTCGGAGTGCCCGCCGCAGCCGTAGGCCAGCGACACCACGTGTCCGTCGGCCGGGGAGAACTCGTTGGCGCACACCCCGAAGGCCTGTCCGAGCGAGCCGCCGATGCGGGCGAGGAAGCCGCAGCTCACGCAGGAGGCGGGCGCCGCCTGGGCCATCGCGGTCTTCGGGCCGTAGCCCTCCTCCCAGCGGTCGGCGGCGACGTGCAGCCCGTACCGGGACAGCACCCGGGGGCGGCGCAGCCCCAGCTCCTCGGCGATCCCCGCGATCGTGCCGCGGGCCGGGACGGCCGGCAGCTCGGCGGGCGGACCGGCGGTCACCTCGGCGTCCTCGGCCTCGACCAGGTCGGCCATCTCGTGGGAGACGGCGGAGTTGGGCGGCGGCTCGTCCTCGCCGGTCCAGCCGGGCTCCAGGCGCAGGTCGTCGGCGTCCGTGGGCAGCAGGTCGCCGGGGCCCATGTCGCCGGGGCGCAGCCGCTCGCTCCACGGCACCCACTCGGGGGCCAGCAGCGCGTCGGGGCCGGGCAGCAGCACCGCCTCGTCCACCGTGACGACCTTCGCGCGGGAGGCGCGAGCCACCGTCACGGCCCAGCGCCAGCCCCGGTACCCCATCTCCTTGCAGGCGAAGAAGTGCGTGACGACCCGGTCGCCCTCCGACACCATGCCCTCGTGCTCGCCGACGACGCCGGGGGCGGCGGCCTCCTCGGCGGCTCCCCGGGCGAGGTCGACGGCCTCGGCGCACAGGCGGTCAGGGGTGCGGCTTCGCGTTGTCGCTGCGCTCACAGGTATCGCTTCTCTCCATACGCCGTCTCACGAGTGCGCCGCTGCCTGCGAGGGGGCGGACGGAGCGGACCCGTGGACCGCGTCGACGTCCGCGCCCGATCGCGCTCGGGCGCACCTACGTCATCCATTCTGCGGGATGGCCGTAAGGCGCGCGGCCGAGAACGTTCGCCACGGCGCGCTAGGCACGCTACCTGCTCATGTGCGCTGGGCCTACACCGACGGGAGTTTCGGCGGGGTACGACCTCGCGTTCCCGGGCGGGGCGGGGGCCGGTGTCACCCGACTCGATCACCGCCATACGTGCCGTATCGGCGCTACAGCCGCCGCGGACGGGGCACTATGACGGGGTGGCAGCCGCACGGACGGAGTTCAAGGGCGGGAGCCGCGGGCGCGGCCCCGGCTCCCGGTTCCGTGCGGTCGGCCGGGCGCTGCGCCTGCCGGTGACCGGTACGGCGCGCGGCATCCGCCGGGCGACGCACGCGCACGGCGCGGGCGAGTCGGGCCTCGGCAAGCTGATCGAACTGCACGGGGTGAACGGCGCCGGTGACGTGATGATCACCGTCGCGCTCGCCTCCACCGTCTTCTTCTCCGTGCCCACCGACGAGGCGCGCGGGCGGGTCGCGCTCTACCTCGCCATCACCATGGCGCCGTTCACGCTGCTCGCGCCGGTGATCGGCCCGCTCCTGGACCGGCTGCCGCACGGTCGCCGCGCGGCGATGGCCTGCGCGATGGCCGCCCGGGCACTGCTCGCGCTGGTGCTGTCGGGCGCGGTCGTCACCGGCGGCATCGAGCTGTACCCGGCGGCGCTGGGCGTGCTGGTCGCCTCGAAGGCGTACGGCGTGGTCAGGAGCGCGGTGGTGCCGCGGCTGCTGCCGCCCAAGGTCTCCCTGGTGAAGGCCAACTCGCGGGTCACGCTGTGCGGGCTGCTGGCCACCGGGGCCGCGGCGCCGATCGGCGCGGGGCTCCAGCAGGTGGGACCGCGGTGGCCGCTGTACGGCGCCTTCGTGATCTTCGTGGCGGGGACCGTGCTGTCCTTCACGCTGCCGCGGAAGGTGGACTCGGCCCGCGGCGAGGCCCGGGCGCTGCTCGCCGCGGACGAGAAACACCTGCCGGGGCCGCTGCGGGAGCGGGGCAGGCGTCCGGGGCTGCGCACGGTGGGACCGGCGGTGACCCACGCGCTGGCCGCCAACGCGGCCATCCGCTGTCTGACCGGCTTCCTGATCTTCTTCCTGGCCTTCCTGCTGCGGGTGCACCCGCTGACCGGCCAGAGCGCGGCGGTGTCGCTGGGCATAGTGGGCGTCGCGGCCGGCGCGGGCAACGCGCTGGGCACGGCGGTCGGGGCGTGGCTGCGGTCCCGGGCGCCGGAGGTCATCATCGTGACGGTGGTCGCGGTGGTGCTGGGCACGGCGGTGGTGGCCGCGGTGTTCTTCAGCGCGTTCCTGGTGACGTGCCTGGCGGCGGTCGCCGGGTTCGCGCAGGCGCTGGCCAAACTGTCCCTGGACGCGCTGATCCAGCGGGACGTGCCGGAGCTGGTGCGCACGTCGGCCTTCGCGCGCTCGGAGACGCTGCTCCAGGTCTCCTGGGTGTTCGGCGGCGCCGTCGGCATCGTGCTGCCGCTCAACGGCACGCTGGGCCTGTCGGTGGCCGCCGCGATCATCGCCGCCGGGTGGCTGGCGACCGTGCGGGGGCTGCTCGACTCGGCGCGGCACGGGGGGAGGACCCGGCCGAGGGTGGCGTGACCACGCCACGCCGTACCCAGGTGGGGAGCGGGGCAGGAGCGGCGTATAGCCTTCCGCCATGACCACGTTGCCCCGCGGCACCGCCGCTCTCGGACACCGCGTTGTGCGACGCCGCCGCGCCGTCGCCGCCGCAGGCGCCGTGTCCGCCGGACTTCTCCTGCTGTCCGCCTGTGACAAGCCGACGCCGATCGCGACGATCACGGTCGGCAGTGACTCGGTCAGCTCCCAGGCCACCTGCGGCGGGGAGGGCAAGACCCTTTCGGCCGCCGAGATCACCAAGTGCCTGAAGGACAAGAACGCGAAGTCCATCACCGTCGACCAGGACGAGACCGTGCGCTTCGGTGTCGACCCGGACCTCGCCGACAAGCACTGGACGATCCTGATGAACGGTCAGCAGCTCGTCGAGGACAGCGACAAGACGTACCGCACGGTGCCGGGCAGCGTGTTCTTCAACGCGCAGTACGGCGCCCAGGGCAACTCGACGAACGTCGCCGTCGCGGTCCGGGACGGCAAGGACAACAGCCAGAACATCACCGGTGTGTGGGTGTTCGAGCTGAAGAAGGACTGACCCCCACGTCCTCCGTGCACTTCCTCGTGGCCACCGCGGTCCCCGTCGAACGGGACGCGGTGGCTCGGGCGTTCCCGGGTCCGGGCACGGACGTGTCCCGGCCGGGGATCGCCCTGCACCGGCTGCCGGGCGGCCCGGACCTGCTGGCCGCCGGGGTCGGTCCGGCCCTCGCGGCCGCTTCCACGGCCGCCGCGCTGACCGCCGCGGCCCTCGGCGGCGCGCCGTACGACCTGGTCGTCTCGGCCGGCATCGGCGGCGGCTTCGCCCCGCACGCGCCGGTCGGCTCGCTGGTCGTCGCCGACGCGATCACCGCCGCCGACCTGGGCGCCGAGACCGCCGACGGCTTCCTGCCGGTCACCGAACTCGGCTTCGGCACCGTCACCCACCACCCGCCCGCCGGCCTCGTCTCCGCCGTCGCCGACGCGACGGGCGCCCGTCGTGGCACCGTCCTGACCGGGTCGACCGTCACGGGCACCGCCGAGCGCGCCGCGCTGCTGCGCGAGCGCCACCCGGCCGCCCTGGCCGAGGGCATGGAGGGCTTCGGCGTCGCCGAGGCCGCCGCCGCGCACGGCGTGCCGGTGCTGGAACTGCGCGCGGTCTCCAACCCGGTCGGCCCGCGCGACCGCGCCGCCTGGCGCATCGGCGAGGCCCTCGCGGCGCTGACGGACGCCTTCGGGAAGCTCGCCCCCGTCCTCACGAGTTGGAAACCGCATGAGCGCTGACACCCTGCAGATCGCCTACTCCCCCTGCCCCAACGACACCTTCGTCTTCGACGCCCTCGCCCACGGCCGCGTCCCCGGCGCCCCCGCCCTCGACGTGACCTTCGCCGACATCGACGTCACCAACGGCATGGCCGAGCGCGGCGAGTTCGACGTGCTGAAGGTGTCGTACGCCGTGCTGCCGTACGTCCTCGGCGAATACGCCCTGCTGCCCTGCGGGGGCGCGCTGGGCCGGGGCTGCGGCCCGCTGGTGCTGACCCGGGGGGCCGGTGCCGACCTGCGCGGCCGCACGGTCGCCGTGCCCAGCGAGACCTCCACGGCCTACCTGCTCTTCCGCCTGTGGGCGGCGGACACCGTGCCCGGAGGCGTCGGCGAGATCGTGGTGATGCCGTTCCACGAGATCATGCCGGCCGTGCGGGACGGGAAGGTCGACGCGGGACTGGTGATCCACGAGGCGCGCTTCACGTACCAGAACTACGGGCTGCACAAGCTCGCCGACATGGGCGAGCACTGGGAGCGGACCACGGGGCTGCCGATCCCGCTCGGCGCGATCATCGCGAAGCGCTCGCTGGGCGCCGGCACGCTGAACCGCCTCGCCGACGCCGTCCGCGGCTCCGTGCGCGCGGCCTGGGACGACCCGGAGGCGTCCCGGCCGTACGTCATGGCGCACGCGCAGGAGATGGACCCGGCCGTCGCCGACCAGCACATCGGGCTGTACGTCAACGAGTTCACCGCCGACCTGGGCGAGGACGGCTACGCCGCGATCCGGGGCCTGCTGACCCGCGCGGCGGCCGAGGGCCTGGTGCCGGCCCTCGGCCCGGACGCGCTGGCGTTCCCGTAACGCGACGGCGGGTCAGACGTCGAGCTGGTCGGCGACCGCGCGGAGCAGCCCGGCGATCTTCTTGCCCGCCGTCTTCTCCGGGTAGCGGCCGCGCTCCAGCATCGGCGTGATGTTCTCCAGGAGCGTCGTCAGGTCCTGCACGATGGAGGCCAGCTCGTCGGGCTTCTTGCGCTGCGCGGCCGCGACCGAGGGGGCCGGGTCGAGGAGGGCGAGCGAAAGTGCCTGGTCGCCGCGTTGTCCGGCGACGACACCGAACTCGACGCGCTGTCCCGGCTTCAGGCTCTCGACTCCGGCGGGGAGGACCGAGGAATGGACGAAGACGTCACCGCCGTCGTCGCGGGAGAGAAAGCCGAAGCCCTTCTCGCTGTTGAACCACTTGACCTTGCCGGTAGGCACGTCTGTCCTCGTCCTCGTACTCGTCGGGAAAACTGCTCGGAAACGGCTCTTGATAGCACTTGGGCGGGTCGTCCGGACCCGCCGGTACCAAGGCTAATGGTCTGTGACCGGGTGACAAGACGTCCCCCGGCCGATCCCCAGGCCTGGGAACTACCCTGGTCGGGTGCGTGAACAAACCCAAACGAATTCCGCCGCGCCCGGTGACGGTCTGATCCGTGCCGGTGCGATCATCTTCTTCGTCGGCGCCGTGGCCACTCTGGTCACGGTGGCCCCGCTGCTGCTGGGCACGACGCCCTTCCCCACCTTCATGTTCCTGCTGAGCATGCTGATGGGCGTGGGCTTCCTGGTCGCCGGTGCCGGGGTGTTCCGGTCGGTCGCCGCCGGGCGGCGTCAGGCGCGCGCCGCGTCCCGCCCCTCGGTCTCGCCCTCGCCGTCCCGGTAGGCCGCGAGCCACGCCGGGAAGGCGGTGAGGTCGGCGAGGACCACGTCGGCACCGGCCTCGCGCAGTTCCCCGGCGTCGCACGGCCCGCTGGCCACCGCCACCGAGCGGGCCCCGGCGGCGCGGGCTCCGCGGACGTCGCCGACGTGGTCGCCGACGTAGACGTCCGCGTCGTGCTCGCGCAGGGCGACGGCCTTCTGCTCGGCCCACAGGCCCCCGACGACGGCGTCCGGCTCGATGCCGAGGTGGGCCAGGTGCAGCTTGGCGTTCGGCTCGTACTTGGCGGTGACGACCACGGCCCGCCCTCCGGCTTCGCGCACGGCGGCGACGGCCTCGCGGGCGCCGGGCAGCGCGAGCGTGGGCCCGATCGCGTACGCCGGGTAGATCTCCCGGTACAGGTCGGCGACGGCCTCGATCTCCTCGGCCGGGAACCAGTGGCCCAGCTCCTCGGCCAGCGGCGGTCCGAGCCGGGTGACGGCCAGGTCGGCGTCCACGTACGTCCCCGTGCGCGCGCTCAGCTCCAGATAGCAGGCGCGGATGCCGGGCCGCGAGTCGATCAGCGTCATGTCGAGGTCGAAACCGACGGTGGGCGCGGGGCGGGTCGAGGAGGCCATGGCTCCCATTGTGCCGGGCGCCCGACGAACCCCGTCGGCCACGGGGCGGGCCGTCCACGCAAGCCGTCCACCGGGTCGGCGGGTCGGCGGGTCGGCGGGTCGGCGGGTCGGCGGGTCGGCGGGTCGGCGGGTCGGCCACGGTAGCCGTCGGCCCGAGCCGTTGCCCGCGACGCAGCCTTCGGCCGGAGGGTGGTCGGGCGCGGAAGCAGCCCGCTCCCAGGAGCGACCAGCCGCGGCGACGGACCGCCACGGCACCCGAACGCCGCCCGCAAGCCCCTCGACCCGGACCACGGTCAGCCACGCACGCCCGTCACCACGGACACCGGCCCGCCACGCAAGCAACCCACCCCCAGGACCAGGCAGCCGCAACGGCGTACCGCCACGGGACCCGCACGGCCACGCAAGTCCGTCGCCCCGGGCCCGGCCCGCCGCGCAAGCCCCTCGCCTCCGGGCCGCGGTCGGCCGTGGCGGGGCTGCCGCGGAACCGGGTGGCCGCACGCGGCAGCCGGCCCGGGGTGGTCAGCCGTGGGGGCGGCGGGAGCGCCACAGGAGGTACAGGGCGGTGGCCACGGCGGCGGAGCGCAGGACCCAGGGCCAGGTGTCGGCGACGGCGTCGCTCAGGTGCCCCTCGGCGACCGGGTCGCCCCAGCGGCCCTCGGTACGGCCCCACAGCCAGACCGCGCCGGCGGCGGCGACCGTGCCGGGCAGGCCGAGGACCGCCCACTTCGACTGGGCCGGGGTCAGCCGGCGGGTGAGGTAGGCGATCAGCCAGCCGAGGCCCAGCGGGACCAGGCTGCCCAGGACGGCCCCGGCGATCAGGAGGGCCGCGGCGAACAGCAGCAGGGGGTTGTTCCAGCCGCCCTCGGGCCACAGGCGGGGCAGGCGGCGGCCCTGGCGCCCCCCGGCGGCCTCGACGGCCGGCTCCTCGGCCTCCTCCGGTGGGACCTTCGCCCCGGCGGCGTCCTCCTTCTCCGCCTCGTCCGCCATGCTCGGCGGCTTCCTCAGCAGCTCCGGGATCTCGACGCCGCCGACGAAGCCGGGGACGCTGTCGCCGAGACCCATGCCGGCGAAGGGCCCGTCGTCGACCCGCCACCAGTCCGGCTGCCCGTCGCCCGCCTCGCCCAGTTCCCCGGCGCCCGCCAGATGGGGCGGGGCGGCGGCCTCGGGTGCGGCCGGGGCCTCGGGCTCGGGGCGCCGCCGGGCCCTGCGCCGCTCGGCCCGGCGGGGCTGGGGGTCCGCGGCCTCGGGGTCCCGCTGCTCGGGTACGGCGGTGGGGGCCGGCGCCTGGTCGCGTACGCCGCTCGTACCGCCCGCCGCGGTGACGACGTCGTCGGGGTCGCCAAGGCGGTCCAGGATGCGGCGGACGGCGGCGGGACTGTCCACGGCGGTCTTCGCCCGGTGCCGGTCGATCTCGTTGCGCAGCTCCGACACCAGCCGCATCCGGGTGGCCGACGGCAGTTGCCGCTGCTGGGCCACGTCGCCGACGCGGCTCAGGTACTCGAAGACGACCTGGTCGCTCTCGATCCCCATGTTCCCCTCCGGGGCGGTGCGTTGCGGTACCCGGCGTACCCCGTCGGACGAAGGTACCGAATCTTCCCCGTACGGCCGACGGCACCGCGCCCTCGCACGCGCACCTCCCCCGTCACACCCACCCGCTACCGTGGGCAGGATGAGCACCGAGGAGAAGTCCGCGGCCCCCCGGTCCCTCGCGGAGGCGCTCCGCGTCAGGGACGACGTCTCGCTGGCCGCCCTCCTGCGCAGCCGTCCCGACCTCGTCACCCCCGTGCCGACCGACCTCACCCAGCTCGCCACCCGCGCCGGCACCCGCGCCTCGGTCGTGCGGGCGCTGGAGCGGCTGGACCGGTTCGCGCTGCAGACCGCCGAGGCGCTGGCCGTCGCGCCGGACCCGGCGTCGTACGGCGAGCTGCTCGCCCTGATGGGCGGCGACGAGCAGGACCCGGCCGTCGCCGCCGCCCTGCCCCGGGCCACCGCGCTGCTGCGCGAACAGGCGCTGGTGTGGGGCGCCGACGACCGGCTGCGGCTGGTGCGCACCGCCCGTGAACTGCTCGCGCCCTCTCCGCAGCACCCGTCCCCGACGGGGCTCGGCCCGACCGTGCGGGAGGCGACGGCGGGGATGTCGCCGGGCCGGATCCAGGAGATCCTCGGCGCCGTCGGCCTGCCCTCGACCCACGACCCGGTCTCCGCCGTGTCCGCGCTCGGCGCCCTGTTCGCCGACCGGCGCCGGACCGCGGCGCTCCTCGCCGGACTGCCCGAGGAGTCCCGGGAGGTGCTGGCCCGCCTGGTGTGGGGGCCGCCGTACGGCCAGGTCACCCATGATCCGGCCCCGCACCTGCGCGCGCTGCTCGACCGGGGCCTGCTGCTGCCCACCGCGCCGGGCACGGTGGTGCTGCCCCGCGAGGTCGCCCTGCACCTGCGCGCGGGCCGGGCGCACCGGGCGCCGGAGCCGGTGCCGCCGCCGGTGGAGGCCGCCGCCGCGCACCGTCCGCAGATCGTGGACGCCACCGCGGCCGGGCAGGCCCTGGCGGCGCTGGCGACCGTCGAGGAGTTGCTGAAGGAGTGGGACGAGGGCGGCCCGGCGGTGCTGCGCGCGGGCGGCCTGAGCGTGCGGGACCTGAAGCGGACCGCGGTCGCCCTGGACGTGCCCGAGCCGGTCGCCGCGTTCTGGGTCGAGCTGGCCTACGGCGCCGGTCTGATCGCCTCGGACGGCGAGGCCGACGAGCGGTACGCCGCGACCCCGGCGTACGACGAGTGGCGCGAGCTGCCGCCCGCCGAGCGCTGGGCGCACCTGGCGGGGGCGTGGCTGGCGGCCACCCGGACGCCGGGCGTGGTCGGCGGGCGGGACGCGAAGGACCGCGCGCTCTCGGCGCTGGGCCCGAACCTGGACCGTTCGGCGGCGCCCGAGGTGCGGCACCGGGTGCTGGCCCTGCTGGCGGGCCTGCCCGAGGGCGCCGCGCCGGTCGAGGAGTCGGTGCTGGCCCGGCTGCGCTGGGAGCGTCCCCTGCGCGGCCCGCAGCGGGAGCAGCACGCGTCGGGCGCGGCGCGGGACGAGGACCTGCGCAGCCGGATCGCCCGCTGGACGCTGTCCGAGGCCGAGCTGCTGGGCGTCACCGGGCGCGGCGCGCTGGCGGCGCCGGGCCGGGCGCTGATCGGTGCCCCCGGGGCGCACCGACCGGCGGCGGAGGACGAGCCCGAGGGTCCCGGCGACAAGCTCCCCGTCCACCACCACCGCATGCCCCCGGCGGCGGCTCCCCCGACCCCCGCCGAACGGGCCGCGGCCACCGCGACCGCCGCCCGGCTGCTGGCCCCGCTCTTCCCCGAACCGCTGGACCACGTGCTGCTCCAGGCCGACCTGACGGCGGTGGCGCCGGGGCCGCTGGAGCGGGAGCTGGCCGACGTGCTGGGGGTGCTCGCGGACGTCGAGTCCAAGGGCGGGGCGACCGTCTACCGGTTCACGCCGGGCTCCGTGCGCCGCGCGCTAGACGCCGGGCAGAGCGCCGCCGACCTGCACGCCTTCCTCGCCCGGCACTCCCGTACGCCGGTCCCGCAGCCCCTGACGTACCTGATCGACGACGTGGCCCGGCGGCACGGACGGCTTCGGGTGGGGGCGGCCTCGGCGTACGTGCGCTGCGACGACGACGCGACGCTGGACGAGATCCTCGCCGACAAGCGGGCCGCCGCCCTGGGCCTGCGCCGCCTGGCGCCCACCGTGCTGGCCGCGCAGGCGGAACCGGCGGCGCTCCTCGAGGGGCTGCGCGCGATCGGGTTCGCGCCGGCCGCCGAGTCCGCCGCCGGTGACGTGCTGATCGCCCGCGCGGACTCCCACCGCACCCCGCCGCGGGCGGCGCCGGAGCCGGTCCCGGACGGGCCGCCGGTCCCCGACGACACGCTCCTGGCGGCGGCGGTCCGCGCCGTGCGCGCCGGTGACCTGGCCTCCACGGCCCCGCGCAAGCCGGGCCCCGGCGACGGGGGCAGGGGCGGGGCGGGCGGTGCGCCGGGCGGCTCGCTGCCCCGCACCGGCGCCGCCGAGACGCTGGCCACGATGCAGGCGGCCGTCCTGACCGGCGAGGCGCTGTGGATCGGCTACGTGAACGCCGAGGGCGCCGCCAGCCAGCGCGTGATCGCGCCGATCCGGGTCGAGGGCGGCTTCGTCACGGCGTACGACCACACGGCGGACGAGGTGCGCACCTACCCGCTGCACCGGGTCACGGGCGTCGCGGAGCTCGCCGACGACTCGGGCTGACCCCGCCGCGCGGCGCCGTCACCGTGCCGGCCTCCACGTCCCGGCCTCCACCGCCGCGCCGGTCACGGCGTTCGCCGGAACGCGCGTGGCAGTGGTCCGTCTTCCCTCCCCCGGGGGGTACGGACCACTGCCTGCGGGCCGGGACGAGCTAGCCCTTGACGGCCTTGAGCAGGACCTGCACGTCGTGGCCCTTGTGCCAGCCCGTGTCGATCAGCGGGCTGTGCTTGCTCTCATTGCCCCAGCTGTAGTAGCGGTGCCAGCTCTCCCGCCATGAGCCGTTCACGTTGGAACCCGTGGCCGTGAAGGCCTGGGCGATCTTGCCGTCGTGCTTGTTGTCCCACAGGTAGAGCTGTGCCTTCGTCTGCGTCCTGGAGCCGCTGTACCGGTCGCACTCGCGGTACTTGAGCCCGGTGGCGTTGTGCGAGGTCTGGATGATCCGCCAGCCGGTGCAGGCTCCCTCGGCGGAGGCGGACGGGGCGAGCGCGATCCCGAGGCCGCCGATGCTCAGGACGGCTGCCAGGCCGGCCGTCGTGAACCGCGTACGTGTCTTCATGATCCGGTGGTCCCTTCGGTGTGCGTCGACGGGCCGACGCGGTCGGTTGCGCCGCCCTGCTTGCACCACCGAGATTGACGGCCGTGCGCGGACCGGGCCAGGGAAGCGGGTCCCGTCGGGACACCGCGGGACGTCGGCGCGTTGACCTGCTGGGACGTCCGGCGGGACGCGGCAGGGCCGGGACGTCCGGCACCGGCGGGGACCGGCCCGCAGGGTGCGGCGACCCGCGGTGCGGCGGCGAGGGAACGCCTGCCGTTGCGGCAGGTCTTCGGTGGGGTCTCCTTCGCGCCATGGGCGACCATGGAGAGCGGCGCGCGCACCCGGCGCGCGGCGGGGACGCCCTTCCGGCGTCGGGCACGGGGCATAGCCCGTGCGGTGACGAGCGTTGTGCCTGTCATGAGACGACCCCACCCCTGGAGGTATGTGTGTCCTGCCTGATCGTCCAGTCCGACAAGACCCTGCTCCTCGAAGTCGACCACGAGCAGGCCGGCGCGTGCCGTCGGGCCATCGCGCCCTTCGCCGAACTGGAGCGGGCCCCGGAGCACATCCACACCTACCGGGTCACCCCGCTGGGCCTGTGGAACGCGCGGGCGGCGGGCCACGACGCCGAGCAGGTCGTGGACGCGCTGGTCGAGTACAGCCGCTACCCGGTGCCGCACGCGCTGCTGGTCGACATCGCCGAGACGATGGACCGCTACGGCCGCCTCACCCTCACCAAGCACCCGGCGCACGGCCTGGTCCTGACGACCACCGACCGGCCGGTGCTGGAGGAGGTGCTGAAGTCGAAGCGGATCGCGCCGCTGGTCGGCGCCCGCATCGACGCCGACACGGTGGCCGTGCACCCCTCCGAGCGCGGGCAGATCAAGCAGACGCTGCTGAAGCTGGGCTGGCCGGCCGAGGACCTCGCCGGGTACGTCGACGGCGAGGCGCACCCGATCGACCTGGCCGAGGACGGCTGGTCGCTGCGCCCCTACCAGAAGCAGGCGGTGGAGAACTTCTGGCACGGCGGCAGCGGCGTCGTCGTCCTCCCCTGCGGCGCGGGCAAGACGCTGGTCGGCGCGGGCGCGATGGCGCAGGCCAGGTCGACGACGCTGATCCTGGTCACGAACACCGTCTCCGCCCGGCAGTGGAAGCACGAGCTGGTGAAGCGGACCTCCCTGACCGAGGACGAGATCGGCGAGTACAGCGGCACCCGCAAGGAGATCCGGCCGGTCACCATCGCCACGTACCAGGTGCTGACGACCCGGCGGAAGGGCGTCTACCCGCACCTGGAGCTGTTCGACTCCCGCGACTGGGGTCTGATCGTCTACGACGAGGTGCACCTGCTGCCCGCGCCGGTCTTCAAGTTCACCGCCGACCTCCAGGCCCGCCGCCGCCTCGGGCTGACCGCGACGCTGGTGCGCGAGGACGGCCGCGAGTCGGACGTGTTCTCGCTGATCGGCCCGAAGCGGTTCGACGCGCCGTGGAAGGAGATCGAGGCGCAGGGCTACATCGCGCCCGCCGACTGCGTGGAGGTCCGGGTCAACCTCACCGACTCCGAGCGGCTCGCGTACGCCACCGCGGAGGCGGAGGAGAAGTACCGCTTCTGCGCGACGACCGACACCAAGCGGAAGGTGACGGAGGCCATCGTGCGGCGGTTCGCCGGGCAGCAGATCCTCGTCATCGGCCAGTACATCGACCAGCTCGACGAGCTGGGCGAGCACCTGGGGGCGCCGGTCATCAAGGGCGAGACGTCCAACGCCCAGCGGGAGAAGCTCTTCGACTCCTTCCGGGAGGGCGAGATCAGCGTGCTGGTCGTGTCGAAGGTCGCGAACTTCTCGATCGACCTGCCGGAGGCGACGGTCGCCATCCAGGTCTCGGGCACCTTCGGGTCGCGGCAGGAGGAGGCCCAGCGTCTGGGCCGGGTGCTGCGGCCGAAGGCCGACGGCCACCAGGCGCACTTCTACTCGGTCGTCGCCCGCGACACCCTCGACCAGGACTTCGCCGCCCACCGCCAGCGCTTCCTGGCGGAACAGGGCTACGCCTACCGGATCATGGACGCGGACGAGGTCCTGGCGGAGGAGGGCTGAGACCGGCGGTCCGGTCCCGGCGGCCTCCGGGGCTCAGTGGCGGCGGACGCCGGCCTCCTCGCCGTACTCGCCGAGTATGACCACGTCGAAGGCGGCGCCCGCGAACACTCTGACGGCGCGCAGGGTGTCGCCGAGCCGGTGCCGGTGGCTGCCGGCCACGGGCGTGGCACCGGACGCGCGGCCCGGTGCCGGGGCGGGGGAGATGGTTGCTGCGCTCATGTCTCCATGGTGCGACCGCCCGCCCCCGGCCGGCATCGGTCTGCGGAGCCAACCTCCGGCCTCCTTTCCTACGACCCTGGGGGGAGCGCAACACCCCGGCGCGGAGGAGGTGATCCCCTAGGGGTCCAGCGCCGGGTGGAGACAAAAACGGTTGGCCGTGCCGCCCCCCGCTCCCCTAGAATCTCCGCTCTTGCCCGCCTCCCCACCGGAGTGCTGCCGTCCGGACGGAAACCGGCCGGCCCACCGCGAAACCGCGCGTCCCGCGCCCACCCCACCGCAGGTCATCCGGAGGCACCCCCTTGTCCACGCCCGTCCACGACGACCCCCTCTCCAGGGAACGCGCCCACCTCGCCGCGTCCCGTTCCGCGCTGCGCGCCATGCGCGAGGACGTCGAGTCCCTCGACATCACCGACGTCACCACGAACTGGGTCAACGCCGCCGTCCTGAAGAGCCAGATCGAACAGCGCATCGAGGCCCTCGCCGACCTCAGCGAGACCCCGCTCTTCTTCGGCCGGCTCGACTACCTGCACGCTCCGGGCGCCGGGCAGGCCGAGGGCGGCGAAGGGGAACGCCCGCGGCCGGAGGACGCCGGTCAGACGCTGCACGTCGGGCGGCGGCACGTGCACGACGCGGACGGCGACCCGATGGTCGTCGACTGGCGGGCGCCGGTCTCCCAGCCGTTCTACCGGGCGTCCAAGAAGGACCCACAGGACGTCTCGCTGCGCCGCCGCTTCGGCTACACCGGCGGGGACCTGACCGCCTACGAGGACGAGCACCTGCTCGACCCGTCCGAGGCGGCGACCACCAGCAGGCTGCTCCAGGAGGAGATCGAACGGCCCCGCGTCGGACCGATGCGGGACATCGTGGCGACGATCCAGCCCGAGCAGGACGAGATCGTGCGCGCCGGGCTGACCGGCTCGGTCTGCGTACAGGGCGGCCCCGGCACCGGAAAGACCGCGGTGGGCCTGCACCGGGTCGCCTACCTCCTGTACGCGCACCGCGAGCGCCTGGCCCGCACCGGCACCCTGGTCATCGGCCCGAACCGGTCCTTCCTGCACTACATCGAGCAGGTCCTGCCGGCGCTCGGCGAGCTGACGGTCCGCCAGGCCACCGTGGACGACCTGGTCGCCCGTGTCGAGGTGCGCGGCACGGACGAGGCGGCGACGGCGGTGGTCAAGGGCGACGCCCGGATGGCGGAGGTCCTGCGCCGGGCCCTGTACTCCCACGTCGTCCCGCCCGCCGAGGGCGTGGTCGTGGTGCGCGGCTCGCGCCGCTGGCGGGTGCCGGCGCACGAGCTGGAGGAGATCGTCCGCGAACTGCTCGCCCGGGGCATCCGCTACGGCGCCGCCCGCGAGGCGCTGCCGCAGCGGATCGCACACGCCGTGCTGGTGCAGATGGAACGGGCGGGCGAGGCGCCGGACGACCGGGTGCAGAACGCGGTGGCGCGCAACGCGGCCGTGAAGGCGCTGGTGAAGTCGGTCTGGCCGCAGGTGGACCCGGCCAGGCTGGTCCTGCGTCTTCTCGCCGACGCGGACTTCCTCGCCGAGCACGCCGAGGGGATCCTCACCGCGGACGAGCAGAAGGCGGTGCTGTGGGCGAAGCCCGCCCGCTCGGTGAAGGCGGCCAGGTGGTCGGCCGCCGACGCCGTGCTGATCGACGAGGCGGCCGACCTGATCGAGCGCACCCACTCCCTCGGGCACGTGGTCCTCGACGAGGCGCAGGACCTCTCCCCCATGCAGTACCGCGCGGTGGGCCGGCGCTGCACCACCGGCTCGGCGACCGTCCTGGGCGACCTGGCGCAGGGCACCACGCCCTGGGCGACCCGGAGCTGGGAGGAGGCGCTCGGGCACCTGGGCAAGGGCGAGGCGGTGATCGAGGAGCTGACGGCGGGTTTCCGCGTGCCGACGGACGTCATCACGTACGCCTCCCGGCTGCTGCCGCACATCGCGCCGGGCCTGACGCCGGTGGCGTCGATCCGCGAGAACCCGGGCTTCTTCGACATCCGTACGGCGCCGGACGGGGCCGCCGACGTCGTGGCGGCCTGCCGTGAGCTGCTGGAGCGGGAGGGGTCGGTCGGACTGATCGCAGCCGACGCGCGGGTGCCGGAGCTGGCGGCGGCCCTGGCCGCGGCCGGGATCGGCCACGTCGGCCCCGGCGAGGAGACCACCCGTGCCACCCGGCTGACCCTGGTCCCGGCCTCGCTGGCCAAGGGCCTGGAGTACGACTACGTGGTCCTGGACGAGCCGCGGGCCGTGGTCGACGGCGAGCCGGACGAACGCACGGGACTGCGGCGGCTGTACGTGGCGCTGACCCGCGCGGTGTCGGGGCTGATCGTGACCCACGCAACGGGGTTGCCGCCGCAACTGACCTGACCCCCCGTAGCCGCGGGCGGCCGTGCCGCCGGGGCAACCCGTGCCGTCGCGGGCGGGGTCGCCGGGGGTACCTCCCGGGCCGTACAGGCACTGGGGGAGGCACGACTGCCCGCTGCGGGGGTGCGGCTACTCCCCCAACACCCGCCGCCACTCCGCGACCGCGTCCGCCGACACCGGCCCGCCCCACCCGGCGGGCCGCGCCGCGCCGCCGATGTGGAAGCCGTCGATCCCCGCGTCCAGCAGCACCGGCACGTGGTCGAGGCGCAGTCCGCCCCCCACCAGCAACTGCTGCTCGTACCCCGGCTCACCCCGCCGCCGTGCCTCCGCGAGCAGCACGTTCAGGCCCTCGTCGACGCCGCCGGCCGCCCCGGCCGTCAGGTACGTGTCGAGGCCCGGGAAGTCGGCGAGCTGCTTGCGCAGCGCGTCCCGGTCGGCGGCGCGGTCGATCGCGCGGTGGAAGGTCCACCGGCACCCGTCCAGCACCTTGGCGATCCCCTCCACCGCCCCGAGGTCCACGCCGCCGCCGGCGTCCAGGAACCCCAGGACGAACTGCGTGGCCCCGGCCTCCCGCAGCTCACCGGCGACGCGGGTCAGCCGCTCGACGTCACCGGCGGCGAACCCGTCCGCGAGCCGCAGCATCACCCGCAGGTCGATGTCGACCGCGGCCCGGATCGCGGCGACGGTCGCGGCCGACGGGGTGAGTCCGTCGGCCGCCATGTCGGTGACCAGTTCGAGGCGATCCGCGCCTCCGGCCCGGGCGGCGACCGCGTCCTCGACGTCGAGGGCGATCACCTCCAGGACTGCACGCTTGCTCATGGGACCCCATTCGTCGGCCTGCTACAGGTCTAGTCCAATCAAAGACTACGCCCCGACGGCAGGCCGGGGAGCCCGCGCCGCCGCTCAGTCGCCGAAGATGTTCAGCTCCGCGGCCTCCACCCCGGCCAGCTCGTACCCCGCCGCCCCGTCCAGGGGGCGACCCGCGTAGAGCCGTACGAGAGTGGCGCCGTCGCCGATGTACCGGCCCGGCGTCCGCTCGCCGCTCGCCCCGCCCAGCCTCAGGGGCTCGTCGAGGTCGTCCACGTCGGCGTGGAGCGGCACGTGGCCGCGCGCCCGCGTGACCGCGCCGAGCAGCGCGAGCGCCTCCGGTAGCCCGCGCCCCGCGTACGCCCCCGGCTCGCTGAAGGTCACCCGGAGATCACCGGCGTGCACCCACTCGCCCAGGGCGACGGCGTCCAGCACGCCGCCCGCGCGGGCGATCGCCGGGCCGGCCTCGGTCATGCCGCGTTCCAGTTCGTCGAGGACGCGGGCGTGGCTCCAGTCGGCGCGTTCGGCGATGTCGCGGTCGTTGCACTCGGGCGAGAAGACGCCCTTCTCGAAGCGGCTCTCCACCACCCGGACCAGCGCGCTGGAGCAGTGCGCCACCACGTCGCGCACGGTCCAGCCGGGACACGCGGCCACCGGCAGCGCGAAGTCGGCGTCGGGGCGGGAGCGCAGCAGGGGCACCAGCGCGTCGCGTTCGAGGGTCAGCAGCCGGCCGGGGAGTTCGGGGTCGCGTACGTCGCTCAGGTCTGCGGGAGTCGTCATGGACTCCACGTTAGGGGCCGAGCAGGTCCTGGAGTTCGGCCTCGAAGAGAAGGGCGGGATCGAATCCCATCCCGGTGAACTGTCCGGCGAGTTCCAGGGACAGCACGCCGTGCAGCCGGGTCCAGAAGGACAGGGCCCGGTGCAGGACGGCCGGGCCGGCCGCGCGGTCGCCCGCCCACTGCCGGTGGGCGTCGAGGTGCGCGTCGAACGCACCGCCCGCGCCGTCCGGCGACGGCAGCGCGGCGCAGGCGTCGACGATGACCGCCATGGTCTCGGCGGCGATCTCGGTGATGTCGTCCGGCGCGTGGTAGCCGGGGACGGGGGTGCCGTGGATGAGGAAGTAGCGCTGCGGGTCGTCCAGCGCCCAGGCGCGCAGGGCGCGGGCGAGCCCGGCCAGGCCGGCGCCCGCCCCGGCGGCCGTGCGGAAGGTGTCGGCCTGGCTGCGGTAGGCGTCCCGGATGAGTTCCGTGATCAGTTCGTCGCGCCCGTCGAAGTACCGGTAGAGCGCGGGCCCGCTCATGCCCATCCGCTTGGCGATCGCGTTGAGGGAGAGCGCGGAGGCGCCCGCCGTGGCGATCTGCTCCCAGGCGTGTTCCTTGATCTCCGCGCGCACCTGGGCGCGGTACCGCTCGCGCGGGGTGCTGGTACCCGCCTTCGGCATGGCCCGTCCGCCGCCTCTCCGGCTCCCGCCCGGCCCGACCGGCCGGGACGTCCACACGGTGGTTCCTCGTGGTGGTTCCACATGGGGGTTCCATGAAGGTTCCCCATGGCCGTTCCACCTGACGGTTAGAAGCTATCACGAACATTATCTGGGAGAATGCGCCCATGGCCGCCCTCACCGAACCCGCCGGTCCCGCCGCCCTCGACGCCCTGCGCGCCCGCTTCGCCCGCGCCCTGGAAGGGGCCCGCGGGCCGGGCGGCGGCCCGGATCCGCTGCCGTACGCCGACAACCTGCTCGCCCGCTGGCAGGAACCCCAGCGGCGCTACCACACCCTGGCCCACCTGACCGCCGTCCTGGACCACGTCGACGTCCTGGCGGAGCACGCCGAGGACGCGGACGTCGTACGCCTGGCCGCCTGGTTCCACGACGCCGTCTACCTGCCCGACCGGTCGGAGAACGAGGAGCGCTCCGCCCGGCTCGCCGAGCGCGCGCTGCCCGAGGCCGGGGTTCCGGCGGCGAAGACGGCCGAGGTGGCCCGGCTGGTCCGGCTCACCGTCACCCATGCCCCGGCCCCCGACGACCGCGACGGACAGGTGCTGTGCGACGCGGACCTGGCGATCCTCGCGTCGCCGCCGTCGGCGTACGCGGCGTACACGGCGGCCGTCCGGGAGGAGTACCACTTCGTCCCGAACGAGGCGTTCCGTGGTGGCCGGTCCGCGATCCTGCGCCAACTCCTCGGTCTGGACGCCCTGTTCCACACCCCGCACGGGCGGCGGGAGTGGGAGGCGACCGCCCGCCACAACCTCACCGGGGAGCTGGAAATGCTGTCGCTGCCGGACACGCCGGAGGGCTAGCCTGCCCGGCATGCGAAGCATGGGCGGGGAACAGGTGGAGGAGGCCGTCGCGGGCGCCGTGGCGCTGCTGCGGACGGCGACGGACCGGGACTGGCGCGCGACGCGGGCCGGACGGCTGGAGTGGGACTGCCGGTACACGGCGGAGCACATCGCGAGCGACCTCATCGCCTACGCCGGTCAACTGGCCGGACGCGCCACCGAGGCGTACGTCCCGTTCGAGATCACCCTCGACGAGGGCACCGGCAACGACGACGTCCTCCAGGTGATCGAGACGACCGGCGCCCTGCTCGCCGCCACCGTCCGCACCACCCCGCGCGAGGTGCGGGCCTTCCACCCGTACCCCTTCCGCAGCGCGGACCGCGAGGGCTTCGCCGCGATGGGCGTCACCGAGGTGTTCCTGCACACCCACGACATCGCCGAGGGCCTCGGGCTGGCCTACGCACCGCCCGCCGAGGCGTGCGCGGACCTCCTCGCCCGGCTCTTCCCGCACGTCCGGCCGGGCACCGACCCCTGGCGCACCCTGCTGTGGGCCACCGGCCGCGGCGACCTGCCCGGACGCGCCCCGGTCACCGAGTGGCGCTGGCGCAACAACCTGGTGATCCCCGCCGAACGGCTCACCCTCCAGGGCGTCACCCCCGCCGCCGCCACCGACCTCGCCGCGGGCGGGGACGGCGGCTTCACGTGGGTCGGCAGCGGGCCCTTCCAGGGCACCCGGGACGCCGCCGGGATGCTGCTGAAGGCGTACGAGGCGGGTACGCACCGGCCGGAGTGGGGCGTCTTCGCGCTCGTGCGGAAGGAGGACGGCCGGGCGGTCGGCGCCATGGGCTTCCACGGCCCGCCGGACGAGGACGGCCGGGCCGAGATCGGCTACGACCTCGCCGAGGACGGCCGCGGCCGGGGGTACGCCACCGAGGCGCTGCGCGCGCTGTCGGCATGGCCGCCCGCGCGGCAGGACGGCACCACGCTCCTGGCGAAGATCGACCGGACGAACATACGCTCGCAGGCCGTCGTCACCCGGGCCGGCTACCGCCTGACCGCCGAGGACGGGGAACTGCTCACCTACGAGCTGCGCGACTGAGACCGGGCACGGGGGCGCGATTCGGACCCGGCGCCGGTGGAGCCCTTGCGCCGGCGCAGTCCGGCCGCGTGCAGCAGCCGCACCACCTCGCGGCTGCCGACCTCCAGCGCGCCGGCCGACACCGCGTCGGCGTACCGCTGGGCGGGCAGGTCGTAGTGGTCGCGCTCGAAGGCGCGGCGCGGAACGCCCAGGGCCGCGGCGAAGGCGTGCAGTTCGGCGTAGGAGACGTCGCTGACCAGGTGCGACCACAGGCGTCCGTGGCCCGGCCAGGTCGGGGGATCGATGTAGACGGTCACCGGAGGGTCCTCACGAGGCGGTGCCGCCGGTGGCCGCACCCAGCGAGCCGACCGCCGCGACTTTCACGCCGGCCTTGCCGCACACCCAGTGCGGGTCGGGCCCCAGCTCGGGTTCGACGTCCAGCGCGTGCGGGTCGCCGGAGCCGCACACCGGGCACAGCGGCCAGCGGCCGTACCGCTCCAGCAGGGCGTCCTGCACGTCCTGCGCCACCAGCCCCGCCACGAACTCCGCGCCCTCGGGCCACTGCTCGACCCACCATCGCCGCTGCACGACGGACTCCTCGACCAGCGAGACGACGTCCGGCTCGGCGACCTCGCCCGCCACCAGGTCGGCGAGCACGAGGGCGCGTGCGGCGTGCAACGCCTGCTCCAGGGAGCTGATGGGGTTCATACACCCATTGTGCGCACTCTTGACCCGCGAGCCGAAGCGAAAATATCTTTCATGAGTGACCGATGAAGTGAAGGAAACTTTCGCCCCCCTCGCCGGGGGCCGCCGCGCCACCGGCGGTGGCGGCGCGCCGCCCGCGCCCGCCGCCCTCGCGGCCAAGGTCCGCACCCTGGCGCCGTCGATGACGCGGTCCATGCAGCGGGTCGCCGAGGCGGTCGCGGGCGACCCGGCCGGCTGCGCGGCCCTCACGGTCACCGGCCTGGCCGAGCTGACCGGCACCAGCGAGGCCACCGTCGTGCGCACCGCCCGGCTGCTCGGCTACCCCGGCTACCGCGACCTGCGCCTCGCACTGGCCGGGCTCGCCGCCCAGCAGCAGTCCGGCCGCGCGCCCGCCATCACCACCGACATCGCGGTCGACGACCCGATCGCCGACGTGGTCGCCAAGCTGGCCTACGACGAGCAGCAGACCCTCGCGGACACCGCCGCCGGTCTCGACACCGTCCAGCTCGGCGCGGCCGTCGCCGCACTGGCCGCCGCCCGCCGCACCGACGTGTACGGCATCGGCGCCTCCGGCCTGGTCGCCCAGGACCTCACCCAGAAGATGCTGCGCATAGGGCTCATAGCCCACGCCCCGGGCGACACGCACCTCGCCGTCACCAACGCGGTGCAGTTGCGCGCCGGGGACGTGGCCCTGGCGATCACCCACTCCGGCTCGACGGGGGACGTGATCGAACCGCTGCGGGTCGCCTTCGAGCGCGGCGCGACGACCGTCGCGATCACCGGCCGCCCCGACGGCCCCGTCACCCAGTACGCCGACCACGTGCTGACCACGTCCACCGCGCGGGAGAGCGAGCTGCGGCCGGCGGCGATGTCCTCGCGGACCAGCCAGCTCCTGGTGGTGGACTGCCTGTTCGTGGGGGTGGCGCAGCGGATCTACGAATCGGCCGCGCCGGCTCTGGCGGCGTCCTACGAGGCGCTGGCGCATCGGCACGGGGCGCTCCGCGGGGACCGCGGCAGGTGATCGCCGTGCGCGACCGCGGGTTCGTCGCGGCCGGCCGCGCCCACGCGGCGGAGCCGCACACCGGCACAGCCCCGCGCCCCTCGGAGCCTCGCACCACCCGGCATCCACACGTCACCGGAAAGAGCCATACCCTCATGACCTCCACCCCCCATCACCCCGACCTGCGTTCCCAGTTGGAGACGTTGGCCACCGAGGCGTTCCGGCCCGAGCTGGCCGAGATCGACCGGATGTCCACGCTCGACATCGCGCGGCTGATGAACGGCGAGGACGCCGCCGTGCCCGCCGCCGTCGCCGAGCGGCTGCCCGAGATCTCCGCCGCCATCGACGCCGTGGCCGTCCGGATGGCGCGCGGCGGGCGGCTGGTCTACGCGGGCGCCGGTACGGCCGGCCGGCTCGGTGTGCTGGACGCCTCGGAGTGCCCGCCCACCTTCAACACCGCCCCCGGGCAGGTCGTCGGCCTGATCGCGGGCGGCCCGGACGCCATGGTCACCTCCGTCGAGGGCGCCGAGGACTCCCCGGAGCTGGCCCGCGCCGACCTGGACGCCCTCGCGCTGACCGCCGACGACACGGTGGTCGGCGTCTCCGCCTCCGGGCGCACCCCGTACGCGGTCGGCGCCGTCGGGTACGCCCGCTCGCTCGGGGCGCTGACCGTGGGCCTCGCCTGCAACCGGGGCAGTGCGCTGGCCGCCGCCGCCGAGCACGGCATCGAGGTGGTGACCGGGCCCGAGCTGCTCACCGGGTCCACCCGGCTGAAGGCGGGCACGTCGCAGAAGCTGGTCCTGAACATGCTGTCGACGATCACCATGATCCGGCTCGGCAAGACGTACGGGAACCTGATGGTCGACGTCCGCGCCTCCAACGAGAAGCTGCGGGCCCGCTCGCGCCGCATCGTCGCGCTCGCCACCGGCGCCGCCGACGACGAGATCGAGCGCGCCCTGACGGCGACCGGCGGCGAGGTCAAGCACGCGATCCTGGTCCTGCTGGCCGACGTGGACGGACCGACGGCCGCGCGCCTCCTCCAGGAGGCCGACGGGCACCTGCGGGCGGCCCTGGCGGCGGCGCACGGCTGACCGTCCGGGCCGTCGGCGCGGTGTGCGATTCTGAGGAACATGAACCACGCCCAGCTGACCGCCCTGGGCCGCGCCCTGCGCCTCCTCGGTGAGCACGGCGAGGCCCTGACCGCCGACACGCCCGAGGCCAAGCTGCACGAGGTCCGCGCGGACCTGAAGCGCGCGCTGGACCAGTTGGAGGAGGGCGTCACCTCGACGGCCCCCAGCACGCGCTGCCCGGAGCATCCGAACGGGCCGGTCGACAAGGCCGCCCCCGACCTGTGCCTGCTGTGCGAGACCCGCCGCCGCACGGCCCGCCGCGCCGAGTACGGCGGCGGGCCGGTGCCGTCCCGCCCCGCCGAGCCGGTCCAGTCCCGGTACGGCGTGCGGGGCGACCGGCCGCAGCCCCAGCAGCGCTGGCTGCCCGAGCTGTGGAACGGCCAGGCGTGGCAGCTCTGCGGCACCCCGCGCCGGGACCGCCGCGAGGCCGAGCTGTACGTCGCGGCCCAACTGCGCGGCCCGCACGCGGCGACGGCGTACCGGATCGTCCACGAGTTCACCGACTACGAGGTCCTGCGCGTGTGGGGCACACCGGTACGGGCGGACATCGAGCCGATGGGCGGCCTCTGAGCCGTCGGAACCGTCGCGCCATCACGACACTCCGGCCGTAGTACTCTGACCGCAGTGGTCTGGTCCCGGCGGCCTGACCGCAGTTGCCCGCGAGCGAACTGTCGGGAGACGAACATGGTGAGACGGAACGACCAGCGCCGCGCCGCCCTCGTCGACGCCGCGATCGAGGTGCTGGCCGCGCAGGGCGCCCGGGGGCTGACCTTCCGGGCGGTGGACACGGAGGCCGCCGTGCCGGCCGGTACCGCGTCCAACTACTTCGCGAACCGCGACGACCTGCTCACGCAGGCGGGCGCCCGGGTCTACGAGCGCCTGCACCCCGACGAGGCCACCCTCGCCCGCCATCGCACGGCCGACCGCGACCGGGACACGTACGTGCTGCTGATGCGCGAACTGGTCGACCGCATCGCCTCGTTCCGCACCGGCTACCTCGCCCTGCTGGAACTGCGGCTGGAGGCCACCCGGCGCCCCGGTCTGCGCGCGGTGCTGACCGACCGCATCCGCGAGGACGTCGCGGCCAACGTCGCCTACCACGAGGCATCCGGTCTTCCCGGCGACGCCATGGCCGTCAAGCTGCTCTACCTGGCCCTCAACTGGCTGGTCGTCGAACAGCTCACCCTGCCGGACGTGTTCACCCCGGCCGAGCGCGACGAGCTGGTGGCGGCGGCGGTCGAGCGGATCGTGACGGCGGACGGGGACCGGCAGCCCTCCTGAGCCCTCCCCGCCCGGTCCGTCAGGCGCGACGGCGTTTCGGGCCGAGGCGGCCGACGACCACGAGCACGCCCGTCGCGCCGTAGCCGAACCACAGGCCACCGGTCCGAAGGTCGCTGCTCCTGGCCTCCTCCTGCGCCTTCTTCTGCTGCTCGTAGGTCCGCGTGCCCGACGAGCGGCCGTCGGCGAAGTCGTACAGGTCGCACGTCTCGCCCGGCTTCATGGGACCGGAGCGCTCCGCGTCCCCGTACTCCTGGATGATGCCGTCGCACCGGGGCGTGCCGTCGGCGGTCGCCGCCGCGGCGAGGAAGTACCCGCCGACGACGACCGGGACGGCGAACAGGCCCAGCAGCAGTCCTCGCAGGCTCACGCCTTCGGGTCCACCAGCGGCAGCGGCGCGAACGCGTGGCCCTCCCACAGGCGCCGGGAGACCTCCTCCGGGTACGGCGCGACGGCCGGCTCCTCGTCGAAGACCCGTACGAGGCGCTGCCGCGTGTCGTACGCGGGCCAGCCCGGGTCGCCGGTGCGGGCGAACGCGGTCCAGGCGGCGCGGAACCGGGACGACAGGGCCAGCGCCTCCTCGGACGGCTCCGCGCCGCCGAACTGGAGCAGCGCCAGGTCGGCCTGGAAGGTGCCGAAGAGGAGGGGGATGTCCAGGGCGTGACAGGCGCCCAGGGCGCCGCCGAACCCCGGCGCGGGCCAGGTCAGTTCGTAGAAGTGGGCCCGGCCGCCGCCCGCGAGGTGGGCCTCGGCCAGGTGGAGGGAGGGCATCGCGAACAGCCAGTCGGTCTGGACCTGTTCGTAGAGTTCGTCGGCCGACGCCCCCGGGAACGCCGCACGGTAGGCCGCTTCGCCGCCCGGGGCGTACAGGCGCAGGGCGGCGCTCGCGCGGTCCTCGCCGATTCCGCCGCCGAGCTTGCCCGCCATCGCGGTGAACAGGCGGTTCTCGTCCCGGTTGTGACCGGTCATCAGGTCGACGTCGCGGGCCGCACCGGACGCCAGCGCCTGCCACGGGGTGACCGGCAGAATCTCGCCGTCCACGACGGGTGCGTACGGGGTGATCGTGGGCGCCGCCTGTCCCCAGCGGGCGACGTTGCCGGGCATCTTCGGGGCGAGGAGCTGGCCGGCCCTGACGAGTTCGCCGGGGGCCAGGTCCGAGAGGTCCGCGACGGTCGGGCTCAGGCCCACCTCCGCGGCCAGCTCCCTACCGATGTCCCGGGCGAGTTCCGGGGAGAAGAACGCGCCCGGCACGCTCTGGGCGACGGCCCGGTGGAACAGTCCGGCCGCGCGGGGCATCGCCAGCAGGGAGGCCACGGAACCGGCGCCCGCCGACTCGCCGAAGACGGTGACCCGGTCGGGGTCGCCGCCGAACGCGGCGATGTTGTCCTGCACCCAGACCAGCGCGGCCACCTGGTCGAGCAGCCCCCGGTTGGCGGGGGCGCCCTCGATGTGGGCGAAACCCTCCATGCCGACGCGGTAGTTGAGGGTGACGACGACGAGGTCGCCGTCGGCGGCGATGCGGCGGGCGTCGTAGGCGGGACTGCCGGAGTGGCCGAGCTTGTAGGCGCCGCCGTAGATCCAGACCATGACCGGGCGGCGCGCGGCCGGGTCGGGCTCGGGCGTCCAGACGTTGACCGTCAGCCAGTCGTCGCCCCCGGGGGCGTCCGGGGGACCGGCGGTGTCCGCGACGCCCAGGTCCTGCGGGGGCGGCGGGCCGAAGGCGTACGCGTCGCGTATGCCGTCCCAGGGGCGGGCGCGGCGGGGGGCGGCGAACCGGGCCTCCCCCACCGGGGGCTGGGCGAAGGGGATGCCGCGGAAGACGGACAGGCCGTCCTCCCGCCGGCCGCGCACCGCGCCGCCGGCGGTGCGCACCACGGGTTCCACTGACTCGACGGGTCCAGGAATCGTCATCCTCCGGACCCTACGCCGTGGTGCGCTCGGCCCTCAGCTCAGGGTCTTCAGCGACTCCGCGTCGTACGGGGCGAGTTCGCCGAAGCGGCCGGAGAGGACCTTCTCGGCCCACCGCGGGTCCTGGAGCAGGGCGCGGCCGACGGCGACGAGGTCGAACTCGTCGCGCTCCAGGCGGTCGAGGAGGTTGTCGAGGCCGCGGACGGAGGCGCCCTCGCCCTGGAAGGCCCTGTCGAAGTCGCCGTCGAGGCCGACCGAGCCGACGGTGATGGCGGTCTTGCCGGTGAGCTTCTTGGTCCAGCCGGCGAGGTTGAGGTCGGAGTCCTCGAACTCGGGGAGCCAGTAGCGGCGGGTGGAGGCGTGGAAGGCGTCGACACCGGCCGAGGCGAGCGGGGTGAGGATGGCCTCCAGCTCCTCGGGGGTCTCGGCGAGGCGGGCGTCGTAGGCGTCCTGCTTCCACTGCGAGTACCGGAAGATCACCGGGAATTCGGCGGAGACCGTCTCCCGTACTGCGGCCACGATCTCGGCGGCGAACCGCGTGCGGGCCACGGGGTCGCCGCCGTAGGCGTCGGTGCGGCGGTTGGTGCCGGCCCACAGGAACTGGTCGACGAGGTAGCCGTGGGCGCCGTGGATCTCCACGCCGTCGAAGCCGATGCGCTCGGCCGCCGCGGCGGCCTCGGCGAAGGCGCCGATGACGTCGTCCACGTCGCGCTGGGTCATCGCCGTGCCGGTGACCTCCTCCTCGCCGATGCGCAGGCCGGAGGGGCCGACGGCGGGGGCGTCCGGGTAGGGCTGCTGGCCGGCCTTGCGGACCATGCCGATGTGCCAGAGCTGGGGCACGATCGTGCCGCCCGCCGCGTGCACCGCCTCGGCGACCTTCGCCCATCCGGCGAGCTGCTCGTCGCCGTGGAAGCGCGGCACGCGGTCGCTCAGCCCGGCGGACTCGTGGCCGACGTAGGTGCCCTCGGTGACGATCAGTCCGACTCCGGCGGCGGCGCGGCGCGCGTAGTACGACACCACGTCCTCGCCGGGGACGCCGCCCGGGGAGAACATGCGGGTCATCGGGGCCATCGCGATGCGGTTCGGCACGGTGAGGCCGTTGATCACGGCGGGGCGGGCGAGGAGCTGGGCGGCGCGGGTGGCGGCCTCGGTGGGGGTGGCGGTCACGTGCGGACTCCCTGGGGTCGGTACCGGACGGTATGTGCGCGCGCATTCATCGCACTCCTGGGAGAACCGCCGGGCCCGGCCGGGTCATTCCGTCCGTGGCCGCCGGGCCGCCGTGACCCGGGCCACACCCGGCCTCGGGGGCGGTACGGAAACGCCCGAGGGCGGCACCCCCCTCTCGGGGAGTGCCGCCCTCGGTCCGTACGGGACGGCCGATCAACCGGAACCGGTCGATCAGAAGTCCATGTCACCGCCCGGCATGCCGCCCGGGGCGCCCGCCGGAGCGGCCTTCTCCGGCTTGTCGGCGATGACGGCCTCGGTGGTGAGGAACAGCGCGGCGATGGAGGCGGCGTTCTGCAGCGCGGAACGGGTCACCTTCGCCGGGTCGATGATGCCCTCGGCGATCATGTCGACGTACTCACCGGAGGCGGCGTTCAGGCCGTGGCCGACGGTCAGGTTGCGGACCTTCTCCACGACGACGCCGCCCTCGAGACCACCGTTGACGGCGATCTGCTTCAGCGGGGCCTCCAGGGCGAGCTTCACGGCGTTGGCGCCGGTCGCCTCGTCACCCGACAGCTCCAGCTTCTCGAAGACCTGGGAGGCCTGGAGCAGGGCCACGCCACCACCGGCGACGATGCCCTCCTCGACGGCCGCCTTCGCGTTGCGGACGGCGTCCTCGATGCGGTGCTTGCGCTCCTTGAGCTCGACCTCGGTGGCGGCACCGGCCTTGATGACGGCCACGCCGCCGGCCAGCTTCGCCAGGCGCTCCTGGAGCTTCTCGCGGTCGTAGTCCGAGTCGCTGTTCTCGATCTCGGCGCGGATCTGGTTGACGCGGCCCTGGACCTGGTCGGCCGAACCGGCGCCGTCCACGATCGTGGTCTCGTCCTTGGTGATGACGACCTTGCGCGCGCTGCCCAGCAGGTCCAGCGTGGCGTTCTCCAGCTTGAGGCCGACCTCCTCGGAGATGACCTCGCCGCCGGTGAGGATGGCGATGTCGCCGAGCATGGCCTTGCGGCGGTCGCCGAAGCCCGGGGCCTTGACGGCGACGGACTTGAAGGTGCCGCGGATCTTGTTGACGACCAGGGTCGACAGGGCCTCGCCCTCGACGTCCTCGGCGATGATCAGCAGCGGCTTGCCCGACTGCATGACCTTCTCCAGGAGCGGCAGCAGGTCCTTGACGTTGCCGATCTTGGAGTTGGCGATCAGGATGTACGGGTCGTCGAGCGACGCCTCCATACGCTCCATGTCGGTGGCGAAGTACGCCGAGATGTAGCCCTTGTCGAAGCGCATACCCTCGGTGAGCTCCAGCTCCAGACCGAAGGTCTGGGACTCCTCGACGGTGATGACGCCTTCCTTGCCGACCTTGTCCATGGCCTCGGCGATGAGCTCGCCGATCTGGGTGTCGGCGGCGGAGATGGAGGCCGTGGAGGCGATCTGCTCCTTGGTCTCGACATCCTTGGCCTGCTCGAGCAGGGCGGCGGAGACGGCCTCGACGGCCTTCTCGATACCGCGCTTGAGGGCCATCGGGTTGGCGCCGGCGGCGACGTTGCGCAGACCCTCCTTGACCAGGGCCTGGGCGAGGACGGTCGCGGTGGTCGTACCGTCACCGGCGACGTCGTCCGTCTTCTTGGCGACTTCCTTGACCAGCTCGGCGCCGATCTTCTCGTACGGGTCCTCGAGCTCGATCTCCTTGGCGATGGAGACACCATCGTTGGTGATCGTGGGGGCGCCCCACTTCTTCTCGAGGACGACGTTGCGGCCCTTGGGGCCGAGCGTCACCTTGACGGCGTCCGCGAGCTGGTTCATGCCGCGCTCGAGGCCGCGCCGCGCCTCCTCGTCGAACGCGATGATCTTGGCCATGTGAAGTGGTCCCTCCAGGACTGGGGGTGATTCCTTCGGACCGCGCCCGCGCCCGCGACGGACGGCTCGCCGGCCTTGTGGTTCCTTCCCCACCCGGCCCGCGGGCCTCACCGACCCGGTCCTTCGTTGTCACTCTCACCTTCAGAGTGCTAACGCCAATGATTAGCACTCGGCATGCCCGAGTGCAAGGTGCGCCCGCGAAGCGGGCTCGCCGAGGGGCGGTGGCCGGCCGGCGGCGGACAGGCCGAAGGGCCCGTACCCGGTGGGTACGGGCCCTTCGGACGAAGGCCGGGTGCTGCGGTGGCCGCGCGTCTCAGGCGCTGAGGCGAACCATGTCGGCCTGCGGGCCCTTCTGACCCTGCGAGATCTCGAACTCGACCCGCTGGCCTTCTTCGAGGGTGCGGTAGCCGTCCATCTGAATCGCGCTGTAGTGGACGAAAACATCCGCACCACCGTCGACCGCGATGAAGCCGTACCCCTTCTCCGCGTTGAACCACTTGACGGTGCCCTGAGCCATGCCTAACTCCCCTATTACTGGCCCTTGCACAGATCCGCACTTCGCGGACCCGGGTCAGACCTCACCCCCCACGACTGGGGGCGTGCGCCGGAACGCGTCGACCGCGGCTGAATGTATCTGTCCAACTGCCGTCTGCAACAGGTCAATCGGACGAGAAATCTGGACGCGCCCGGTCCGGAATGTAGCGAGAATTCGCCTGAATACGGGTCAAGTCGGGGCACGCAAAGGGAACAAAAGCCGCAGAACACGCTCGCACTTTGGCTGCTTCTTGTCGGGCGGGCGGCAGGAATTAACGGTTCCCGTTGTGCTGATCGGGAGCGCGTTCCCCAACTCTACCGCGCTCAATCCCATGGAATTGCCCCCTCCGTTTCTCTCACGGAGAGGGCAATACGCACTACAAGGTGTATCTGCGGCGGTCTGCGCCGCAGAGGTCAGCCGCCGGCGACCGCCGGGATGATCGAGACGCCCGCGCCGTCCGGCGTCGCGGTCTCCAGGCCCTGCTCGAAGCGGACGTCGTCGTCGTTGACGTAGACGTTGACGAAGCGGCGCAGCTTGCCCTGGTCGTCCAGGACGCGGGCGGCGATGCCGGTGTGGTTCTTCTCCAGGTCGGAGATGACCTCGCCGAGGTTGGCCCCCTCGGCGCTGACTTCGGCCCTGCCGCCGGTGTAGGTGCGCAGGATGGTCGGGATACGGACGGTGACGCTCACGTGGAACCTCCGGTCAGGTGTCTTGCCTGGGGGCGCGGGGCGGTTGTGCGGCCGCCGCCGCGCGGGCGCGGCCGGCCGCATGCGGTCCGCGGCCGAAGAACGAGGGAGCCGGGCCCCTAGGCGAGGCCGGCCGCGCGGAAGGAGTCGAGGCTGGGACGAATCGTGGCGGTGAGGCCGGTGCCGGCCACCGCGTCGAGGGTCTTGAGGCCGTCACCGGTGTTGAGGACGACCGTGGTGAGCGACGGGTCCAGCAGGCCGTTCTCGATCAGCTTCTTCGTCACGCCGACGGTCACGCCGCCCGCCGTCTCGGCGAAGATGCCCTCGGTGCGGGCGAGCAGCTTGATCGCGTCCACGACCTGCTCGTCGGTCACGTCCTCCACGGCGCCGCCGGTGCGGCGGGCGATGTCGAGGACGTAGGGGCCGTCCGCCGGGTTGCCGATGGCCAGGGACTTGGCGATGGTGTCCGGCTTCTGCGGGCGCACCACGTCGTGACCGGCCTTGTACGCCGTGGAGACCGGCGAGCAGCCCTCGGCCTGCGCGCCGAAGATCTTGTAGGGCCGGTCCTCGACCAGACCGAGCGCGATCAGCTCCTTGAGCCCCTTGTCGATCTTCGTGAGCTGGGAGCCGGAGGCGATCGGCACGACGAGCTGGTCGGGCAGCTTCCAGCCGAGCTGCTCGCAGATCTCGTACGCGAGCGTCTTGGAGCCCTCGGCGTAGTAGGGCCGCAGGTTGACGTTGACGAAGCCCCAGCCCTCGCCGGCCGGGTCGCCGATCAGCTCCGAGCAGAAGCGGTTCACGTCGTCGTAGTTGCCCTCGATGCCGACCAGCTCACCGCCGTAGACGGCGGCCATGACGACCTTGCCCTGCTCCAGGTCGTGCGGGATGAACACGCAGGAGCGGAAGCCGGCCCGGGCGGCGGCGGCGCCGACGGCACCGGCGAGGTTGCCGGTGGAGGAGCAGGACAGGGTGGTGAAGCCGAAGGCGCGGGCGGCCTCCAGCGCCTGGGCGACGACCCGGTCCTTGAAGGAGTGCGTCGGGTTGCCGGAGTCGTCCTTGACGTACAGGCCGCCGGTGACGCCCAGTTCGCGGGCGAGGTTGTCGGCCTGGACGAGCTTGGTCCAGCCCGGGTTGATGTTCGGCTTGGTCGCCACGTCGGCGGGGACGGGGAGCAGGGGGGCGTAGCGCCAGATGTTCGCGGGGCCCGCCTCGATCCGCTTGCGCAGCTCGTCGGCGTCGTAGGCGGAGAAGTCGTAGGCGATCTCGAGGGGGCCGAAACACTCCTCGCAGGCGAAGACCGGTCCGAGCGGGACCTTGTGGCCGCACTCCCGGCAGCTCAGGGCGGCGGCGGGGCCGAGGTCGACCGCGGGGTTCGTGGTGTTCGTGGCGGTTTCGGCAGTCTGCACAGCCATGGAGGCGAGGCCCTTTCTCCTCATCTTCCTCACGACGCATCTCGCCGTGAGACGGATTTGGCACCTTCCCTAGCCGGGAGCCTCGCCACGTCTGTGTGACAAGAACCGACTGGAGGGTTGCCGGGGCTTCATCGGGCCGTATCCCTCTGCCCCTCTGGATGAGCGGTATGCGGTTGTTGTTCGGTTGTGCGCGCGGCGACCCCGGCATGCGGTGGTCCCACGCGTTGTTCAAGACTGTAACCGACGGCCAGGACGGTTGAGATAGTCGTCCGTAAGGCGAGATGGATCACAAAGGAGCCACCGGACGTGCTGGAAGAAGTCGAGCGCTGGCTGAACGCGCGCTCCTGGTCCGCCGGGGACCGGCCGCTCCAGCACCTCCTGTCCGCGAAGCACGCCACCGGGCAGTCGGTCAGCGTGGTGCTCCCCGCCCTGGACGAGGAGGCGACGGTCGGCGACATCGTCACGGTGATCCGGCGGGAGCTGATGCTCCGGGTTCCGCTGGTCGACGAGATCGTGGTCGTGGACTCCGGCTCCAGCGACCGCACGGCGCAGGTCGCCGCGGCGGCGGGAGCGCGCGTCGAGCACCGGGACGCGATCCTCCCCCGCATCCCCGCCCTGCCGGGCAAGGGCGAGGTGCTGTGGCGGTCGTTGCTGGTCACCGGCGGGGACATCGTCTGCTTCGTCGACGCCGACCTGCGGGAGTTCTCCGCCGACTTCGTCTCCGGGATCGTGGGCCCGCTGCTCACCGACCCGGATGTGCACCTCGTCAAGGCCATGTACGACCGCCCGCTGGGCACGGCTCCCGGGCAGGGCGGCCGGGTCACGGAACTGGTGGCCCGTCCGCTGCTCAACATGCACTGGCCGCGGCTGGCCGGCTTCGTCCAGCCGCTGGGCGGCGAGTACGCGGCCCGCCGCTCCCTGCTGGAACGGCTGCCCTTCCCGGTCGGCTACGGCGTCGAGCTGGGCATGCTGGTCGACGCCCTGCACCTGGTGGGCCTGGACGCGCTCGCCCAGGTCGACGTCGGCGTCCGCGTCCACCGCCACCAGGACGGCCGGGCCCTGGGCCGGATGGCCGCCGCGATCTACCGGACCGCCCAGCTCCGCCTGGCCCGCGGCCACCTGGTCCGCCCGACGCTCACCCAGTTCGAGCGCGGCGCCGACGGCTTCGAGCCGCGCACCTACCCCGTGGACACCGAGGAGCGCCCGCCGATGACGGAGATCGCGGAGTACGCGGCCCGGAGGGTGGCCTGAGGGCCGGCCTCAGCCGGCAACGCCGTCCGACCAGCGCCACCTGCCGCCGGAGTCGCGCTCGCAGGTCAGGTACTCGCCGCCGCGGCCGTGGGTGCTCAGCCCGTGGTGCTTGTTGGCGCAGAACTGGCCGTCGGCGTAGCAGTTCCCGGCGGGGCTCTTCAGCTCGCACACCGCGCCGCCGCCTCCGCCGCCCCCGCTCGTGCCGCCGCCGGTGCTGCCGCCGCCGGTTCCGCCCGTGGCGCCGCCCGGGGCCTTCGTCGGCAACGGGGCCGGAGGCGGGGTGTGCAGCAGGCGCCCGGCGCAGTCGCGGCCGTCGCGGGGGACGGTGAAGGTCACGGCGCCGGGGCCGCCGCTCTGCTCGCAGACCTTCTCGTCGAGGCCCCAGGAGGAGGCCCGCCGTCCCGTGCCCTGGAGGAGCACGGTGTAGTCGACGTGCGCGCCCTTGGCGGCGAGGACGGCCGAGCCCATGGTGCGGCCGGTGAAGTCCTCCAGCGTCACGGCGGTCGGGGTCGGGGTGGGGGTCGGGGTGGGCGTCGCGGTCCCGGTGCCGGCCGCCGCCTCGGGGGTGGGGCTGTCGCTCGGCGTGGCGGTCGCGGTGGCCGCCGCAGGCGTCCTGTCCGCCTTCGTGCTCGCGCCGTCGCCGTCGCCGCCGTCGCCGCAGCCCGCCAGGGTCAGCGCGCAGGCCGCGATCAGTGCGGTCGCGGCGGCGAGTCCGCTCGTGCGCCGGTGTCGTGTACGTATGCGTGCGCGCATGGGCATGGTTCGCCCGCCCCCCAGAAGTTGAAATGTGCACCGCATATCCTCGGGCTTTTCACAGTTCCCACACAAGAGGCGTGACCGAATCGTCGTCGAGGTGACGCCGGGAAACGTTTGAGGTTCGTGGGGCCGGGCTAGGTTGAGGCGTATGGCTTCAAGCTTCGGTGCTGCTCAGGTGCTGGTCGCCTCCAACCGGGGGCCGGTCTCGTACGAGGTGCGGGAGGACGGGTCGCTGCACGCCAAACGGGGTGGTGGCGGGCTCGTGTCGGGACTGTCGGCCATCGGGCCCGACGCCGGCGCGCTGTGGGTGTGCTCGGCGCTCGGCGACGGCGACCGCGAGGCGATGCGGCGCGGGGTCGGCGAGGACGGCGTACGGATGCTGGACGTACCGGCCGACGTGCACGCGGACGCGTACAACGGGATCGCGAACTCGGTGCTGTGGTTCGTGCACCACATGCTGTACCAGACGCCCCTGGAGCCGGTCTTCGACGCGGAGTTCCGGCGGCAGTGGGCCTCCTACGAGGCGTACAACCGGGCCTTCGCCGAGGCCCTGGCCGAGGAGGCGGCCGAGGGCGCGGTCGCGATCGTGCAGGACTACCACCTGACGCTGGTGCCGGGGATGCTGCGCGAGCTGCGTCCGGACCTCAGGATCGGCCACTTCTCGCACACGCCGTGGGCCCCGGTGGACTACTTCCGGCTGCTGCCGGACGACATCGCCGAGCAGGTGCTGCGCGGGATGCTGGGCGCCGACCGGCTCGGGTTCCTCACCCGGCGCTGGGCCGACGCGTTCACCGCCTGCTGCGACGCCGTCGTGGGCGGGCTCGACGGCACGGAGATCGGCGTGCACGGGCTGGGCGCCGACGGGGACTTCCTGCGGAAGCGCTCGCACGAGGCCGACGTCGAGGAGCGGATGGCGGAGCTGCGGGCGGAGATCGGGGAGGGGCGCCGCACGATCGTGCGGGTGGACCGGACCGAACTGTCCAAGAACATCGTGCGGGGGCTGCTCGCCTACCGCGAGCTGCTGGCCGGGCGGCCCGAGTGGCGCGAGCGGGTCGTGCACGTCGCGTTCGCCTACCCCTCGCGGCAGGACCTCGCCGTGTACCGGGAGTACACCGCCGAGGTGCGGCGGGTCGCGGAGGCGGTCAACGAGGAGTTCGGCACGCCGGGGTGGACGCCGGTCGTGCTCAATCTGAAGGACGACTTCGCACGGTCGCTGGCGGCGTACCGGCTGGCGGACGTGGCGCTCGTCAACCCCGTCCGGGACGGGATGAACCTGGTCGCGAAGGAGGTGCCGGTCGTCTCCGACCAGGGGTGCGCGCTGGTGCTGTCGCGGGAGGCGGGGGCGTACGAGGAGCTGGGCGCGGACGCGGTGGTGGTGAACCCGTACGACGTGGTGGGCACGGCGGACGCGCTGCACGCGGCGCTCGGCCTGCCGGCGGGGGAACGGGCCGAGCGGTCGAAGCGGCTGGCGGCCGCCGGTACCGCGTTGCCCCCGGCGCGGTGGTTCCTGGAGCAGTTGGACGCGCTGCGCGGCTGACGGGCTACTCGGCCCGGACCGGCGGGCAGTGGCCGGTCTCCTCGCCGATCGAGTTGATCTCGGCGTTCGACCGCGGGTCGCCGGCGTAGTTCACCTGGTCCGTGCACTTCACCCCGTCCTGCTTCGGGGTGCCCGACGGGGTGCCGGCCGCCTGCGGCTCGGGGCAGGTGCCGGTCTCCTCGCCGATCGAGTTGATCTCGGCGTTCGACCGCGGGTCGCCGGCGTAGTCCATCCGGTCCGTGCACTTCTGTGCCTGGTCCGGCTTCGTCGCCTCCGGGGCGCGCGAGGACGTGCCGCCGGTGGCGCTCCCCCCGGGCGCGGACGCGTCGTCCCCGGCGGGGGAGTGCGCGGCGCTCGGCGCGCCGGCCGTGGGGGAGCCCGAGGCGAGGGCGTCGTAGGGGGCGGTGTCGCCGCCGTTGCCGCAGGCGGTGAGTGCCAGGCCGAGGGCCACGGCGGCGAGGGCGAGGATCGGGGTCTTGCGAGCGGACATGGCGGGTTCCTCCACGGTCTTGGGCCTCCCTGAGGGGCTCTACGACCTGCAAGAACGCGGGGCCGCCGGACCGGGTTGCCCCACCCGCGGGGTCCGGACACGTCTGTGACGGACGGGGGAACCGTCCGTGACGTTGTCTCAGGCCAGCCGGTGGGCGAGGGCCGCCAGGAGGGCGACCACCCCGGCGGGGCCGGGGACCTCGACGTCCGCGCGCTTGCGCAGTTCCGTCACCTCGTCGCTGGCGCTGCAGACCAGGAGCCCGGGGGTGCCCTCGGCGCGGAGGGCGTCGACCGCCGCGTAGGCCGGGAGGTCGCCGAGGTCGTCGCCGGCGAAGAGGACGCAGGCCGCGTCGAGGGAGTGGGCGTACGAGCGCAGCGCAGCGCCCTTGTCCATGCCGGGCGGGCGCAGTTCCAGGACCATGCGGCCGGGCTCGACGATCAGGCCGTGGCGCCGGGCCAGGTCGGCGAGCGGGGCGCGCAGGGCTTCGAAGGCGGCGTGCGGGTCGGGGGCGCGGCGGGTGTGGACGGCGACCGCGTGGCCCTTGTCCTCCGTCCAGGTGCCCCGGGCCGCGGCCCCGGAACGCTCCAGCAGCCCCGGCAGTTCGGCGCGGACGGCGGCGACGCCGGGGTGCGGTGCGGGGGTGTCGAGGGTCCCGGTGGCGGCGTCCCAGCGCTCGGCGCCGTAGTGGCCGAGGACGACGAGGTGGTCCAGGCCGGGGACGTCCGCGAAGCCGCCGTGGTGGACGGCGACCTCGGCGGGGCGGCCGGTGAGGACCGCGACGGAGGCGACCTTCGGGGCCAGGGCGGCGAGCGCCGGAACGGCCTCCGGGTGGGCGCGGGCCTGGTCGGGGTCGGGCACGATCGGGGCGAGCGTGCCGTCGAAGTCGAGCACGACCAGCGCACGGCCGGGGTCGGCGAGGAAGGCGTCGAGCCCTTCGCGTCCGGCGGCCGTCACGGGCGTCGGCAGGGAGTGTGGGGAGTCGTCTCGGGTGGAGTCCTGGTGGCTGCCCATACCGGGAACCTATCCCGCCGGAGCCGGCGGCACGCCTCGGACGCGTCCACGCCACGACGGCCGCGTCCCGCGCACCGGTGCCGCCCTGCCGCCCCTCCACCGGACCGTCCCGGCGGGTCGCACCACCGGGCGCACCCCACACGGACCGGCACGGGCTCCCCGCCCCCGTACCCACCCGGAGACACCGCCCCGGGACCGGCCGGTGCGGGTCGCCCTGCAGGTCGGCGTACGCGCGCCGGGGGCCGGTGACCCGTCGCGTGGGCGGGTCAGCGCTCCGCGCGGCGGGAGTCGCGTACGCGGCGCAGGCGGTTGACCGTGACCGGGTCGGCGGCCAGGGCGCGGGGGTCGTCCAGGAGGGCGTTGAGGAGCTGGTAGTAGCGGACGGGAGCCAGGCCCAGCTCCTCGCGGACGGCGCGCTCCTTGGCGCCGGGGCCGGAAAAGCCCCGGCGCTCCATCGCGAGGATGCTCAGCTCCCGCTCGGCCAGCTCACCCGGGTCCATGTACGGCACCGTAACGCCCGCCGCCGACAACGCGGCCGCTACCCCTCGCTGCCCGCCCGCATGGCCGCGGTCTGGATCTGGCCGAGGACCTCCTTGGGGCTGCCGCCCGGGGCGACCGCCTCGCCGATGTGCTTCTTGACGTCCGCGCTGACCGAGGCCCAGGAGGTCTTGCCGACCGGGTAGAGCTGGGAGAGCAGCAGTTCGTCCAGAAACGGCTTGAGCTTCCGGTCCTCCGCCGCCGCGCTCATGGTCCGCGAGGCGGAGGTGGTCACCGGCAGCAGGCCGTACTCGCGGGAGAAGTCGACGACGTTCTCCTCGCTGTAGACGTAGTCGAGGAAGTCGCCGATCTCGTCCTGGTGGCCGTTCTTCTTGAAGGCCGTCATCCAGTCGGTGACGCCGAGGGTGTTCCTGCTCTCGCCGTCGACGCCGGGGGTGGTCACCATGCCGTACTTCACCCCCTTGCCGGAGGCCGCCTTCATCAGCGAGGGGTGGCCGTTGAGCATGCCCACGTCGCCGTTGGCGAAGGCGTCGAAGGCGGCGGCGCGGTTGAGCTTGCCGGGGGCGACGGGGCCGGTGAGGCCCTTGCCGACCAGTTCGTCGCGCAGCCAGGTGAAGGTGGTGACGTTCTGCGGGGAGTCGACGGAGTAGGTGCCGACGTCGTCGGTGTAGCCGCCCCCGCCGCTGAGCATCCACTGCATCGTCTCGGCCGGCGCCTCCTCGGGCCCCAGCGGCAGGGCGTACGGGTACTTCACGCCCTCCTCCTCGAGCGCCCCGGCGGCCTTCGCGAGGTCGTCCCAGGACTTGGGCGGCCGGAGGCCGGCCTTGTCGAAGAGGGTCTTGTTGTAGAAGAGCACGCGCGTGGAGGCCGCGAAGGGCAGGCCGTACTGCACGTTGTTGACCTGGCCCGCGCCGGCCAGCTGGGAGACGAAGTCGGCCTGGACCGGTATGGAGAGGACGTCGTCGGCCCGGTAGAGCAGGCCCTCGGCCGCGTAGTCGGAGTAGGCGCCGATCTGCGCCATGTCGGGCGCCTTGCCCGCCTCGACCATCTCGCGGACCTTGCGGTCGACGTCGTTCCACGAGTAGACGGTGACGTCCACGTGCACGTCGGGGTTCTTCGCCTCGTAGGACTCGACCAGCGCGTCCCAGTACTTCTGGGAGCTGTTCTCCTTGCCGTCGCCGTAGTCGGCGGCGACCAGCTTCAGGGTCACCCCGTCCGAGTCGCCGGTCAGCCCGCAGCCGCCGAGGACCGCCGTCATGCCCAGTGCGGACACCACCGCGATCGTTCCTGTCCTACGCCGCCGCACCCTGAATCCCCAACCCTGCGTCTGTCCGCTTACCGGATTAAGGTCTACACCACGCGAGTGGACTAGACCTCTCCCGGGTCAACGGGCCACACTGTCCCCGTGAGACATGTCATCGCCCTCGATGTGGGCGGCACCGGGATGAAGGCCGCCCTGGCGGGACCTGGGGGCGAACTGCTGCACCAGGCCCGCCGGGCCACCGGTCGCGAGCGGGGCCCCGAGGCGGTCGTCGCGGGCATCCTCGACTTCGCCGCCGAGCTGCGTGCCTACGGTGCCGACCGCTTCGGCGAGCCGGCCCGTGCCGCCGGTGTCGCCGTGCCCGGCATCGTCGACGCCGAGCAGGGCGTCGCGGTGTACGCGGCCAACCTCGGCTGGCGCGACGTACCGCTGCGCGGGCTGCTCGGCGAGCGGCTCGGCGGCATCCCGGTCGCCCTCGGCCACGACGTGCGCACCGGCGGGCTCGCCGAGGGCCGGATCGGCGCCGGACAGGGCGCCGACCGGTTCCTGTTCGTGCCGCTGGGCACCGGGATCGCGGGCGCCATCGGCATCGACGGCCGGGTGGAGGCGGGCGCCCACGGCTTCGCGGGCGAGATCGGCCACGTCGTCGTGCGCCCGGGCGGCATCGCCTGCCCGTGCGGGCAGCGGGGCTGCCTGGAGCGGTTCGCGTCCGCGTCGGCGGTCAGCCAGGCGTGGGCCGAGGCCTGCGGCGACCCCGAGGCGGACGCCGCCGACTGCGCCAAGGCCGTCGAGTCGGGCGACGCCCGCGCGCTCGCCGTGTGGCGGGACGCCGTGGACGCGCTCGCCGACGGACTGGTCACCGCGCTCACCCTGCTGGACCCGCGGGTCCTGATCATCGGTGGCGGCCTCGCCGAGGCGGGGGAAACCTTGTTCACACCGCTGCGGGACGCCGTCCGGCGGCGCGTCACCTTCCAGAGGCTGCCGGAGATCGTCCCCGCCGCGCTCGGGGACACCGCCGGCTGCCTGGGTGCCGGGCTGATGGCCTGGGACCTGCTCGACACCGCTGCTCCGTCCGCCCGTGCCGACACGGCCACCACGACCGACACGGCCGCCACATCCGCTACGGCTCCCACGGCCGACCCGACTTCCACGGCTCCCACGGCCGTGACTCCCCGGAGGTAACCACCTGATGGCCCCAAGCAAGGTTCTCGCCGGTGCCCGGGTGGTGCTGCCCACCGGGACCGTGGACGACGGCCGCCTCGTCGTCGACGGCACGCGGATCGCGGACACGGCTCCACCGCAGGCCGAGGTCGTCGACCTGACGGGCCACTGGGTGGTGCCCGGCTTCGTCGACATCCACAACCACGGCGGCGGCGGCGCCTCCTTCGCCGGCGGCACCGCCGAGGAGATCCTCAAGGGCGTCGAGACCCACCGGCGGCACGGCACCACCACGGTGGTCGCCTCCGCCGTCACCGGTGAGCTGGACTTCCTCGCCCGGCACGCCGGGATGCTCGCCGAACTCGCGCAGCAGGGCGACATCGTTGGCATCCACTTCGAGGGGCCGTTCATCTCCCCCTGCCGCAAGGGCGCCCACGACGAGCAACTGCTGCGCCACCCGGACCCGGCCGAGGTCCGCAAGCTGATCGACGCGGCGCACGGCCACGCGAAGATGATGACCCTGGCGACGGAGCTGCCGGGCGGCCTGGACTCCGTACGGCTGCTCGTCGAGCACGGCGTGATCGCGGCCGTCGGCCACACCGACGCGACGTACGAGCAGACCGTGCAGGCCATCGACGCGGGCGCCACCGTCGCCACGCACCTCTTCAACGCCATGCCCCCGGTCGGCCACCGCGCCCCGGGCCCGATCACGGCGCTGCTGGAGGACGAGCGGATCACCGTCGAGCTGATCAACGACGGCACGCACCTGCACCCGGCCGCGCTGCAACTGGCCTTCCACCACGCGGGCGCCGCCCGGGTCGCCTTCATCACCGACGCGATGGACGCGGCCGGTTTCGGCGACGGCCGGTACCTGCTCGGCCCCCTGGAGGTCGAGGTCGCGGACGGCGTGGCCCGGCTGGTGGAGGGCGGCTCGATCGCGGGCTCCACGCTCACGCTGGACCGCGCCTTCAAGCGGGCGGTGACGGTGGACCGGCTGCCCGTCGGGGACGTCGTCGCGGCGATCTCCGCCAACCCGGCGCGGCTGCTCGGCCTGGACGACCGCGTCGGCTCCCTGGAGCCCGGCAAGGACGCCGACCTCGTGGTCCTGGACGACGCCTTCGACCTGGTGGGCGTGATGCGCCGGGGCGAATGGGTGGTCGATCCCCGACTGGGCTGATCCGTCCCCGGGTCCGCTGCCGGACCGGCCTCCCCGGGGACTGGGCCGACCGCCCGCCTTTTGGCATGATCGTGTCGTGGAGCACCGCTCCGCGGGCATACCCAGCCGCACACGATCGGGGGAGGTCGGCACGGTGATCCTCACCGTCACTCTCAACACCGCGCTCGACATCACCTACCGCGTCCAGGGCCTCAGGCCCCACGCCTCGCACCGGGTGACGGAGGTGACCGAGCGGCCCGGCGGCAAGGGGCTCAACGTGGCCCGGGTGCTGGCGGCCCTCGGGCACGAGGTGACGGTCACCGGCTTCGCGGGCGGCACCACCGGCGCCGTCGTGCGCGAGCACCTCACCGGCGTGCGCGGCGTGACCGACGCGCTGGTGCCGGTCGAGGGGGCCACACGGCGCACCGTGGCCGTCGTCGACGAGCGCACCGGCGACACCACCCAGCTCAACGAGCCGGGCCCGGCCGTGTCGCCCGCCGAGTGGAACGCCTTCCAGGACGCCTACGAGGACCTGCTGGACGGTGCCGCCGCGGTGGCCCTGTGCGGCAGCCTGCCGCCGGGCGTCCCGGTGGGCGCGTACGCCGGGCTGGTGCGGGCCGCGCGGGCCGCGGGCGTGCCGGTGCTGCTCGACACGAGCGGGGAGCCGCTGCGGCGGGGCCTTGCCGCCCGCCCGGACCTGATCAAGCCGAACGCCGACGAACTGGCCGAGCTGACCGGCTCGCACGAGCCGCAGCGGGCCGCGCAGGCCGCCCGGCGCCGCGGTGCCCGTTCGGTGGTCGCCTCGCTGGGCGCCGAGGGGCTGCTCGCGGTGACCCCGGAGGGCCGCTGGCGCGCCGCCCCGCCGGCCCACGTCCACGGCAACCCGACGGGCGCGGGCGACTCCGCGGTCGCGGGCCTGCTCTCCGGGCTGGTGGAGCACCTGCCCTGGCCGGACCGGCTGACCCGCGCGGTCGCCCTGTCGGCGGCGACGGTGCTGGCGCCGGTGGCGGGCGAGTTCGACCGGGCGGCGTACGAGGAGCTGCTCGGCCGCGGGGTCGCGGTGACGGCGGAGGCGGGGGCGGCCTGAACACACCCCCTAGTTCTTGACCTGGCCCTTCTTCAGGGAGAACTGGTCCAGCAGGACGTCGCACTTGTCGCCGTCGGTGCAGGACAGGGTGATGGTGTTGGTGCCCTTGTTGAGGGTGGGCCAGGCGTAGGTTTTGGTCCAGCCCTTGGCGAAGTCGCCGTCCTCGGCCTGCGCGAAGTTGCCCAGGTTCAGCTTGCTGCCGAACTCCTTGCCGTTGACCGTGAGGGTCATCGACTGGTCCTCGCCGGCCGCGCTGTAGGTGGTGAAGAGGGTGTAGAGGCCGTCCTCGGGGATGCCGTTCACGGTCCAGGTGACCGAGGCGCCCGGCTGGTTGAGGTTGGCCACGTAGACGCCGCCGTCCGACTCGGCGCCCTCGACGTCCGAGGCGAGGGAGGCCGGGCCGCCGAGCCGCATCGCCTTCGCGTCGGCGGAGGGCAGGTCGACCTCCTTCTCGGCATCGTCGTCGCTCGCCGACGGGCTCGGGTCGGTGCTCTGGGACTGGGTGGGGGTCGGGTCGCCGCCCGCCTCGTCGCCGCTCTTGTCGTCGTCGGTGCCGCTGCTCGTCATGGCCACGGCGATGCCGATGACCACGGCGGCGACGACCGCGACCGCGCCGATCAGCAGCCCCTTGGTGTTGGGGCCGCGGCGCCCGCCGCCCCCGCCGTGCCCGGACGGCTGCTGCGGGGCACCGGGGCCGCCACCGCCGGGGAAGGTCTCCGGCGCCGCGTAGTGCGCGTTCGGCTGTCCGTACGCGCCCTGCGGCTGGCCGTAGGCGCCCTGCTGGGGCGGGGCGGCCTGGCCCTGCGGTGCGCCGTACTGCCGTGTGCCGACGGGACGCACCCGGTTGACGGAGTTCGGGTAGCCGTAGCCACCGGACGGCGGCTGGGCCCCGTTGGCCTGCCCGTCGGCGTAGAGGTAGCCGAAGGGGTCGTCGTCCTCGGGCGTGCTCGCGCCGTTGTTGCCGGGCGTCATCCCTTGGTCTCCTAACCAGATGCGGTGCGTGGTACGGGTGGGTGAGAGAGCGAGCCTACCCGCTCCCGCTGACCCGAACGGGTGACCCAAACCGCATCAACGCGCTGACCTGCTGATCATCCGGCTCGGCGGTGCTGTTTGGGACGAGATCGTTTCTCGACGTACATCCGTTCGTCAGCCGACTTCAGGACTTCGTCCGCCGTCATGCCGCAGTGGGCCCAGCCGATGCCGAAGCTGGCGCCCACGCGGACGGCCCGGCCCTCGGCCCGGATCGGCTGGATGATCTCGTTGCGCAGCCGTACGGCGAGGTCCTCGGCGTCGGCCCGGCCGAGCCCGTTGGCGAGGATCACGAACTCGTCGCCGCCGAGCCGGGCCACGGTGTCGCCGTCGCGGACGCCGCCGCTGAGCCGCCGGGCGACCTCGATGAGCACGGCGTCGCCCGCGTTGTGCCCGAACCGGTCGTTGATCGACTTGAAGCCGTCCAGGTCGCAGAAGAGGACCGCGAGCCCCTTGGTGCCGTCGTCGCGGCCGTCCTCGGGAGCCACGGCGTGCTCGTGGTGGTCGAAGGCGCCGTACGGCTCGGGGGCGGCGGAGAAGTCGAAGGTGTGGCCGCCGGAGTCGAAGAGGGCGGGGTGCCCGTAGGCGGCGTCCATGGCGTCGGCCACCGCCGCGTGCGAGGACTGCGGGCGCTGGCACAGCCGGGCGGCCAGCCGGGAGCGCAGCTCGGCGCTGTTGGGCAGGCCGGTGAGGGAGTCGTGGGAGGCACGGTGGGCGAGCTGGAGCTCGCGGCGCTTGCGCTCCTCTATGTCCTCGACGTGGGTGAGCAGGAAGCGCGGCCCGTCGGCGGCGTCGGCGACGACGCTGTTGCGCAGCGAGACCCAGACGTAGGTGCCGTCGCGGCGCCCCAGGCGCAGCTCGGCCCGGCCGCCCTCGGCGGAGGTGCGCAGCAGGGTGCCGATGTCCTCGGGGTGCACGAGGTCGGAGAAGGCGTAGCGGCGCATCGCGGAGGCGCGGCGGCCCAGCAGGCGGCAGAGCGCGTCGTTGGTGCGCAGGATGCGGCCGTGCTGGTCGCCGCCCATCTCGGCGATGGCCATGCCGGAGGGGGCGTACTCGAAGGCCTGGCGGAAGCTCTCCTCGCTGGCCCTGAGCGCCTGCTGGTCGCGCTCCAGGCGGACCAGGGCGCGCTGCATGTTGGAGCGGAGCCGCGCGTTGCTGATCGCGATGGCGGCCTGGAACGCGTACATCTGCAAAGCCTCGCGGCCCCAGGCGCCGGGGCGGCGGCCGTTGCGCGGCCGGTCCACGGACAGGACGCCGATCAGCTCGCCGCTGCTGCCGCCGCCCTGCGGGCCCGGCGCGTACATCGGGGCGAAGAGCCGGTCCGAGGGGTGCCACTCGTCCTCGAAGCGGGGCGCGGGGCCGTCGGTGTACCACTGCGGGACGTCGTCGTCGTCGAGGACCCAGCCCTCGGTGTGGGGTATGAAGATCAGGTCGCCCCACTGCTCGCCCATGCTCAGGCGCCGGTCCCAGGACGCGCGGGAGCCCGAGCGGCCGGTGATGAGCGCCTCGGCGGCCTGGTTGCCCGCGAAGGCGGCGACGACGAGGTCGCCGTCGGGGCCGACCAGGTTGACGCACGCCAGTTCGTACCCGAGGGACTGGACGACGCCGTCGGCGACGGCCTGCAGGGTGTCGGCCAGACTGCGGGCCTTGTTCATGTCGGCCATGGCCTGGTGCAACTGCCGCAGGGACGCAAGGCGGACATAGGGCTCCGAGTCGGTCTCCATGCTCGCCCTCCCCCCGAGACCTCGCAGTGAATCAAGGGTTGTCTTCGGCGCCTTTACTGATGGTGCCCTTGCAGGTTCCCCGCCACTGAATCACAGCGCGCTCCCCACTCGGTACACAGGGTCAACAATTACCGCCCCTTGTGACTCAAGTCACAGCAAAACCTGAACAATTGAGAGGGCATTCCGTGTTTTCCCGGCAGGTTTACCGATCGCAAAGTCCAGGCGGAAGCGCACCCTCCGTCCCTGGTCCTAGGTCCCGGTTGGGACCAGGGTCCGATGCCGGGCCCGTGTGCCGGAGATTAGCGTGACGGGGTGCCGAACACTTCGTCCCTCGCCTCCCCCGCGTCCCCGTTGCCGTCGCCCGCCTCCGGGCATTCTGAGGGGGTGAGCAACGAGGAGTTCCGTGCCGCCATGTCCCGGCTGGCCTCCGGCGTGGTCCTGGTGACCGCGCAGGAGCCGCCGCTGGACCCCGACGACCCGCTGGCGCCGCGCGGCGAGGACGTCGGCATGACGGCCACCGCGTTCGTGTCGGTCTCCCTGGACCCGCCGCTGGTCCTGGTCAGCCTGCGCGAGGGCTCCCGCATGGACGACCTGCTCGACGAGCAGCCCCTGTGGGCGGTCTCCGTCCTCTCCGAGAGCCAGCGGCACATCGCGGGCCGCTTCGCGATGAAGGGCCGCGTCAGCGACCGCCTCCTGTTCGCCGACATCCCCTACGTGCGCGGCGAGGCGACCGGGGCGCCGCTGGCGGGCGGCGCGCTGGCGACCCTGGAGTGCCGCACCGAGCAACGGGTCCCGGCAGGCGACCACACCCTCGTCATCGGCCGCGTCCTGACCGCCTCGCTGCCGAGCGCGGACGGCGGGCCGCTCACCTACTTCCGGGGGCGGTACCGGAAGCTGGACTGAGCGGCCGTCGCCCACCGGCCCGGTGGCGGGCCCCCGGTCAGTCCCAGCCGCGCGCCGAGCGGCCCCGTTTGGTCTGCGCGCGCTGTTTCTTCTCCCGCAGCCGGCGTTCGTTGATGCCGCGCGGGACGCGGGTCGGCCGGCGGGGCCTGGGCGGCGGGGCGGTGGCCTCGGCGAGGAGACCGGCCAGGCGCACGGCGGCGGTCTCGCGGTTGCGCCACTGGGAGCGGTGCTCGGAGGCGCGGACGGTGACGACCCCGTCGTTCAGGCGCCCGGCCAGCCTCTCCAGCGCCCGCTGCTTCCACACCTCGGGCAGGGCCTCGGTCCGCGCCAGGTCGAAGCGCAGTTCCACCGCCGTGTCCGTGGTGTTGACGTGCTGTCCGCCGGGCCCCGAGGAGCGCGAGAAACGCCAGACCAGCTCGGCCTCGGGCAGGGAGACGGAGCCGCGGATGACATGGGGACCGGACATGCCCTCCATGTTCCCGCCCCCCGGCGGCCGGAGTCACCCGAATATCCCCCGCCCGGCGTTCCGGTCCGGCGTCCCCGGTCCCGGTTCCGGCCCGGGTAAAGAAAGTAAAGACAGGCGGAACCTTGTGGACCCCTCTCGACGTTCATGGTGGTAGCTGTAGCTTTCTTGCCGTACGTAAACGAGGGAAGGGACTCCCAACAATGGCTGTAAGCCTGTCCAAGGGTGGCAACGTCTCGCTCACCAAGGAGGCTCCGGGCCTGACCGAAGTCACCGTGGGGCTCGGCTGGGACGTCCGCACCACCACCGGCACCGACTTCGACCTCGACGCCTCCGCGATCGCGGTCAACGCGGAGGGCAAGGTCTACTCCGACGCCCACTTCGTCTTCTTCAACAACAAGCAGACGCCGGACAACACCATCGTCCACACCGGTGACAACCGCACCGGCGAGGGCGCCGGCGACGACGAGGCGATCAACGTCAACCTGGCCGGTCTCCCGGCCGACATCGACAAGATCGTCTTCCCGGTCTCGATCTACGACGCCGAGAACCGCTCGCAGAACTTCGGCCAGGTCCGCAACGCCTACATCCGCATCGTCAACCAGGCCGGCGGCGCCGAGATCGCGCGCTACGACCTGTCGGAGGACGCGGCCACCGAGACCGCCATGGTCTTCGGCGAGCTGTACCGCAACGGCGCCGAGTGGAAGTTCCGCGCCGTCGGCCAGGGCTACGCCTCGGGCCTGGTGGGCATCGCCCAGGACTTCGGCGTGAACGTCTGACGTTCACCCGCCGGTTCGCCGCGTACGAAGGTCCCCCGGACGTCCGGCCGGGGGACCTTCGGCGTTCCGTCACGGCAGCAGGCGCTGCTCCTTGGCCACCGCGACCGCTCCGGCGCGGGTGTCGACGCCGAGCTTGTCGTAGATGCGGCGCAGGTGCGTCTTCACCGTGGCCTCGCTGATGTACAGGGCGCGGGCGATCTCCCGGTTGCCGAGTCCGGTGGCGAGCTGGGCCAGGATGTCGCGTTCGCGGCCGGTGAGGGCGGGGCGGGGACTGCGCAGACTGGCCATCACCCGGCCGGCGACGGGCCCGGACAGTGCCGGACGGTCCTGAGCGGCGGCGTGGATGGCCGCGAACAGTTCCTCGGGGCGTTCGGCCTTGAGCAGGTAGCCGGTCGCGCCCGCCTCGATGGCACGGGTGATGTCGGCGTCGGTGTCGTAGGTGGTCAGCACCAGCACGCGCGGCACGCGCCCGGTGCCCGTGGTGAGGCGGCGGGTGGTCTCCACGCCGTCGATGCCGGTGCCGAGCTGAAGGTCCATCAGGACCACGTCCGGCGCCAGTCGCCCGGCGAGCGCGAGCGCCTCCTCGCCGGTGCCCGCCTCGCCCACCACCTCGATGCCGTCGGCGCTGTCCAGCAGGGCGAGCAGCCCGGCGCGTACGACGACGTGGTCGTCGCAGACCAGGATGCGGACGGGTGCGGCGGGTCCGCCGGCTGCCGGGTCGGTCATCGGGGTGCCTCCTGCGGGTCGGCGGGGCCCGGCGGGTGCGCCGGACCGGTGCGGGGCGGGTCCAGCGGCACGGCGGCGGACAGGGCGGTGCCCTCGCCGGGCGCGGACTCGACGGTCAGGGTGCCGCCGAGCTGGCGCAGCCGGGCGCGCATGGCGGGCAGTCCGTGGCCGCGCACCCCGGCCCCGGCACCTGTCCCGGCACCTGCACCGGCTCCCGTGTCGGACGACCGCGCCGGGTCGAAGCCGTGCCCGTCGTCGGTGACGTCCAGGACGACCTCGTCGTCGAGGAGGGTGAGGCTGAGCGCGGCCGTGGACGCCCCCGCGTGCTCCCGGACGTTGGCCAGGGCGTTCTGGGCGACCCGCAGCAGTGCCGACTCGACGCGGGCGGGCAGCGCCGGGAGGCGGGCACCGTCGTCGACGTGGACGCGCACGGTGAGGTGCTCGCCGGACTCCCGCTCGGCCAGCGACCGCAGCGCCGCCTCCAGGCCGCCGCCCCGGGCGAGGTCGGCCGGGGCCAGGTCGTGGACGAAACGGCGGGCCTCGGCGAGGTTGTGCTCGGCGACGGAGGCGGCGCCCCGGACGTGGGTGCGGGCCTTGTCCCGGTCCGACTCCCAGACCCGTTCGGCGGCCTGGAGCAGCATCCGCTGGCTGGACAGGCCCTGGGCGAGGGAGTCGTGGATCTCCATCGACAGCCGCTGGCGTTCGGCGAGGGTGCCCTCGCGGCGCTCGGAGGCGGCGAGTTCACGTCGGGTGCGGATCAGGTCGTCGATCAGGGCGCGCTGCCGGGCGGCCTGCCGTTCGGTGTGCAGGAACACGGCGGCGGCGAGGGCGGCGACGGCGGGCGGGGCGAGCAGCAGGTTCGGGTCGAAGCCCCCGGCGAGCCGCAGTTGCGCGGCGACGACGAACACCGTCAGGACCGTGACCAGGCCGAGCGCCGCCCGGGCCGGCAGGGTGCGCAGGCCGGTGTAGAACAGGGGCACCGCGCACCAGGCGAAGCTGGGCGCGAGCACGACCAGCACCATCCACACCGCGACAACCGGACCCAGCCGGGCCAGGCGTCGCCGGACGGGCACGGCACCGGGCACGGACGGCTGGGGCCCGCCCAGGACCGGCCCGAGCAGGTGCAGCACCGCGAGGGTGAGGGACAGGGCGAAGATCCACGGCGTGCGGGGTTCGCCGGGGTGGCGCAGCAGGAAGCGGGCCAGGGCTCCGCCGAGCAGCAGGAAGAACGCCACGTGCATGACGGCGCCGAGCCACCGGGCGTCCGGGTGGTGGTCGTACGGCTTCGCCCCGGCCATCCCGCACCCGCCTCCTCTCGTCCGGTACTCCGGTCCGTCCGTCACCCGTCTCCTTCCCGCCCCGTCTTCCGCCGCGCGGCTCTGCAACGCGTCGCAGAAGACGGCTGAGCTGCGCGAACACTCCCATGGTGCCCGCTTCGGACGTCTTTCGGGTCAGCCGATCGGACGACCCGGCCGTCGCCCGTTCCGCCGCCCACGAGCAGCCGGAACGCCGACCGCGGGTGCCCGGTTCCGGCCGGAGGGTGGAGAGCACGAAGCCGACCGCCCCCAACCGGAGGAGCAGCCCACCATGAAGAAGACCCTCTCCCGTCGTGCCCGCGTCGCCACCGGCGGTGCCGTGCTCGCCGCCGTCGCCGCCGGCACCTTCGGCACGGTGGCCGCGAACGCCTCCGCCCCCGCGAGCGCCCAGGACTCCGCGGTGGCCGCCGCTCCCGTCGCCGCGGGCAAGCGGGACACCACCACCTCCACGCACCTGACGATCGACGCCGCCACCAAGGCCGCGCAGGCGGCGCTGAAGGCCGCCACGAAGGAGGGCCAGCGAGTCACGGTCGCGGTCGTCGACCGCAACGGCAACACGATCCTCACCCTGCGCGGCGACGGCGCGGGGCCGCAGTCCTACGAGTCGGCGGAGCGGAAGGCGTACACGGCCGTCTCCTGGAACGCGCCGACCAGCGAGCTGGAGGGCCGCCTGGAGAGCGCGCCCAACCTGAAGGACATCCCGGGCACCCTGTTCCTGGGCGGCGGCGTGCCGGTCACCGCCGGCAAGGCGCCGATCGCCGGCATCGGTGTCGCGGGCGCCCCGTCCGGCGCCCTGGACGAGAAGTTCGCACAGGCGGGCGCGGCGGCGCTGAACTAGGTCCTCCCGGGGCGCTCCGGGGTCCCAACAGCCGTTGCCGGCGGGCGTTTCACGTGAAACACCCCATAGGATCACGAGGTGCGCACCCCCCGTCTGCTCGTGACCGCCGCCACCGCCCTCGCCCTCACGGCGTGCAGCGGAGGCGGCTCGGTCGATGGCACCCCCGGTGGCTCGGGGGTGCGCGACCCGTACTTCCCCAAGGCCGGCAACAGCGGCTACGACGTCGGCCACTACGACCTGACCCTGGACTACGACCCCGACACGGACGCCGACGCCGGGCACCTCGCCGGCACGGCGGTGATCACCGCCCGCGCGACCGAGGACCTGTCCGCCTTCAATCTCGACCTCAAGGGCATGGACGTCGAGAAGGTCGAGGTCGAGGGCCGGGAGGCGCGCTTCAACAGGGCCGGGCAGGAACTGACCGTGCGCCCCGCCGACGAGTTGCACGACGGGGAGACGTTCCGCGTGAGCGTCCGTTACTCCGGCGGCCCGGAGACCATCACCGACCCGGACGACTCCGAGGAGGGCTGGCTGCCCACCGCCGACGGCGCGGTCGGGCTGGGCGAACCGACCGGCTCGATGGCCTGGTTCCCCGGCAACCACCACCCCTCCGACAAGGCGACGTACGACATCAGGATGACCGTGCCGAAGGGTCTGGGCGTGGTCTCCAACGGTGAACTGCGCGAGGAGCGCACCCGCAACGGCCGTACGACGTTCACCTGGCACACCGCCGAGCCGATGTCCAGCCACGTGGTCACGGTCGCGGTGGGCACGTGGGAGACCGCCCGCTCCACCACCGACGACGGCCTGTCCGTCTACACGGCGGTGGACCCGACACAGGCCGACGCGAGCCGGAAGGTCCTCAAGCGCATCCCCGAGATCATGGAGTGGGGACAGGAGAACTTCGGCCCCTACCCCTTCTCCTCCACCGGCGCCATCGTCGACCGCGACGAGGACGCCGGGTACGCCCTGGAGACCCAGAACCGGCCCTACTTCCCCGGCGCCCCCGACACCGTCCTGCTCGTCCACGAGCTGGCCCACCAGTGGTACGGGAACTCCGTCAGCCCGAAGACCTGGCGGGACATGTGGCTCAACGAGGGCTTCGCCACCTACGCCGAGTGGCTGTGGGAGGAGGACCACGGCGGCGACTCCGCCCAGGAGACCTTCGAGGCGCTCTACGACGGGACGTACTACGACGACGAGGACGCGAACGACTCGGTCTGGGCGTTCCCGCCCGCGGACCCGCCCGACGCGGCGCACATCTCCGACAGCCCGGTCTACCAGCGGGGCGCGATGGTCCTGCACAAGATCCGCCGGACGGTCGGCGACGACGCCTTCTGGGACCTGCTGCACGGCTGGTCCGCGGCCCGTCGCCACGGCAACGCGGACACCGAGGACTTCACGGCGTACGTGGAGAAGTCGGCGCCGGACGAGGACTTCTCGGAGATCTGGAAGGACTGGCTGCACGGGGACGGCAGGCCGGACAGCCCGTGAGGAGCACCGGCGTGCCCCTCCGGTCCGGGTGGGCGTCCGGTCCGTGACACCATCACCTGCGTGCTCGACATCGGCTACGCCCTCTCCACCCGCTTTCCGGACCCGCCGCAGACGGACTACCGGCGCGCGGACGTCCACGCCCTGCGCCACGACCTGTTCTGCGGGGACGTCTACCTCGCCGACACCAAGGCGGACCGGGAACTGTCCACAGCCTGGGGATGGGTGCCGGTGCTCGACTTCGCCTGGGCGCTGTGCGACATCGTGGAGCAGATCGACCGGGACCCGGCGGGCTCCCGGGCCGCCCGGCCGCAGCGGGCCGAGCTGGACTTCACCGAGTCCACCGACCGCCTGCTCTTCGAGCGCCGCTTCGGCTGGGTCGACGTCGAGGCGGAGTGGCTCCCGGCGGACGAACCCCCGCTCTCCTTCTCCCACACCGAACTGCGCCGGGAGGCACGGGACTTCCTGCACGACCTCCTCGCCGACCTCACCGACCTCCACGAGGACCTGGCGGACAACCCCGCGGTCTGGTCCCTCCAGGCCCGCTTCCCCCGCCTGCCCTGACCGCCGGGACGACCGGAACGGCCCGACGACCGGAGCGGCCCCGCGCCGCTACCCCTCCGCCAGCACCCGCACCCCCAGCTCCGCCGCCAGCACCGGGGCCAGGTCGAGGAGCTGGGTGGGGCTGATCACGGCGCCGGAGAGACGGTCCACGCCGCGGGCGAGTTCCAGCGGGGCGGCGCCGCGCAGGTCGACGTCGGTGAGGGTGGCCGCGCTCAGGTCAGCCTGCTTCAGGGCGCAGTCCACGAACTCGACCCGCTCCAGACGGGCGCCCCCGAAGTCCGGCTCGACCAGGACGCAGCCCTCGAAGACGACGTCCTTGAGACGGGCCCGGCGCAGGTTGAGGTAGTCGATCTTGCCGCCGCGGACCAGGACACGCTCCAGCACGGCGCCGTGGAGCTGGGTGCCGCCTAGGCGGGCGTCGAGCAGCTCGACGTCGCGCAGGGTCGCCTCCGCGAGGTTCGTGCCCACGCCCCGGACGCCGGTGAGCACCGTGTCCAGCAGCCTGGCCCGGGGCAGCGACGCCTCGTCCAGGGCGCAGCCCGTCAGCGCGCAGTCCATGAAGCGGGCGCCCGCGCCGTCCTGGCCGGTGAAATCCGCCTCCCGGAAGTCCAGCGCGTCGTAGTCCCCGTCCGGCTCCAGTCCCCCGCCGTCCTCGTACGGCGTGAGCGGCGGCAGACGCAGCTCGGGGCGTCTCGCGCCGCGCACCGTCGTCGTACCGCGCCCGCCCGTCGTTGATCCCGCCGCTCTCCTCGCCATGGGCCCATGCTGCACCCCGGCACTGACAACCGCCTCCGACCTGCGCCAACACCCCTCTCCCCGGCCGTATGTCACATCCGGCGCGCCCTCGGACGTCGTAGGGGCGGACAGGCGCCGTGCCAGGCGGCGCGACCGCGACCCGAGGGAGAACCCGAGCCATGCACCGCATCACCGTCATCGGTGGCGGCTTCGCCGGACTGACCGCGGCCATCACCGCCGCCGAGGCCGGTGCCAAGGTCACCGTCCACGAGGCCCACCACACCCTGGGCGGGCGGGCCCGGACGTCCGACGGCCCCTACCGGACCAACGACGGTCCGCACGCTCTCTACAACGGCGGCCCGCACTGGGCCTGGCTGCGCCGGCGCGACCTGATCGGACCGCTCGCGCCGATCCCGCCGCTGGAGGCGGCCCGGCTCAGGCTGCGGCACAAGGGAGCGCTGCGCCGCACCCCGCCGTTCGCCATGCTGAAGCTGCTGCGCCGGGGCGTGGGGCCCGCGCCGGTCGACACCGACTTCCTGACCTGGGCGACCGGCATCGCGGGCGAGGAGGGCGCCCGGGCCGCCGCCCACTACTGCGCCGTGGCCCTCTTCCACCACGACCCGGGTTCGCTGTCCGCCGCCTTCGTGCAGGAGCGGCTGCGGCGGGCCGCCAAGCTGCCGCCCGAGGCGCACTACCCGCGCGGCGGCTGGGCCGGGGTCGTGGACCGGATGGCCGCCCTGGCCTGGAACCTCGGGGTCCGGGTGGAGACGCTCTCCCGCGTGGACACGCTGCCCACCGACACGCCCGTCGTCGTCGCCACCTCCCTCGACGCGGCCCGCCGTCTGCTGGACGACCCCACGCTGACCTGGCCGAGCGGCCGCACCGCCCTGGTCGACCTGGCCGTACGGACCCGGCGAGGGGACGCCTTCGCCGTCTCCGACCTGGACGCGCCCGGGTGGATCGAGCGGTTCACGGCGCAGGACCGCACGCTCGCGCCGGCGGGGGAGCAACTGATCCAGGGGCAGATCCCCCTCGCGCCGCACGAGTCGAAGGCCGACGGCACCGCGCGGGCCGAGCGCCTGCTCGACCTGGCCTTCCCCGGCTGGCGGGAGCGGCTGACCTGGCGGCGCGAAGGCGTCGCGAACGGCCGTACCGGCGCCGTCGACGCGCCCGGCACCACCTGGCGCGACCGGCCGGCCCTCGACCGCGGCGACGGCGTCTACCTCGCCGGCGACCAGGTCGCCTCGCCCGGTCTGCTCTCCGAGGTCTCCTTCAACAGCGCCCTGACGGCGGTCTCCCTCGCCCTCGGGCGGCACGGGCTTGACCTCGAGCGAGCTTGAGGTCGTTGGGTGGGGACCACAGCAGCCGCAGCGCTCTCTTCTCTGGGGGTTACGTCATGCACGCCATCCGTCTGCACGCCTTCGGTCCGGCCGGGAACCTCGTCCTGGACGAGGTCGAGGACCCGGCGCCGGGCCCCGGCCAGGTCCGGATCGCCGTCCGCGCGGCGGGCGTCCACCTCCTGGACGCCGCCCTGCGCGAGGGCGTCCGGGGCCCGGCTCCCGCCCTCCCCGAGCTGCCCACGATCCCCGGCCGGGAGGTCGCCGGGGTCGTCGACGCGCTCGGGGAGGGCACGCCGGAGAGCTGGCTGGGCCGGCGCGTCGTCGCCCACCTCGGCTTCGCCCCGGGCGGCTACGCCGAACTCGCCGTCACCGACCTCGCCCGCGTCCACGAGGTCCCCGCGAACCTGGACTTCGCCCAGGCCGTCGCCATGATCGGCACGGGGCGTACGGCGATGGGGATCGTGCAGTTCGCCGAGCTGGGCCCCGGCGCCGTGGCCGTGGTCCCGGCCGCCGCGGGCGGCATCGGCACGCTGCTGGTGCAGTACGCCAAGAACGCCGGTGCCACGGTGATCGGCCTCGCCGGCGGCCCGTCGAAGACCGCGCTCGTCGCGGCGAACGGCGCCGATCTCGCCGTCGACTACACGGACCCCGGGTGGCCGGCGAAGGTCCGCGCCCACCTGGACGGCGAGGCCGCCACCGTCGTCTTCGACGGTGTCGGCGGGGACGTGGCCCGCGAGGCCGTCGCCCTGCTCGGGCCCGGCGGGCGGCACGTGGTCTTCGGCTGGTCGGCACAGGGCCTGCTCGACGGTGCCCCCTACCTCGTCGACGGCGTCTCCGAGCAGGTGCTCGGCCCGGCGATGAGGGAGCGCACCGGCGGCGCCGACCCCGTGCGCACCCTCGAACTGCGCGCCCTCGCCGAGGCCGCGGCGGGCCGGCTCGTGCCGGCCGTGCACCGCTTCCCGCTCGCCGGGGCCGCCGCCGCGCACCGCGCCCTGGAGAACCGGGCGACGACCGGGAAGGTGGTCCTGGAGCCATGACCGGCGGCCGGTGGAGCCGGGCCGGACGGCGGCCCGCGCAACGGGATGCGACACGTCCCGAATCGTGGTCTTCTGGCCAGATGAGTGGCTCCCGGACAGGTCGGACAGGCGAACCCGCGGCCACGCCCCCGAAGACCGATCCGCATCGCTGGTGGGGGCTGGTGGTGATCGCCCTGGCCCAGTTGATGGTCGTCCTCGACGCGACGATCGTGAACATCGCGCTGCCCTCGGCCCAGCGCGACCTGCACATGTCCGACGCCAACCGCCAGTGGGTGATCACCGCCTACACCCTCGCCTTCGGCGGTCTGCTGCTGCTCGGCGGGCGGGTCGCGGACCTGGTGGGACGCAAACGCACCTTCGTCATCGGGCTGATCGGCTTCGCCGCCGCCTCCGGGATCGGCGGCGCCGCCACCACGTCGGCGATGCTCTTCGGCGCCCGCGCCCTCCAGGGCGTGTTCGCCGCAGTCCTCGCGCCGTCCGCGCTGTCCCTGCTGACGACGACCTTCACCGACCCGAAGGAGCGCGGGAAGGCCTTCGGCATCTACGGCGCGCTGGCCGGCTCCGGCTCCGCGATCGGCTTCATCGTCGGCGGCGTGCTCACCGAGTACCTGAACTGGCGCTGGTGCCTGTACGTCAACGTCCCCATCGCGATCATCGCGGTGATCGGCGCCTTCGCCCTGCTGCACGACCGGCCCGGTCACGCCGACGCCCGGCTCGACGTGCCCGGCGTGGTCCTCGGCTGCGGCGGCCTGGTCGCCCTCGTCTACGGCTTCAGCGAGGCCCAGCCCCGCGGCTGGACCGACCCGCTGGTGCTGTCCCTGTTCGGGCTGGCCGCGGTCCTGCTGGCGGCGTTCGTGTGGTGGCAGACCCGGGCACCGACGCCGCTGCTGCCGCTGCACGTCATCCGGGAACGCAACCGCGCCGGCTGCTTCCTGACGATGATGCTGGCGGTCATCGGCATGTTCGGACTGTTCCTGTTCATGACCTACTACCTCCAGGTCATCCTCGGCTACTCCCCCGTGCGGACCGGCCTGGCGTTCCTGCCGCTGACCGCCGCGATCATCGTGGGCTCCACCCAGATCTCCGCGCGGCTGCTGCCGCACGTCAGCCCGCGCACGCTGATGGTGCCCGGCATGCTCCTCGCCTCGGGCGGCATGGTGATCCTCACGCGGATCACCGTGCGCTCGGAGTACGTGACCGAGATCCTCCCCGCGCTGCTGCTGATGGGCCTCGGCATGGGCCTGACCTTCATGCCGGTCTTCTCCACGGCCACCGCCGGGGTGGCCCCCCGGGACTCCGGCGTCACCTCCGCGACGGTCAACACCTCGCAGCAGGTGGGCGGCTCGATCGGCACGGCGCTGCTCAACACCATCGCGACCAGCACCAGCGTGTCCTGGATCACCGCGCACCTGACGAACCCCGCCCAGCGGGAGCAGATCGTGCGGGAGGGGATCGTGCACGGGTACACGGTCGCCATCTGGGTGGCCGCCGGGGTGATGCTGCTGGCGGGCGTGGTCGCGGGCGTGATGGTGACGGCGAAGGCGCCGAAGCACGGGAACCCGGCGGGCCGTCCGGTGACGGAGCCGGTGGCCTGAGGGAGCCCGCCGGGGAAGCAGCCGGGGGGCAGTCGGCTCCCCGCGGTGCTGCGGTGCGGGCGTTCGGGCCCGGCCAAAGGGACGGCCCGGTAACCTCGTTGACCGTGATCGACGTTCCGGACGCACTGGCCGTCTCTCTGAAGAAGTACAACGGCGAGGCCGGACGTGCCTTCGTCGCGGGGCTGCCCGCGCTGGCCGCCGGGTTCCTGGAGCGGTGGGAGCTGCGGCTGGAAGGGCCGCCGATGCACGGCTGGGCGGCGCTGGTGCTGCCGGTCGTGCGGGGCGACGGCGTCGAGGCGGTGCTGAAGCTGCAGGTCCTCGACGCGGAGACCGAGGGCGAGCCCCTCGCACTGCGGGCGTGGGGCGGGGACGGAGCGGTGCGGCTGCTCGACCACGATCCGGCGACCGGGACCATGCTCCTGGAGCGCCTGGACTCCGGCCGCATGCTCAGTCACGTCGCGGACTCCCGCGAGGCCGTCCTGGTCGTCGCCCGGATGCTCGCGCACCTCACCGCGAGGCCCGCGCCGCCCGGTCTGCGCCGGCTCGGGGACATCGCGCGGGGCATGCTGGAGCGGACGCCCGGGACGCTGGAGCGCATCGCGGACCCGGCGGACCGGCGGCTGGTCGCCGACTGCGCCGCCGCCGTGCGCGAGGTCGCCGACGAGCCGGGCGACCGGCTGCTGCACTGGGACCTGCACTACGAGAACGTCCTCGCCGCGGACCGCGCCCCCTGGCTCGCCATCGACCCCAAACCGCTGGCCGGCGACCCGGGCTTCGACCTGCTGCCCGCGCTCCACAACCGCTACGACCCGGCCGAGACCCGGTGGCGTTTCGACGCCATGACCGACGTCCTCGGCCTCGACCGGCAGCGCGCCCGCGCCTGGTGCCTGGGCCGGGTGCTCCAGAACAGCCTGTGGAACGTCGAGGACGGCGACCCGCTGGAGACCGAGCAGATGGAGATCGGCCGGCTGCTGCGCGGTCTGTGAGGGGTGCCGCAGCGGACCCGGTCAACAGCGGGTGTCGGGGCGCGCCTCCCGCTCCCGGTGCCCGCCGCGCTCGCGGTGCCCGCCGCGCTCCAGGGCGCCCGGCAGCTCCGTCCGGCGGCGTATCCGCAGCTTGCGGTAGGTGCTGGTCAGGTGGGTCTCCACGGTGCGCCGGGCGAGGTGGAGGAGTTCGGCGATCTCGGTGTTGGTCCGTCCGTCGGCGGCCAGTTCGGCGACCCGGCGCTCGCTGCCGGTCAGCGCGTCGGCCCCGGAGCGGTCCGCCGCGGAGTTCCGGGCGCCGCCCTCGCGCAGCGCCTGCCCGGCCAGCGTGAGCCAGCGCCGGGCGCCCTTGTGTTCGGCCAGGTCGGCGGCCTCCCGCAGCCGGGCCCGGGCGCGTCCGTGTTCGCCCGCGTCGAGGAGCTGGCGGCCCTGGGCGAGCAGGGCGGGGATCAGCTCCATGTCGGTGTCCGCGGACGCGTCGCGCAGGGTCCGTACGGCCTCCTCGGCCAGTTCGAGACCGCGCCGTCCGCCGGTCGCGGTACCCAGTACGCGCAGGGCCCGGCCCACGGTGCGCGGGGTGTTCCACACCCGGGCCAGCCTCAGTTCCTCCGTCGCCAGGGCCAGCGCCTCGGGGCCGCCGCCGAACGCCAGCCGTATCTCGGCGGCGGCGGTGCGCCACGGGGTGACGACCGGGCTGACCACCTCGCGGGCCGACTGGCGCCGCCCGCACTCCAGGAAGTCGTGGAGCGCTCCCGTGGGGTCCCCGGTGGCGGCGCGCAGCACGCCCCGCGCGTACAGGTAGCGGTTCAGCTCCCAGTTCTCCGGCGCCTCGCGCAGGTCGAAGCGGTCGGCGTGGCGCAGGGCCTCGTCGGCGCGGCCGGTCTCGACGAGCGCGATCAGGGCGTGGGCGTCGCGGTTGGTGGGTCCGGGCCCGGGCCCCGGGTCGGCGGCGAGGGCGAGCAGCCGGGCGTGGTCGCCGCGGGAGGCAACGATGTCGGCGCGGGTGTTGAGCAGGGCGTGCTGCATCGGGTGCAGCAGGGCGGGGTGCTGTCCGGCCAGGCCGCGTTCCACGAGCCGTTCCGCCTCGTCGAGTTCGTCGGCCCACTGGGCGACGGCTGCGGCCGTGCCCAGCAGGAAGGGCTCGGCGAGCGGGTCGGCGGGCTGGGCGAGCAGGTGGCGCACCCGGGTCATGGCCTCGTCGGCGGAGATCAGGGCGGCCGTCGCCGCGTACCGCACCAGCAGGGCCTGTCCGGCGGTGCCGACCAGTTCCGGGGAGTGCCGGCCGGTGTCGCACAGCCACCGGTACACCTCCTGCCGGGTGGCCAGGTCCTCGTCGGACAGCAGCGCGGTGGCGGTCTGCACGGTCCGGGCGAGGTCGGGGTGGCGGGAGAGCCGGCCCTCGGTGCGGCGCAGCACCTCCATCGCCGTACGGATCTCGCCGCGCCCGGCCAGGGCGGTGCCCAGGGCGACGGCCGTGCGCACCTGGTTGCGGGGCTCGGCCGGCAGGTGCTGGGCCTCGGCGAGGCGCGCGATGGCGGCCGGGGTGTCGGCCGACGCGTACTCCAGGGAGCCCAGTTCGGTCAGCAGGCGCTGGCGCAGGTCGTCGGTCAGCGGTTCGTCCAGGGCCCGGCGCAGGTAGCCGACGGCGTCGGCGGGCCGGGCGTCGTGCATGGCGACCGTCACGGCGTCGCGCAGGACGCGCAGCGCCCAGGACAGACCGACGGCCGGGGTGCGCAGCAGGTGCCGGGCGACCGCCTCGACCCGGCCGCCTCGGCGCAGCAGTGCCTGTGCCGCCGAGCGGTGCACGGCCTCGCGGCGCGGGCGGGGCCAGCCGGTGAGCACGGCGTCGCGCAGCAGCGGGTGCGCGTAGCGCGGGCGGCCGGCCGCGTCGGGGCGCAGCAGGCCGAGCCGGGTCATGGCGGCGAGCCATCCCTCGGTCCGCACGGGGTCGGCCCCGGCCGCCTCGGCGAGCACGTCGACCGGGTCCCCGGCCGCCCCTCGCGCCGGGGGCACGAGGGGCGCGGGCCGCGGTGCCGTCCGGTGGGCGGGGTGCGGGGGCGGGTCGGTGCGGCCGTAGTCGCCGGGCGCGGGCGCCGGGCGGATGCCGTACGGGGCGTGCACAGGACCGGGATACGGGTCCCGGTGGGGCGGGTACGGCACCTCGGCGGCGGGTTCGGTGGGGTGCGGGTAGGGGCCGTGCTCGGGCGGGACGGCGAGGGGGCCCGTTCCCCCGGACGCCGGGAGCGCCGCCGCGTCCGCGCTCCACACGTCCCGGCAGCCCGGGGCGGTGTCCCCGGGCCGGCGCGCCCGCACCGCGGGAGCGTCGTGCGGGTGCTCGAACGGCGGGGTCCGCGGGTGCGGGAGGGCAGGCCGGGGCGCGCCCCGGCGCGGCGGCGCACCGGCGGGCGCGGCCTGCTCCAGGGCCGCCAGGCAGCGGGCCACGTCGGCCGTCGCGGTGCCCGCGCTCTCCAGCCACCAGGACACGGCGGCCGGGTACGACCCGGGGTACAGCGCGGCGCAACTGGCCGGCACGGGCGGGGTGCCGTCGGGGTGCGGGGTGCCGCCGAGGTCGTCCAGCAGGGCGTGCAGGAGCAGCGGGCTGCCCGCACCGGCCAGCACGACCTCCCGCGTCCAGGAGGCGGGCGCGTCGGGGAAGGCGTCCTGGACCAGCCCGGCCGCCGCCGCGTCGCTGAGCGGGGCGAGGGTGTGGGTGCGCACCAGGGACGGCGACAGGGCCCGGGTGAGGCCGGGGGGCCGGGGGTCGATGTCGTACTGGCTGCGCTCGGTGGCGACCAGCAGTACTGGTAATCGGTCGACGTGCCGGGCCGCCTCCGTCAGCCAGCGGCGCGAGGGCTCGTCGGCGAGGTGGACGTCGTCGACGGCCACCAGGACCGGGCCCTCGGCGGCGTACGCGCGCAGCAGCCGCCACAGCCGGGCCGCGTCGGCCCGGTCGCCGCCGTCGAGCAGTACGTCGGTGAACTCCGGTACGCAGGCGAGCAGTTGGAGGACCGTCGCGAAGGGCACCGAGGTGTCCTCGGGCGAGCAGCGCACGCGCAGCACCCGCAGGCCGCGCTCCTCGGCGTGCCCGGCGGCGGCCTCCAGTACGGCGGTGCGGCCGGTGCCGCCGGCACCGCGCAGCAGGACGAGGCGGCCGGTGCCGGCCCGGGCGCGCTCGATCTCGGCGGCCAACAGCGCGTGCGCGTCGTCGCGTTCACGGAGCGGTCCGGTCATCGGTGCCTCCTGTGGTGGACGGTGCTCCCCCGGTGTGTGAGACGAACGTCCGCGGCCGACGGTGGTCCGAAGTGGCGCGGGTCACGTGGGCGCGCGGTCGCCGCCCCGGGCCCCCGCGTCCTTGTGCGGACCCTGTGGACTGCCCCGACTCCTGCCCCACGGCCCCTTGTGGCCGCCGACGCGCCGGTCTCGTGGTCCACCTCGTGGTGGTCCACGATTGCGAAGTCCCAGCGGCCCCACAAGTGTGGAACACGCACATCCGCCATGGGTCTGCGCCGCATTGCGGGCACGTGAACAGGGGGGAAACGGTTGCTCAACTCACCCCGGGCCACCACCACATCCATCACGACCACCACCTCGGCACGCGGCTCCGGCCCGGCCGCCGGCGTGGTCGACCGGCGGGTCCCGGTGGCGGTGTCCGCCCCGGACCCGATCAGCCGCGAGGGTGCGGTCAGCCAGTTGCGGCGGCACCCGGAGATCGACCTGCGCGAGGAGTCGGGCCCCGGCACGGTCGCCCTGCTCATCGAGGACGCGCTCGACGACGCGGCGCTCACCCGGCTGCGCCGGATCGTGCGCAGTGAAGGGGCGCGCGCCGTCCTCGTGACCGGCACGATCCGCGAGAGCGAACTGCTCGACGTCGTCGAGTGCGGCGTCGGCGCGATCGTCTGGCGGCACGAGGCCACCGCCCACCGCCTGGTCCAGGCCGTCCTGGCCGCCTCGCGCGGCGACGGGGACCTGCCCGCGGACCTGCTGGGCCGGCTCATCAGCCAGGTCGGCACCCTGCACCGGGGCGCGGCGGGCCGCCCCGGGGCCCCGTCGCTGGGCCTCGCACCCCGAGAGGTGGATGTCCTGCGGCTGGTCGCCGAGGGTCTCGACACCGGAGAGATCGCCGGCAAGTTGTCCTACTCCGAACGCACCGTCAAGAACGTCATGCACGGACTGACGACACGGCTCCATCTGCGCAATCGCGCCCACGCCGTGGCCTATGCCCTTCGGGAAGGCTACATCTGACCGAACGGGCAACCGAGGCTGGGCTCCCGGGCCCGCACGGGCAGGGTGTCCTGCCCGGCCGCCGTCCCCGTGGCGCGTGCGGGCGAAAGGGGCGCCGGGGCACGATCGACGGTGGATGTCCATGACGGTCAAGGCGGGAGCACGAGCGTGATCCACGAGGTGGACGAGGTCCTCAAGACCCTCCTCAAGAGCGGGGCGTTGACGGACTCGGGCATCGACGTGGCCTTCGAGGCGCCCACCCGTGACTGGGCGGCCCGCCGCAACGCCCCCGTCGTCAACGCCTACCTGTACGACATCCGCGAGGACGTGAACCGCAGGCACCGCGGCCAGATGGCGGTGCGCGACCAGGACGACATCGTCATCAAGCGCCGCCAGCCGCCGCGCTGGTTCCGGCTGTCGTACCTGGTGACGGCGTGGACCAAGACCCCGCAGGACGAGCACCGGCTGCTGTCCGCCGTCCTGGCGACCCTGCTGCCCCGCGAGCTGCTGCCGCCCTCCGAACTCCCGGGCTCGCTCGGCGCGCTGAACCTCTCCGTGCCGCTGACGGTGGCCGGCATCCAGTCGGAGTCCCGTTCCCTCGCCGAGATCTGGTCCGCCCTGGGCGGCGAACTCAAGCCGTCCCTCGACCTGGTGGTGACCGCGCCCTTCCCGGCCTTCCCCGAGTACGACGCCGGGCCCCCGGTCACCGAGGGCGCGACGGTCCGGATCGGCGGCAGGGAGGGCGACCCGCCGCTGCCGGAGGGACGCTCGCACCGGCCGCACCAGGTGGCGGCGGCACGCGTCGCCCGCAGGGCCGCCCAGGACGGCCGTACGAAACGACAGTGACACCAGTGACCCCCGCGACGACCATGCACACCCCAGGCACCGGCCCCGCCGCCGACCCGTCCGGCGACTGCGCGCAGGCGCTGCTCGCCCGGCTGGGCATCCTGCGGGAACGCGTGGCCGCACTGGTGGACCACCGCAGCGCCGACGACCCCACGGCCGAGGACCCGCTGCGCGGCCTGTACCTGCCCGACGAGGCCGTCCACCACCTGCTGCGCACCTGGCCGGACCCCGCCGGAGCGGCCGGGCCCGGGGAGCCGCCGGCCCACGTCGGCGGCCCGGCGGGCCCCGCGGACCGGCTGGCGGCGCTGGGCGGGCGGGCGCGGCTGACCGAGCTGGACACCGCCGTCCTGCTCGTCGCCCTCGCTCCCGACGTCGACCGCGCCTTCGAACCGCTCTACGGCTACCTCAACAACGACGTGAGCCGCCGCCGCGCCACCGTGGGCCTCGCCCTCGACCTGTGCGGGGTGCCCGCGCACGCCTCGGCCGCCCGGGCCCGGTTCCACGCCTCCGCGCCGCTGCGCACCCTCGGCCTGCTGGAGCTGGAGGAGCCCGAACGGCCCTTCCTCACCCGTTCGCTGAAGGTCCCGGACCGGCTGATCGGCCATCTGCTCGGCGACGACACCCCGGACGCCGCACTCCTCGGCCTGCTGCTCCCGATGCCGGACCCGCTGCCCGCGGCGGACCCCGGCGCCGAGGCGTTCGTACGCCGGCTGGCCGCCCTGCTGCGCGAGGGCCCGCTCGTCGCCCACCTGCGCGAACCCCGCGAGGGCGACGGCCTGGCCGCCCTCGCCGCCGCCCTGGACGCCGCGGGCGTGGACGCGCTGCGCTGCGGCGAGCCCGCGGACCACGTGCCCGAGCTGCTGCGCGAGGCCCGCCTCAGCGGCCGGGCCCTCGTGGTGGCGGGCCTGCCCGAGAAGCCGGGCGCGCTGGTGCGGACGCTGACCGCGGCGCGGGACGTGACCGTCCTGATGACGGACCCCCGCCCCTACGACCCGCACTGGTCGCCGGCCGACCCCCTGGTCCTGGATGCCCCGGGGCGCGGGGCCGGTGGCGCCGCCGCCTGGCGGGCCGCGCTGGGCAGCGACGCCGACGGCTTCGACCTGGCCTCGGCCGTCGCCCCCTACCGGCTCGGCGGGGACCGCATCCAGCGCGCCGCGCACACCGCCCGCGCCCTCGCCGCCTTCGACGGCACCCCGGTCACCGCCGACCACGTCCGGCTCGCCGCCCGCCGGCAGTCGGCCTCCGGCCTGGAGAGCCACGCCCGGCGCATCCGGCCCGCCGTGGACTGGCGGGACCTGGTGCTGCCCGACAAGCCCCTGGTCCAGCTCCGCGAACTCGCCCTGCGCGCCCGCCACCGCGACCGCGTGCTGGGCGACTGGCGGCTCAGCGCGGGCGGCGGACGCGGCCGGGGCGTCCTCGGCCTGTTCGCGGGCGAGTCCGGCACCGGCAAGACCCTGTCCGCGGAGGTGGTCGCCGCCGACCTGGGCCTGGACCTGTACGTGGTGCAGTTGTCGTCGGTGGTGGACAAGTACGTCGGCGAGACCGAGAAGAACCTGGAGCGGATCTTCACGGAGGCCGACCGCACCGACGCCGTACTGCTCTTCGACGAGGCGGACGCCGTCTTCGGCAAGCGCTCCGAGGTCAAGGACGCGCACGACAAGTACGCCAACATGGAGAGCGCCTACCTGCTCCAGCGCCTGGAGTCCTTCGACGGCATCGCCCTGCTCACCACCAACCTGCGGGCCAACATCGACGAGGCCTTCACCCGGCGCCTGGACCTCGTGGTGGACTTCCCCTTCCCGGACGTCGAGCAGCGGCTGGCGCTGTGGCGGCACGGCCTGTCCCGGGTCCCGTCCGACGACGGCATCGACCTGGAGCCGCTGGCCCGGGAGTTCGAGCTGGCGGGCGGCTCGATCCGCAGCGCCGTGGTCACCGCCGCCTACCTCGCCGCCGGGCGCGACGACACGGTGACGGCGGACGACCTCCTGGAGGGCGCCCGCCGCGAGTACCGCAAGGCCGGCCGGCTGGTCCCGGGGGAAGGCGGCTGGTGACCGCCGCCGGGACCGCCTGAGCCTCAGCCCCTCTTCGGGTGGATGATCTCCCACTCCTGGTCGTCGACGTTGGTGCAGTCGTCGAGCACCAGCTTGGAGAAGAGGGCGCCGCCGTTCGCGCCCTCCACGCCCAGGCACTTCTGGTTGCTGGAGAAGTTGCGGATCCAGTAGGCCCCGCTCTCCTGCTTGTCGACCCACCAGACCTGGTTGTCGGTCGGGACCTCGTTGTCGCAGTGGAACTCGGTGATGGGCGTGCCCACGGCGGCGGAGGTGTGGTCGGGCAGGTCCATGCAGTACTTGTCCTTGATGTTCCGGATCTGGAAGAGGTCCGCCCCGCCGGGGCCGGCCTTCTTGAACCGGACCTCAAGGTTCCAGATCTGGTTGTCCCCGTCGGTGTCGTCGCAGACGGCCTGCTGGACCGGCCCGTCGAGTTCGCCCTTCTCCCGGCCCGGGAGTTCGGCGCACATGTGGCTGGTGGTGTTGCGCAGCAGGATGTTCTCGGCGGGCACCACCGGCTTGGCGGCCGGCTTCGCGGGCTTCTTGGCCTCCCCGCCGCCGCCCTTGTCCCCGTCGCCCTTGTCACCGCCGCCGTCGTCCTTCGACTCCTGCGTGACGGGCTGCTCCACCTTCGGCTCTTCGACGGGCGCGGACTCGGCGCTGCTGGGCAGTGTCTCCGGGGTGGCGCTGGGGGACAGCGCGACACCCGCCTGCTGCGTCTGCTCGGTGGCACTCGTACGGA